>JAAUSY010000135.1 GCA_012032475.1 Chloroflexaceae bacterium
AAGCCACTCGAACGCCACTGAAGCGACTGAACGCCACTGAAGCCACTGAAGCCCCGAAGCCACTGAAGCCCCCGAAGCCACTGAAACCGCGACCTTGCCACCAACCGCAACGTCGGAACCCTACCCGGAGCCGCCAGAAGCAACACCGCTCCCAGGGGAAACCACATCTACGCCAACCATAGAAACCCCGGAGTATCCCGCACCAAACACCGCCGTGCCAGAGTATCCCGCACCGGAAGAAGAAGCCCCGGCCCCGCCACGCTAGGGAGACCGCAACCGGCCAGGGGAGACCGGGCACTGCCCCATCTCCCCTGGCTTTTGTCCCTCCGTTGCTTCTGGTTTCTGCCAGCCTACGGAGCCTGGATGGTCAGGGTTCCCCAGTCGCCAGCGACAAAGTGACCCGGCACCGTGCAAATGTAGAGGTATTCCCCTGGAGCGGGAGCCGCAAAGGTGACTGTCGTTGAGCTACCAGGCTGCTGGTTCTCCGCGTGAGCAATGACGTCGTTCGCATACTTTTCTTCCTGGGGGAAGTAGGAGCTTTCGGCACCAGCGGCCACGGCCACGTCGTTGAAGACCGACGCCTGGTCCATGTCATGGTGGTCAAACAATATCCAGTTATGTTCCTGCGTCTTCGACGTATTGGTAAACTTCACTGTGACCGGCGCTCCCAGAGCGACGGTTGCCTCCAGGGTCTCCTTGTCAAACGCCAGTTCCTCCCCCTTGATGCCGATTTCCAGCACGACCCCCTCGCCAGTGGGAGCCATCTCCTCTTCCCCGGCGTCTGCGGAAGTCTCTGCTTCGCTCTCATGGTCCTCATCGCCACCATCGGATACAGGGGCCGCGGGCGGAGTTCCGCCGCAGGCAGCAACCAGCAGCAGCAGCCCGACGAGCAAACCCACCAGCCAGATACGGTTCTTCATGACCTGTTTCTCCTTTCACTGAACGTGTTCCAGCTCTGACTCTGAATACGGGGACCGGTCACCGGGCCTTTGCCCGGACCATGCCGCTGCTCATTATCATGAAAAGATTTCTTATTGTCAAGCCTCTCCCTGGAATCATACCATCCCTGCCATGCGAACACCAGAGCCAGGTCGTTGACATTGGTCCGGGTCGGGCCGGTCCGTATCACATCGCCAATCGGCGCAAAGAAGCCGGTGGAATCATTCCGAGCCAGCGCCGTGTCCGGGTCGAGACCAAGCCGAAGGGCGCGTTCCAGCGTTGCCCCGGTGACCACAGCCCCTGCGGCTCCGGTCGGGCCATCCTCTCCATCGGTTGCCAGCGTCACCAGCGCAACATCCGCCAGACCCGCCAGAGGACGGACGGCAGCCAGGGCAACTTCCTGGTTGCGCCCGCCGCACCCATCGCCGCGCAAGGTGACGGTCGTTTCCCCCCCGACTATCAGGCACGCCGGGCGGCAGAGCGACGGTCCTCCCCGGCTCCCCAGAAGCCCGGTGGTCGCAAGCTCGTGCGCCACCGCCGCCAGAAACTGCCCCATCACGCGAGCCTCGCCCTGGGACTGCGTGGTCAGGATGAGCGCGTGCAACCCTTCGGCGTGGGCCGCCGATAGAGCGGCTTCGGCCGCCTGGCGGTTGTTACCCACCAGCACGTGCTGCACCCGCGCAAAGACGGCATCTCCCTCGCCCGGTGTCTCGGCGGCTTCGCCGCGCATCCCCGCGTGCAACCGCGCCACGATAGCCGGCGGGGCACAGTCGAGCAGGTGATAGCGCTCAAGTACCTGGAAGGCATCAGCAAAGGTCGTCGGATCGGGCACCGTCGGGCCAGAGGCAATCACATCCAGCGGGTCGCCCACCACGTCGGAAAGAATGAGGGAAACCACCGTGGCCGGGAATGCCAGCCGCGCCAATCCCCCGCCTTTCACCAGGTCCAGGTGTTTGCGCAGGCGGTTGATTTCTTCGATGCGGGCCCCGCACGCCAGCAGCAGCGCGGTCAACTGCTGGAGGTCTTCCAGGCCAACGCCCGGCGCGGGCATCGTCAGCAGCGCCGACCCCCCACCCGAAAGCACCACCAGCACGAGGTCTCGCTCGCCTGCCTGCTCAAGCAGCGTGCCAATGCGACGGGTTGCGGCAACCCCTCGCTCGTCGGGCAGCGGATGGCGGGCCGGGAGGAAGGTCAGGGGCAGGCTGCGCTGGGTACTTTCTTCCCCTGCCAGTTCCGTGCTTGCTGCTCCTACTGCGGCTTCTGCGGTCGCTCCCTCCGCGCCGGCCTTGACCACCACCACCCCGCTGGTGAGGGCATCCCCGACGAGACTGCCGAGCGCCCGCGCCATCGGTGCGCCGGCCTTGCCCGCCCCAACGAGGAACACCCGCTCATACTGACGCAGGTCATAGGTCTGGCTGCCCACCACCAGCAGCGGACCGTCCCGGCGGACGTGCCGCCGCACCGCCGCAGCCGGCTCAACGGCCCGCACGGCTGCCGCCAGGATGCGTGTTACCACGCCACCCCACGGGGCAAGCCGCAGGGTGGTGGTCAGAAAGGCGGCAGGGTCCGGGGACGTGGAGTGGAGCACCGGGGTGGACCTTTCACTCTTGCGTTTCAATCTCCACGCGGGTGGACATCCCCGGCTTCAGTCCGGTGGTGTCATCCAGGGTAATTTTTACCTCGTAGGTGCGGATGTTGCCCTCAACTTTTGCCGTGGGCGCAATGTAGCTCACCTTGCCCGTGAAGACCTTGCCGGGGAGGGCATCGGCATAGACCGACGCCGGCTGATCGAGGTCAATCTTTGAAATATCCACATCGCTAATGTCAACGCTCACGTATACGTTACTGACATCAACGATTTTGATGGCGGCATCCCGTGAGGTCATCGCCGGGTCGCCCGGATCAATGTTGATTTCCGCAATGGTCCCGCCGAAGGGGGCCCGCAGTTCGGCATATTCGCGGTTGAGCTTTGCCAGTTCGAGCGCCGAGTCCGCGTCAATAATGTAGGCTTCGGCCCGGAGTTGCTCCGATTCCTGGGGGTCGGGGTTGAGCCGATCCCGGCTCGCCACCGCCAGGTCCACGGCGGCCAGGGACTGGGCAATTCCGGCGTCGGCCTGGGCAATCTGCGCTCCGGTCGGGTCGGGGTTGAGGCGGGTGCGGTTGGCAATTGCCAGGTCCAACCCCGCCTGCGCCTGGGCAACCTGGTGCTCATTGGGCTGGTCGAGCACGCGCTCCAGCGAAATCTGCGCCTGCACCACCTGCTGCTCGCCCGCCTGCACCCCGGTGACCTCGCTCTTGCGGGCCCCTTCGGAGGCCACCAGAGACAGACGAACGGCTTCTTCTGCCTGCTCCATGGCCGCTTTGGCCTGTTCATAGTGCGCCCGATACTGCGCTTCCTGTCCCCCGCTCAAGTCGTTGTCCGACGACCGACCGGTCAGCGCATTGACCGTTTCAGGAACGAGGGGGTCGGTGCCTTCGTCTTCCGCATGCTCCCAGTATCGCTGCGCCAGGGCGTAATTCCACTGCGCCTGGGTCAATTGGTAGGCTGCCTGCTTGACCTGAAACTCTGCCTGGGTCTTCGCGTGGGAAAGCTGGTCGCGGGTGGCCTGCAAGTTGACATTCGCCAGTTCCAGCGCCGCCTGGGCCGCCCGCACATCCACCTCTTCGGGCATACTGAGCAGATAGGCCAGCGACGCTTCGGCCTGCCGAATCTGGGCGTTGGCCGCTTCAATATCGGCGGCTCGCGGGGACTCGAAGAGGGCCGCCTTCTGCGCCTGGGCCAGCTTCAGTGCCGCTTCAGCCTGCCGAATCTGCGCTTCGGCTACGGCTATATCTGCCGCTCGCGGCTCCTCAAACAGGGCACTCTGGTTGGCCTTGGCAATAACCAGGGACGCTTCTGCCCTGGTCACCTGATGATCAAATCGGCGCACATCCAGAATAGCCAGCAACTGATTTTTTTCACCTCGTCGCCCTCTTCGACGTAGACTTCCTCAATGGTCCCGTCAACGGTAAAAACCAGGTCGGCATCCTGGGCGGCCTCGACTTCGCCAATGCCGCTCACTCCCCCCGAAAACTCAACGAGCGGTGTGTCTTCGCTGGCCTGCCCGAAAATATCTGCAATATCAACGGTCGGAATGGGGGTGGGAGCCTCCGCACTATCACCATTGGAGGCCGCAGGCTCACCCGCAGACGGCTGCGGCTCCTGCGACGCTTCTCCTTCGGTTCCCTCCCCCGCTCCACATGCCACGAGAATACCGACCAGCAACCCGATCATCAAACCGATTGCCAGGATGTTGCGCTTCATAGGTCCTTTCCTCTTCCTCCTGTATTCCCTCACCGGTTCCTTTGCTCCCTGGTTCCCATCTGTCGAGCTATCAAGCTATCGAGCTGGTTTCTGGGTCGAAGTCGAAATGCTTTCTATGGGTTCGTCTCCTGCGGCGGAGGTGGCATAGGCCACGGTGGCCCCATCGCCCGCACGGGTGGCTTTTCCTGCTCCCGACCGCCCCCCGTCCTCCGCGGATCGGTGGGATGCGGGAGGCACAGTCGCCGGCGGACCGTCGGTCGCCCGGCTATCCTCCGGGGTCTTCTTTCGGAACAGTTGGCCGACCCCTCCGGATAGGCCACGGAGCACCTTCCCGGAGAGATCCACCAACCCCTCAAGGATGCTATAGGCCGTTGGCACCACCAGCAGTGTCAGCAGGGTCGAGGTGATCATCCCCCCGATGACCACAATCGAAAGCCCCTGGCGGATTTCGGACCCCTCGCCCAGGCCGATGGCGACTGGCAACGCCCCGCCAATGAGCGCCATCGAGGTCATCAGAATGGGGCGGAGCCGGACCATCCCGGCCTTTTCCAGGGCTTCGTGCTTGCTCAGGCCACTCTGCCGCAGGCGATTGGTAAAGTCCACCAGCAGAATCGAGTTTTTCACCACCAGACCCATCAGCATCACCAGGCCAATCATACTGATGATATCCAGGGCAAAGCCAACGATGCGCAGCGCCAGGAACGACCCCAGAAAGCTGAACGGCATTGCCAGCATGATGACAATCGGCTGGAAGAACGACCCGAATTCCGAGGCCAGCACCATATAGACGAACAGGATGGACAACGCCATGGCAATGAGCATCGTGGCGAACCCTTCGGCCTGTTCTTCGGTATCGCCGCCAAAGTTCACCTCAACCCCCGTCGGAATCTCCAGGTGTTCCAGCCTGGTTGCCATCTCCTGGATAACCTCGTTCACGTTGCGGTCCACCACGTTGACTCCGACGATAATCTGGTTGACGCGATTCTGGCGGCGGATGGTGGTGGGGCCGGCGGCAAGCTCAACCCGGACGATGGAGCCGATGGGCCGGTTGCCGCTGAGCGTCGGTACACTGATGTTCCGAATATCCTCGATGCTGGCGCGGTCACCCGGCTGAAGGCGGACCTGGATATCCACATCCTCGCCGTCCTTGCGGAAGACCCCGGCTTTGGTTCCGTTAATGAGCGTGCGCACCGAGTCGGCAATATCGTCGTTGGTAATTCCCAGGTCGCCAATTCTGGCAGGTTCGGCAATGATCTTCAGTTCTGGCTTGCCCGGCGTGAAGGTCGTGTCCACATCCACGACGCCTGCAATCTGCGAAGCTCCCTCCTGGAGCTGGAGCAAGAAGGGAATCAGTTCTTCGATGGGCCGGTTGGTGTTGATTTCGAGCTGGATATCTCGCCCGGTTACGCTGGAACCGTTGCTCCCCATAGACTCCATGCCCAGGGCCAGCCTGGGCAGGAACGATAGTTCCGCACGGAGCCGCTTCATCACCTCTTTGGTCGGGGGGTGGTCTTCCTTCAGCTTCACAAAGATTTCGGACCGTTCGGATGCCCCCCCCCACCGCCAAACCCGGAGCCACCGCCGACTGTGGCAAGGATCATGTCAATCGTCGGGTTCTGCATCAATATGGCTTCGGTCTGAAGGGACAGCTTGTTGGTTTCTTCCAGGGGGGCACCGGGCTGAAGCTCAAACCCGACATAGAATTCTCCCTGGTCGGCCTCTGGGAAAAACGCAAACTGAAGCCCCGTGGCAACATAGAAACTGGCAATGAAGATAACCACGGCGATGAGGAGAACGGCCCACCGGAAGCGCAGGCTCCAGCGCAGCAAGAAGCCATAGATTCGCCCCATCCAGTCAACATGCTCGCCTTCCAGTTCCGACAGGTCAACCTGCTCGTCGGCTTCTTCCGAGGGGTCTTCCACCCCGGCCTGCATCATGGCGCGTCGTTTCTCCCGCGCCGCCTGTTCTTTGCGCTCCCATCGCTCCCGATTTTTGGCGTCTTCCTTGAAGAGGTGCGCCGACGTCATCGGGGCGAGCGTGAACGCCTCGATGAGCGAGATAGCCATGGCACAGGCCACCGTGATACCGAATGATTTGAAGATGATGCCCGGAATTCCGGTGGTGAAGGTCACGGGAACGAAAACGGCAATAATCGTCAGGGTCATTGCGACGACCGAAAGCGACACTTCGGCGGTTCCCTGGCTGGAGGCGATGATTGGCGGCTTGCCCATTTCGGTGTGGCGGAAAATATTCTCCCGCACAACGATAGCGTCATCAATCACCAACCCCACCGAGAGCGACAGTCCCATCAGAGTGATGACGTTGATGGTCAAACCAAACAGCGTAATCGCGGCAAAGGTGGCAATCAGGATGACCGGCAGGCCGATAATTGTCACCAGCGTGTTGCGCAGATTGCGGAAGAAAACAAAGACGATGAGCATCGCCGCGAGCGAGGAAACGATCAGTTCTTCGATAGCCCCGTGGACGGAGTCCTCCACGAAGGTCGAGCTATCCAGCGGAATGGTGTAGCTCAGGTCGGGGTATTGCTCGAAAATCTTCCCAAGCTCCTCGCGTATCCCGTGGGCCACCTCGACCACGTTGGCATCGGGCCGCTTGATGATGCTGACCTGAATAACTTCCTTGCCATTGATTCGGGAATAGGTTTCGACTTCGGCAATGCCATCTTCGATCCGTGCCACGTCGCCAATGCGGTAGGAGGTACCCGTAATCTGGATATCAGCGATATCCTGGGGGTCCTGGATCATACTGGGGGCCCGCAGGCTGATTTTCTGGGCCCCGGCTTCGAGGTTCCCAAGTCCCAGGTTGACATTGGCCTGCTCAATCGCACGGGTAATCAGCGATGGTGGGATGCGCCGGGCCTGGATTTTCTCCAGGTCGAGGAGAACGTTAATCTGGCGCTCTTGCCCGCCGCTGACCGTCACCGAACCGACACCGGGGATACGCTGCAAGAAGGGGACAATGTCATCTTTAACCACCCGCCGCAATTCAACCGATGAGCGTTCCCCCGCACTGGAGACTGCCAGGGAAATGACCGGGATCTCGCCGGGGTCGAACTTGAAGAAGAGGGGATCTTCGACCTCGCGGGGAAGCGCGGGGAGCATCGCGTTCACCTTGCTCCGAACATCTTCTTCCGCAACATCAACATCCACCCCGGTTTCAAATTCTATCGTGATGAGGTTGGCCCCCTCGAAGGATTGCGAGGTGATGTCTTTGACCCCGCTGATGGATATCAAGGTATCCTCAACCGGCTCGGTCACCTGGTCAGCCACACTGTCGGGGCTGGCCCCTGGGTAGATGAGCTGGACCGCCACCACCGGTATCTCAAAGTCCGGGTAGAGGTTGACGGGCATGCTGGCATAAGATGTCAACCCCAACACGATGAGCAGCAACATGACCATCGTGACAAAAACGGGCTGCATGATGGAGGTATCGGCAATTGCGACCCCCTTCAGCTTTGGCGCAGGTTTCTTGCTCATTTGGATGACTCCCATCCAGGAGGGTACAGGCACACGAATCGCCCGGACCCTCCTCTGGTTCTCATAAAATAAAATGGACCGGCACTTTGAGAACCTCTCTCCCGGCCCGTTCCTCCTGGGAGGAACGTTGAACCCATCGCGTTGGCGGGAGCGAGGTTCTGACAATCGTCAATCGCTGACTGGTTGAATAGTTGAACCCTGGTATCGTTGGTGTAGCATTGGCGTAAGTTGACTGCCTACACCGTATTCCTGTATACTGTAGATACTATACCGTAATTTTGCTTTACTCGCAAGTTCAAATGGTTGTCGTTCTGGTTCCGATTTCTGGTTCTAGCAGAAAGCCAACCTTTCAGGATTATGACCTATGACCGTTACCCCGTCGCTTCGAGAACGGCGTCGCCAGATGCTCCGAGATGAGATTATCCAGGCTGCCCAGAATCTGATTGCAGAGAAGGGACACATCCTGATGTCTATGGACGAACTGGCAGCCCGCGTTGGAATATCCAAGCCAACGCTGTACAGTTACTTCGACACCAAAGATGCGCTGATTGTTGCAGCAGCCACCAGAAAGTTGCAGCAGGTGCTTGACGTGCTTGGAGAAGAGCCATCCGGGCAAACTCCGCTCCAGCGGCTCGTGCTGGCGCTGAAGGTGATTATCCAGAACCAGATTGATATGCAGGCGCTGACGCTTCGCCCCTGGACGCCGGAACTGTTTGCGTTTCTCTGCGAACACAGGAGGCCCACACGCTCCTGGACCAGATTGATATGGCGATTGTAGCGCTAGTGCAGAAGAGCCTTGACCAGGGGGAGATTGCCGCGGACCTTGACCTGGCTATTGTGGCGCGGGCGTTCTTTGCTCTGATTCACGCCCTGAATATCAGGCATAAGAGCAGGGCGGGCATCCCCAACCCGGCCACCATTGCGGATATGCTGGCGAAGATTTTTGAGCGAGGGGTGCGATCCGGGTAGATTTGGTATCATTCATCGCCCATCAAGCGCTCCCCCGGCCTTTTGCAAATACTTGTGGGCTTCGTGCCAGAGCTGTTCATCTCTGGCCAGGGCCAGGGCCCGGAGGAAATCAGGCCGGGCGTGGTCGTTTGCTCCCCGCACCAGGAAGAACCGCCCCCGGCGGTAGTAGGCTTCGGCGTGGTAGGGGTCGAGGGCAATGGCGCTGGTATAGTCGTCCAGTGCCCGTTCGGGCTGATTGACCTGCTCCCGCAGATAGACATCCCCGCGGTTCAGGTAGGCCTGAACGCTGGTGGGGTCGAGCGCAATCACCTGCGTATAGTCAGCCAGAGCGCCTTCCACATAGCCAAGCCAGCTATAGAGGTTGCCGCGGAACAGGCGGTAGCGCACATTTCCAGGGTCGAGCGCAATCGCCGCGGCGCAGTCTTCGAGCGTGCGGTCGTGCTCCCCGCGCCCGGCATAGGCAACCCCGCGCGAAAAATAGGCTTCGGCGCTGGTGGGGTCGAGCAGCAAGGCGTGGCTCAGGTCCTCAATGGCGCGTTTGCCTTCTCCCTTGTGCTCATAGGCCCGCCCGCGGCCCAGGTAGGCCGCAGCGCGGTCCGGCTGGCGCTCTATGGCCTGGGTGTAGAAGGCGATGAGGTGGTCATAATCAGCATCCGCCCGGTCAGGCTGCTGAATCTCGCGGTAGGCATCGCCGCGGGCGTAGTAGGCATCGGTGCTGGTGGGGTTGTGGGCGATAGCCTGATCGAAATCGGCAAATGCCTGCGCCGGCCGGCCAAGCACCAGCAGCGCCTTGCCGCGGGACAGGTAGGCATCAACGACGCCGGGGCGGAGGGTGATGGCATGGGTATAATCGGCCAGCGCCTGGTCGTCGCTCCGCATCTTGAAGAAGAGGTCGCCACGGTTGAGATAGGCCCAGTAGTTGGATGGATTGAGCGTGATGGCGCTGGTGTAGTCTGCCAGGGCCTCGCTGATATGCCCGGTCGCCTCGAAGAGTTTGCCGCGCTCATAGAAAGCCGCGGCGTTCCCTGCATCGAGCATGATAGCGCGGTCCAGGTCGGTCAGGGCACGGTCCAGGTCGCCCTGCTCGCGGTAGGCACTCCCCCGCCGGTAGAGCGCTTCGGCGCGGTCTGGCTCAAGGGCGATGGCCTGATTGAAATCGGCCAGGGCGCGGTCAATGTGCCCCAGTTTCAAGAAGGCCCGGCCACGGGTGAGGTAGGACTCGGCGCGGGTGGCATCGCGTTCAATGGCGCGGGTGCTGAGGGTCGCCGCCTGCTCATACTCCGCCGTGGCGCGGTCAGGGTCCTGCCAATCGGCGTAGATATCTCCGCGGGTGAGGTAGAGGTCGGGGTTATCGGGAGCCAGCGCAATGGCCTGATTGAAATCGGCCAGGGCGCGGTCGAGGGCACTCTCGCTCAGCAAAATATCCCCGCGGGCAAGATAGAGGTCGGGGTTATCGGGAGCCAGCGCGATGGCCTGGTTGATATCTTCCAGGGCTGCACCAGTCTCCCCAAGCCGGGCGTAGGCGTTGCTGCGGGCCAGGTAGGGTTCGGCGTTCTGCGGTTCGAGCGCAACAGCCCGGTCGAAATCGGCCAGGGCGCGGTCGGGCGCTCCGGCTTCAAGATTGGCGTTGCCGCGGGTGAGGTAGGCCCAGAGGTTCGACGGGTCAGCCAGAATGGCCTGCGAATAGTCTTCCAGGGCGCGGTCCGGTTCGCCCATCTGGGCAAACCATCGCCCGCGGCTCAGGTAGGCCCAGGTGTTGGTGGGGTCCAGCGCAATGGCCTGGTTGAAATCGGCCAGGGCGCGATCCATCGCTCCCTGCGCAACGTAGGCCCGCCCGCGGCTCAGGTAGGCCCAGGTGCTGGTGGGGTCGAGGGCGATAGCCTCATTGAACGTTTCCAGGGCGCGGTCAATATCTCCCTGCTCCAGAGCAGCCTGCCCCCGTTCATAGGCGGCTGAAGCCGCACTGGTCGCCCCCGCTGGCGCGGTTTCGGTCACCGCTGGTTCGGAGGAAGAGGAGGCAGTGGTCGGGGTCGGGGTCGGTGGGGGAGAAGGACGAGCCACCACACTCCACGTCCCTCCTTCTTCCGCCGCCACTTCCGAATAGCTCGCTCCCGCAAGGAATTCACGACCGAGCAGGCCGGGGAGCACCTGGTAGGGAGGGGCATGCTCCGGGTGCAACTCGAACCGCGCCCGCTCGAACCACTGGACGGTATAGGGTTGTCCGCGAATGGTCAGAGCAAGCAGGGGCGTCACCGGCTCGCCAAACAATGCTACACTGGCGGCAACATCGGGGGGGCCGGCGCGTTCTGGGGCCATCCCCGCAGCAAGAAACGCCTGCAAGATATCCCCACAAACGTTCCACCCGGTGTCGAAAGCGAGACATCCAGGCATCGGAGGCTCTGGCGGGGGAGGGTTCCATACTCCCGCGGCGCGGGCCCGTTCAACCGCTTCGGCCCCCAGGCGACCCACCAAGACGTGGGAGGGAAGCGGGTTTTCCGGGTGCAGTTCGAGGCGCACTCGCTCGAACCACTGTACCTGGAAGGGCTGCCCACTGATGATTTCTTCGCGCTGCGCCGTGATGGGAAAGCCAAAGACGGCAACCCCTCCATGGTGCTCCCAGAACTGGCGCACGGGACCATCAATGCACTGCCCGGTTTCTGCGAAGCAGCGGGGGGCTTCCCCCTCCTGGGCGCGCAACGGGACCGGACCGAGCGTGCTGGTCAGGAGCCAGAGCACTCCCCAACCCACCAGGAACGCCCACCAGCGGTGGGACAGCTGGTCCCGGTTGTACCAACGGTCAAACATCATCATGGACACCTCCCTGCTCCCGAAGCCCCGGCGCCGGGTTGCTGCTCGTTTCAGCTCATACGCCGCTGCACCCGCTCCCAGAGCGCGTTTTGTCGCTTCGTCAGAAAGCGGTACAACCCCGCCAGCGTTGCCAGGTTGCTGTGGACGAGAAACGTGGGCAGGTAGAGCACCTTTCCGACCACCCCGCCATACTTCTTCCGCCCCCCAAGCCATGCCAGCGCATAGAACCCCACCTGGAGCAGCAGCACGAGCCAGTTGAAGGGAGGAGCGAGGTTCCACAGCGGGTGCGCGGTCGTCCTGGCCTGCGCGGGACGGAGCACAGCGAACAGGTTAGTGAGCAGCGCCGCCACCATTGCCAGGGGCACGAGCGGTCGCAAGAACTTGTGCGACCCCACCTGCCAGATGAGCAGCGGTCGGTTGAACGGCAGGAAGGTGGGAGCCAGGGCAATGGCCTGGTAGCGCCCGGCCACAATGCGGGCGCGGCGGGTTCGTTCGTCCTGCGCCGAGGCAGAGACCGCTTCGAACGAGCGAGCCAGGGGCGCATAGACCACGCGGTAGCCGCGGCGGGTGAGCCGCATGGCGATATAGAAATCATCATTGATGACGCTTTCGGGCGCGGGTTCGAGCAGGGAGCGCCGCACCGCCAGCATCTCGCCCAGGACGCCGGTGCAGCACCCAAGCCGTGTTTCCTGCTCCTTGATAAACGATTCGTATTTCCAGTAGAGACCTTCGGATGTTCCCAGAGCGTCTTTCTGACCACCGGTCGTTATCACCTTGGTGCCGGTCACGGCCCCCACGGTGGGGTCGGCAAAGGGCGCAACCAGGTGGCGCAGCCCACCCGGCTCATAGAGGTTGTTGGCGTCGGAGAAGACTACCAGCTCGCCCCGCACCAGGGGGATGGCCCGGTTGATGGCGGCCATCTTGCCCCGCCGCTCGGCGCGGTAGTCCAGTTCGACCCCCTGGTTGGCGTAGGTGCGAACGATATCGGGGGTCTGGTCGCTGCCATCCGCCACCACGAGGATCTGGAGCTTCTCGCGGGGATAATCCAGCGCCAGGCTGTTTTCCAGCTTGCGGGCAATCACCTCTTGCTCGTTGTAGGCCACAATGAGCAGCGTGAGCGATGGCTCTGGCTCCAGCGGTGGGAAGGGACGGGGCCGGGGGCGCAGACGGGCCAGCAGCGTCAAGATGGCAGGATACCCGGCATAGGTATAGATGATGCTCCCGACGGCCAGCCAGAAGAGTTTTGCGTTCACTTTCTTCGCCTTTCCTTCTTTACCTTACGCCTTTCGATGGTAGACTTCCAGCGTTCTGGCAATCATCTCCTCCGGGTTGAAGCGGCGCTGGCACATCATCCGTAAGCCCGTTTTGCCCAGCGTGGCCGCCTCCGCCGGGTGCGCCATCAGCCAGC
>JAAUSY010000001.1 GCA_012032475.1 Chloroflexaceae bacterium
GGCGCGCTGGCGTTCTCGTTCCGTCCGTAGTTGCTCCTGCTCGGCGCGCTGGCGTTCCTGCTCGGCGCGCTGGCGCTGCTCCTGGCCGGTGGCGAGCAGGGTGCCCGTCCGGTCGCGCCAGCGCAACCAGGTCGCGGGCAGGTCGGCAAAGGAGCCATTCCAGAGCACCAACTCCAGTTCAACCCCTGCCAGCTTCCCCGCCGGGAGGGGCGCGTACCGCGCTCCTTTCAACTGGTAGACCCGCAAAACCCCCTGCTTGAGCCGCCGTGACGGGTCGAAGATGACGTAGTAGGGCACCCTGAGGCTGGCATAGTCCGCGAACTTGCTGCCGGCCTCGTCACCCTTGCGGTTGGACACAATCTCCACGACGACGTCGGGTGGCTTGCCATAGCTCGCGATGAAGTAGGAGCGGTTGGTCTTCTTCCAGACATCGGGGGGAGCCTGCACCCCCACACTGAGCAGCACATCGGGCACCAGCGGGGGAGCCTCCGCGGCGTAGAACACCCCCACGTTGGCGAGGGCGAGGAAGGGCATGCCGCTGCCCGGCCCGGCCCAGGAGGTGTAGAGCGTTTCGGTGAGCAGGCGTTGCTGCTTCTCAGAGAAAATGTTATCCACCGGGGTATCATCCTCCGTGACCAACTGGTCGAGATGGGGCCACGCGTCGGGGGGGAGCAGCAGCGCGGGGGAGCGGTCGGGTTCCCCGCGTTCCGCGAGGTGTGCCACTTCGCAAGGTTCGGTTGTCATCAGGTTGACCCTCCTTCATTCGGTTCTTTTCGTTCGGTTTCCTTTTGCCCAGGGTCGCCGCGTGCTTGAGGGATTTGAGAGATAGGAGCGTATGGAACTATTGTACCATGAGTGCTCCCTTACCGATAGCCCTCTGCCTGCAAGGTAAACAACCGGGCATAGTCTCCACCGAGCGCGAGCAACTCCCGGTGCGAACCAAGCTCGACCACCTGTCCGTGTTTCAACACGGCAATGCAATCGGCCATGCGCACGGTGCTGAAGCGGTGGCTAATCAGGATGGCCGTCTTGCCATCGGTTAATTCACGGAAGCGCTGGAAAATCTCATACTCGCGCTCGGCGTCCAGCGATGCGGTTGGCTCATCGAGCACCAGAATTTCACTGTCGCGCATAAACGCCCGCGACAGCGCTATCTTCTGCCACTGCCCCCCCGACAACTCGTGTCCCTCAGAGAACCAGTGGCCGAGCATGGTATCGTAGTGCTGCGGCAGGGAGGCAATCACTTCGTCGGCTCCGCCACGCTCCGAAGCCGCCACGATGCGCGGCTCATTGCCCAGCGCGTCTATCTGCCCGAACCCGATATTCTCACGCGCAGTGGCCTGGTAGTGGACAAAATCCTGGAAGATGACCCCGATGCACGCCCGCACGTCCTCCAGGTCATAATCGCGCAGGTCAACGCCATCGAGCAGAATAGTCCCCTCGGTCGGGTCGTAGAGGCGGGTGAGGAGCTTGATCAGAGTGGTCTTCCCGGCCCCGTTCGTTCCCACCAGGGCTAGCTTCTCACCCGGTCGGAGGTGCAGGTTGACCCCCTGAAGCACCCACGAATCCTCGCCGGGGTAGCGAAACGACACATTCCGAAACTCGATTCCCTGTGTGAGCGGGCGAGGAACCCGGCGATGGTGGAGCGAAGTTTCGACCTGCGGCTTCAAATCCAGAAACTCGAACAGGTTGGTCATAAACAACCCGCTCTCGTAGAGCTGCCCCAGGTTGTAGAACAATCCCTGGAAGATGCTCTGGCTCTGACGAAAGAGCGTGATATAGAGAATCATATCCCCCAGGGTAATATGCCCCGCCACCGTCACCCACACAATCCAGGCATAGGCTCCGTAGTAGCTGAAGGTTCCGAGCAACCCCCACCCGGTGCTGATGACGCTCCGTCGCTTTGCCAGCTTTTCATCCTCAAGGTGGAATTCCCAGAACAAATCCTGGTAGCGTTTGAGCATTGGTTCGCTCAGGCCAAACAGCTTGATTTCCTTTGCCGTGGTGTCCACCGTCAGCAGGTGTTCCAGGTAGACCATCCGGCGGAACTCCGGGGCACGCCAGGTCAGCAGTCGGAAATAGAGGCCGCTATACCTGGTCTGGGCGATGAACAGGGGCATGGTCGCGCCAAACAGGATGAGGGCAATCGCGGGGTTGAACGCCAGCAAGATGAGCGCAAACGACGCCAGCGTCACGACATTCTGAATGGTCAGAAAGCCCATGTTGACAATGCTCAGGGCGCGTCGGTCGGATTCGCGGCGGGCGTTCTGGAGCCGGTCATAAAACTCGGCGTTCTCGAAGTAGCTCAGGTCAAGCGCCTGCGCCTTGTGCATAATCGTTGCATTGATGCTATGGGCGACACGCGAATGGAGGACATGCTCAAGCAGCGTGCGCCCCTGGTTGAGTGCCGAACTGAGGGTCAGCAGCGCGAATTCCAGGAGCAGAAAAGGCAACACCGCCAGTAACCCGTGGGATGGGGTCATCCCATCGGCAGTGGTGCGGACCACCGTGTCCACAATCAATTTGCCTGTCCAGGCCTGCGTTGCGGGCAGAAAGGCCGAAAGCAGCGTGACCACTCCCATGGCGAGCGTCCCAGCGGGGTAGGCATTCCAGACCAGGAGAAAAGAGCGGGGGATATTGCCATAGGCAGAACGAAGGTTGTTCCAGCGTGCTGCCCATGTTTCTGAAGATGGGGCCGTTCCGGGTGGAAGGGGCCGTGAAGCTGACTTCATCGTCTACGAGCGCCATTTGCGGCAGGTGATGGTGGTTCCAACTCCTGCCTGGGTCTGGATGTCGAACTCGTCCATCAGTCGCCTGGCCCCTGGTAAGCCCATTCCCATCCCCCGTGAGGTGCTGTATCCATCCTGGAGCGATAGTTCAATATCTGGGATACCGGGACCTTGATCTTCGCACACAATTTCAATGCCTCTGCGAAGCCCTCGCTCAATTTCTCGGACGGTCACACTCCCGGACCCGGCATAGAGGAAGATGTTTCGAGCGAGTTCACTGACCGCGGTGGCGATACGGGCCTGGTCAATCGGGCCAAAACCGAGGGACCTGGCTGTGTCGCGAGCAAGGGTGCGGGCAATGACAATATCCAGGTCGCTGCGGATCACTGCTGCCTTAGCCTGTGCCATCGCCCTGTTCCTCCTCCTCATCGGGACTGATGACCTGGTTCTTCATCACCGCCAACCCCTTTTCGAGGTTGAGCGCGGTCATCACGTTGGGTAATTCCAGTCCCAGTTCAACCAGGGTGATGGCAACGGCTGGTTGCAATCCGGTCAGGACCACGCGGGACCCCATCAATCCAGCCATAGCGGCAATGTCGGCTATCATGCGCCCGATAAAGCTGTCAACGACATCAATGGCGGTCAAATCAATGATGACCCCACGCGCCTTGGTATCATGGATCTTCTGGAGCAAATCATCTTTGAACTGGACGGCGGACGCGTCATGGAGTGCGACTTGAATGGATGCGATCAGGACCTCTTCAACTTTGAGAATAGGGATACGAAGACCACTACTATTCACCTATTCCTCCTCTCCCCAGGTGGCGGGGTGATCGGCGGGATACCCTGGCGCTCGCGGCTCCTGCTTCCAGGAACGGGCAAGCGGGCAGGTGCTGTGACCGCGGATGCTCGTTTGTCTTCTACTAGGTATCGTATGGCTCCCACGTTATACCACTGCTTCATAATAGCAGAAACCCCCACGGGTTGCAAGATGGTCAACAGAGAGCAGATGGGGAAATAGGGGAGAATCCTGGGGGAGCACCACAGGAGCCAGGGGGCGATGAGCGGGCGCTTGTGGCGTCGGGTCGCGCCCGGTCTGGAAAGAGCGACCAGAAAAACCTCCCTACCGCCGGTTCCTTCAGCCTTCCAGTTGGCCTGGTGCTCTGACGAAGGGGGAGGTAGGGAGGAAAACGAACCTGACCGCTAGTAGTGCCACCACCCGTACAGATTGCTCAGGTCGGTGACATTCCAGATTTGCTTGTGCAATTCTTCTTTGCCGGTGTAGAACTCGTCGCTGATTTCAACCTGGGGGCGGAACTTGCTGGTGAACGTCGTGTAGGCCCACCAGAACAAAAAGAGCGTCAGGACCACGGCCACAATCCAGATACCAATGATGAACCCGTTGAAAACGATGTCCGTTGGTACCATGTAGGTGAGCTTCCCATGGGCACCCATCGCAACCTCCTCGTTTGTACAATGCTTCCAAACACCTCCCATGCTCCCCAGATACCAGGACTGGGAGCATAGAATACTCCTCTATTATACCGCATGGGGTGTTTCTTTGCAATAGGGGTCTGTTGCCTATAAGTAAATAGGTAAATCCGGGCCGGTAGTTTCGTTCTATGTACGAGGGAATAGCGTACGGTTGACAAGGCTATTCGGCAATGCTACCATTGAAGTCGGAGGGAGGCTATGTCACCGGTAGGTTGGGGCGTTTCCGCCGTGGTATTTGGGGAAGCCACAGAGAACGACCAGCAGTCAGCCAGAGATTGCATTCAATGGAATACCGCATCTTGATAGTGAGTGAGGATGCAGCCGAGCGCAGCCGGTATGCAAAGGTATTGGTTTCGGAACCACCCGCAGCTGGCATTTCCTACGAAATTACCACCGTTGGTTCGGTGGCCGCGGCCCAACTTCAGGTGACTCGCCAGCGATTCCACCTGGTCATTGTGGCGCTCAGCCAGCAGGATGATGGCCTGGAATTGTCCAGCCGGCTGAAGGACCTGTTCCCCGACATGCGCCTGTTGCTGCTGTGCGAGCAGGGAGTCACGAAATCGCAACTGAAGACGGCCCGGCTCATCCGGGCGAGCGTGGCCGAAAGCACGATTGACGTTCGCAGTCTGCGGGCTATCGTCGCGGATATGCTGGGGGCCAGTGCGATGGCGCAGAAATACCCCCCACCGCAGGGGAAACCTGCCGACCACGCGGAGGCGGCTATTCCCTCGATCAACCGCCGCTCCCTGCCAGAGGTCATCAAGCCTTTTCTTCTCCCCTTTCTAGAGGAACTCCGCCGGCAGACCCGGTCGCACATTGCGGTCTATACCGATAAGGACGGGGTGGTATTGGGGCAGGATGGCGAGGACCCGGCGATAGATGTGGTGGCGATTACGCGGGTGCTGACCAGGAGTTGTGTGCAGTCGCTCGAAGTGGGCACCTTGCTCCGCGACCCCGGAACCATTCACCTGAGCGTTCACGAGGGTCGCTACTACGATATCTACACCGCGAATGTCAGGAACGACCGCTTCTTGCTGCTCTTCTTCAACAAGGATTTTGCCAACCCGAAACTGGGTCTCATTTTTCTTTTGATGAAGCGCAGCGCGGAGCAGTTAGGCCGCATCAATTAAATGATGAAAGTAAACCCGGTCATGGGATGGGTCCGTGACAAGTGAGGCCGGACCCGGTCTATGGCTCATCGAGCCGCTGGAGTTGGCGCGTCACAAAGGCGGCCAGTTCGCTGGCCGTTGCGCCTTCGGTCCCCTGGACCGGTGCGGAGGGGGACAGCGCTGCCAGTTGCTTGAGCACGTTGCGGTAGCTGCGGCGAGCCTCCTCGTTGCGCCCCATCTGCCGCCACACATTCCCCATCCCAAATTTTCCCATCGTAAAGCGTGGGTCGAGAAAGACCGTCCGCCGGTATTCCTCCAGCGCGGAGTCAAGGTGCCCCTGGTGCTCATAGATTTGAGCCAGCAGGTAGTGCGCCTCAATCTGCATCGGGTCATAGCCAATGGCCGTTCGGCAGTGAGATTTCGCCTTTTCCCACTCGCCGCGGTCGGCGCACAACTGGCCGAGCGCGGTGAGCGCCGGGACATGGCCGGGTTCCAGGTGAAGCAGTTGGCCGAGCAGGTGTTCTGCCTCCATTTTGTTTCCCCGCACCAGGCAGGTGGATACCTGGTTCCACAGCAGCGAGGCACTGGTCGGGTCTGGTGAGTGTGGCGCAGCAGGCTGACCAGACGGCTTCCCTGGTGGGGTCGCCGGTCGCTCCGGTATGGGCAGCGAAGCGGCAGGAGCGGCAGGAGCAACCGGGGTTGCAGGGAGCAGCAGTGCTGGCCCGGTGAGCAGGGCCGGCGTGGGATGGGAAGGCAGCGAAGCGGGAAAAGGAACGGGCCAGTATGTCGCCCTGGAGTCCTTCTGGCCTGGCCCGGCCTCAGCCACCGGCGGTGACGGAGGGTGGAGCACCGCAGCGGTGGCCGGGTGGTTGGCCTCTGGCCCTGGCTCGGCGGTGAAGAGCGGCGCATCGAGCGGCTTTCGGTAGATGATGGTGTTGGGGAAGTTATACACCTCGAATTGCTGGTAGATGCCGGCCTGTGGTTCGGAGTGCCCGACAATCAGCCACCCGCCCGGCGAGAGGGCGCGGTAGAACCGATTGATGACCTGGCGCGTGGTCGTTTCGCGGAAGTAGATGGTGACATTGCGGCAGAGGATGATGTCCATGGCGCTGGTCCCGTTGGTGATCGAGGGGTAGGCGGCTTCGACTAGGTTGAGGCGGGCAAAGGTGACCATGCCCCGGATGTCTGCATTCAAGCGCCAGCGGTTCTGCTCCGGGTGAAAGAAGCGCGACTTCAGCGTCTCCGGGGTGTCTCGGAACGACCAGTTGCCATAGAGACCCTCGCGGGCGCGGGCCAGGAAGTGGGGGTTAATATCCGTTGCGAGGATGGTGGTGTGCCACTCCTGGAGCGAGGGGAGCATTTCTTTGAGGAGCATCGCTACGGAATAGGACTCTTCGCCGGTCGAACACCCGGCGCTCCAGATGCGCAGGCTCCGGAGCATGCCCCGGCGTTCGACCAGTTCGGGGATGATGGTGGTGCGAAGCGCATCGAACTGGGGCTTGTTGCGGAAGAAGCTGGTTTCGCCAATGGTCAGGTGCGCCAGGATGACTTCCCAGACGGCAGCGCTGTTGCAGGCATCGGTATAGAGGTCGGTGAGCGACCGGTGCCCGCTGGCTTTCATTGCCAGGGCCAGGCCATGCACCAGGTCATCACGCTTGTGGTCGGGGTAGTACAGGCCACTGCGCTGGCTGAGCAGGTCCCGAAAGAGGACATAGAGCGTGTCGCTGAGTTGAGGCTCTGCCGCCATGGTTGGTTCTTCTTCCGCACTATTCGTCGGGAACATAGAGGGTTCCGCTCTGGACTCGCCGCAAGATAGATGGGGCCAGGTTTGCCAGCGGCTCGACCTGCCCCACTGCCCCCGCTGCCACGGCGGCCTGGGGCATGCCATAGACGACGCAGCTGGCTTCGTCCTGGGCCAGCGTCTGGCCCCCCTGGGAACGGAGCAGCTGCAACCCCCGCGCTCCGTCATCTCCCATCCCGGTCATGATGACGCCGATGGCGCGACGTTCGTAGACCCGTGCGACCGATTCAAACAGGGTATCGGCGGAGGGGCAGTAGCGGTCGGAGGGGGACACGAGTTGCAACCCGATGGTGCCGACCCGCGCCGCTAGCAGGTGGTGGTCGTCCGGAGCGAGGTAGATGCACCCCGGCTGCATGGTCTCTTCGTGGTGGGCAATGCGGACCTGCATGGGCAGCGACGTGTTGAGCCAGTCTACCAGTGCCCCGACAAAGCCGCGGGCGATGTGCTGCACCACCAGAATGGGGAGCGGGAAGGTTTTGTCCAGGCCAGAGAGCAGCGTATGGAGGGCGGCCGGGCCGCCGGTCGAGGCGGCAACGGCCAGCACGGCCTGGCGGCTTCTTTCCTTCCTGAACAACACGGTCCCTTCGTGGTGCGGGGGGCGAACCGGGTGGCGGGTGACGACCGGCACGTCGGCCATGAGGCGCAGGGTCTTGAGCATATTCAGGCGGTCATCCTCAAAGTCGTTGCGGGTCATACTGCCGGGCTTGCGCAGCACGGCCAGTGCCCCGGCGGCCAGCGCCTCGACCGAGCGCCGCCCTTCGTTGCCCAGGCTGCTGCTGATCATCACGATGGGGGTGGGGCATTGCTGCATGATCTGGCGCGTGGCTTCGTAGCCATCCAGGATGGGCATGTGAATGTCCATGGCGATGACGTCGGGGCGCAGGCGCAAGGTCTGTTCGACGGCTTCCTTGCCATTGACGGCGGTCCCTATCACCTCGAAGTGGTCGGCGGCCTGGAGCAGCCGGACGAGTAATTCTCGCTGCGACCGCGAATCTTCTGCTATCAGGACGCGAATGGGTTGGCCGGGGCGTCGTTTGCTCATAGGGTTGCCAGTTCCTGGGGAGATTCAAGCTGGTCGGTGGGCGTTTCGGGAACGGCTTCTCGGACCATCGTTTGCAGGGATGCCAGATTGAAGAGGAACACGGAACGGTCGCTGGCGTTGATGACTCCGCGCAGGAGCGGAGCCGCTATCGAAGGGTCGAGCGCGGTGATCTGGTTCGTCTGAAACGTATGGACGTCAACGACCTGGTCCACCCGCACCCCCAGGAGCGGCACCATTTCGCCTTTCTGCATCCCCTGCCCGGTTTGCCCGGCAATGACAATCTGGTTGCTCACATCGTAGGATGGCGGTTCGTCTACCAGGGTGGCCCCGTCGAGCACGGGGACGTAGTAACCGCGCAGGTTCAGCAGGCCAATGATCGCTGGCGGGGATCCGGCCAGCGTCAGGAGCGCGGGCAACCGCACAATCTCGACGACCTCAGAGACGGGGAGACCATAGAGTTGAGGCCCGATGCGAAAGGTGACCGTCAGCAGGGTGCCGTTCGGCGGCTTCTCCTGCGGGAGAGGCTGGAGATGCGCCGTGGGTAAGCGGGGCCGGGTTTTTGACATCTCGGTGTCCTTCGCGGTATTCAGATAAGTTGTTCGATGGTTTCCAGCAGATTTTGCTGGTCAAAGGCGCGTTTGACGATGTAGGCATCGGCTCCCGCGGCAATCCCCCGCTCGCGGTCGGCTGGCGAATCCAGCGACGTCACCAGCACTATCGGAAGGTGTTTGAAGTTGGCGTCGCTGCGGACCTGAGCCGTCAGGTCGAACCCGTTGAGCCGGGGCATGTCAATATCACTCAGGAGCAGGTCACAGCCGCTGTTTTCAGCCAGGTGGCGGAGCATTTCGAGGGCCTCAACGCCGTCGGTCGCCAGTTTCACTTCATATCCGGCGGCCTCAAGAATATTCTTTTCGAGCGTGCGGGTGGTAATCGAGTCGTCAACGACCAGGATGGTGGTGCGGTGCTCTGGCTGCGCGGCTTCGGCGGCGAAGCTGAGCGCCTGGCGGATGCCAATGGCCGCTCGTACGACGTCTACCACGTCCAGGATAGGAACGACGCTCCCATCGGCCAGAATCGTTGCACCGGCAATGAACCGGATGCGTTGCAGCGGGGCGGGCAGGCGGTAGATAACCAGTTCCTGTTCGCCCAGCACGGCATCCACCATACAAGCCACCTGACGTTCGCCGCTCCCCAGAATGAGTGCCAGCGACCAGTTCGAGGTGGACGAGCGCCCGTTGACGAGGGGGCCGCGTCCGCGTTCGCTGGATGACCGCCGTTCTTCTCTGGTAGCGGGGCGTTCCGTTTTGCCAACGAGGTCGGCCAGATGGACCAGGGCGACGGGGCGGTGGTCGAGCGTCAGGCAGGTACGGCCCTCCAACACCTGCACATTGCCCGGCGCGACGGCAATGATACGCTGGATGGAATCGAGCGGGACCATGTAGGTGTCGTGGGCAACCCGAAGCAGCAATCCGTGCGAACTGGTCAGCGACAGCGGAACGCTGATGGTAAAGGCGCAACCAACCCCGGCGACACTCTGTACCGTCACGCGCCCGTGCATGCGTTCGACCTGCGAACGGACGATGTCCAACCCCACCCCGCGCCCGGACATCTTGCTCACGACCTCACGGGTGGAGAACCCCGGCAGGAAGATCAGGTCTATTAATTCGGCTTCGGTGACGCGGGTGATATCGGCATCGCTCAGCAACCCCCCACTGATGGCCCGCTGGCGGATGGTGTCCAGTTCTAGCCCGGCCCCGTCATCTTCGATCCTGATGGTCAGGTAGTCGCCGCTCACCACGGCCCGCAGGGCGATGTGGCCGGCGGGGGGTTTGCCGTGCGCGGTGCGTATCTCAGGCGGCTCGATGCCGTGGTCAACCGCGTTGCGCAGCAGGTGGAGCAGCACTTCGCGCAGTCGCTCAAGGACCTGGCGGTCGGCCTCGGCTCCACCGTCGTCCAGTTCCAGGTCTACCTGCTTGCCCGCAGCGCGGACAAACTCGCGCAGTTGGAGGCGCAGCGGGTTGAAGAGCGTTGCCAGGGGGAGCATGCGCGTCCGGCGTATCTGGTCGTGCAGCCGGTCGGTGACGACCGAGAGGCGCGTGTGGTCTTCGGTGGATTGCCGGGCGTGATGTGTCAGGCTTTGTTCCAGTTCGGTCATCAGGTTGTTGGCCTGGGTCAGGGCGTCGAGCAGCAGCGGAATCTGGGCGGATATGGCGCTGAGGTCCGAGCCTTCTCTGGCTCCCTTTTCTCCGTCCTCGCTGTGGGACAGGATGCGGGCGGCAGCCTGCTCCACGGCCCGCCGGTCCATCTGGCGGTCGTCCAGGTGGTGAATGGTGGGCTGATAGGAGGGGATTGACATCTGAATACGGGTGATGAGGGGGCGTATCTGTCGCCAGACCCTCCGCCAACGGATGGGAAGTTCGGCCAGCAGGTGCGCTTCGCGGCTGCGCTGCTGAGAGCGCACCGAGCAGGTAATCAGTTCGCCGGTTTCATTCAACAGGTGGTCGAGCGTTGCGGTAGACAGGCGAACCGTTGTGACGGCGTCCCAGGGCATGTCTGCGCTGGTTCCAGCCGGTGGTGGTTCTGCTGGTTCTGGCGGGTGCTCGTGGTTCCGGGGCAGGGCCGGGGACGAGGTGGGGGGGAGCGGGGGATTGCCAGGGTTCTTCCTGGGCGGCGACGGTCAGGCTCGTTGCGGCCACCAGGTCGTCCGAAGCCGACGGAGCAGGGGGGGGCGGCGATTTCCGGGCCGGGGGTGGGGCCGAATGGGGCGGTTTTTCCGCTCCGGGCGGGGGCGGAGGAGTTGCCACACTCGCCTTTCTGGCGGTGGCGTGGGGTGCGGTTTTCTCCACTGTTTCGCCCAGGATGTGCGACAGAGTGTCCAGGATAGCCTGGTGGGGTTCCAGGTTGGGCGGATGGCCGGCGGCAACCTGGGTCATCATGGCTCCGATAGCATCCATTCCGGCGTAGATGCTGTCGCACACTTCCGGGGTGAGCTGGAGCTTTCCCTGGCGGACGGCGCTAAAGACGTCTTCCATCCGGTGGGCAATCTGCTCGACGGCGTCCAGACCTGCGGCGCGTGCGCCTCCCTTCAGGCTGTGCGCCTCGCGGAAGAGCTGGTCCAGGAGTTCCTGGTGGCGGGGGTGGTCCGGTTCTCGCTCCAGCTCAAGGAGGATATCCGTGGCGGTCTGGCGGTGTTCGTCCTGCTCTTCTTGGAAGGCGGCCAGCACCTGGGCCATAATTTCTTCATCGGTCAACATCGCTGCCTCCCTATTCAGCTTCCCAGTTGACGATAATTCGCGGATCGGAGAGCAGCAGCAAGGGGTCAATCAGAACGTTCAAGTCCTGGTCAACGCCCCGTATCCAGGTTGCCCCTCCTCCGGTCGTGCTCGACAGGGCTGGTGCCAGGTTGATATCGCTGTGGCGAACCTCAACGACTCCATCGGTCAACAGGCACACTTCCATCCCCTGGGCGCTCACGATGAACAGGAAGGACTGGGGGCCGGGGGGGGTCTGGGCAAGGTCGAGGAGCGGGCGAAGGTCGAGGATGGTCAGGAGCTTGCCGCGCACATTGACCAACCCTAGCACGAACGGAGGGGTGGCCGGCAGCGGGGTATACCGGGTGAGTGGCTGCACCTCGCGCACGAAGTGGGCCGGGACGCTGTAGCGACCACCGCCAAGACGAAACACCAGGATTTCTTCTCCCCATCCGCCTTCGGTGTCTATCTTCTGTGCCGCAAGATCGCGGGCGCGTTCTTCCAGTATCTCCCAGAGTTCCGGGTGCTTTCGCAGGTCTCGGTAGTTTCCCATAGGTCCCAGGTCCTGAAGATTTTTAAGATACGTCAGATACGGTTGCGAACGTTCTTTTCTGGCCGAAAAGGGTATGGCTGCTTGCCCTTAGATTATAGCATGGTTGCTCACTGCCGGCTCATCCCGGATTGGGGCCTTGCGGGAAGACGATGGGGAAGCCTGCTGGTCGCGGAGGTGGCCGGTGTGGCGCTGCTCCTACGCCGTCTCCTCCTTCCCATGGTTGAGGTATTGCCCGACCGAGGCGTAGAGTTGGTTGCGAGCCTGCACGGACTTGAACAGGCAGTCGTCCTTGAACAGGTAGTCGTTCGCCCCCAGTTCAATCGCCCGTTCGACATCGCTGACGCTGTCGCTGGTGGTGAGCATAATCACCGGGATGTGGGCGGTGGCGCGGTTGCGCTTCAGGCGGCTCAATATCTGGAACCCGTCGAGTGAAGGCAGGTTGATATCCAGGAGAATCAGCGTCGGATGACGGGTACATGCCTGTCTCCAGCCTTCGGCCCCGTCGCTGATGACGGAGATGTCATAGTCGGTGAAGGTTTGCAGCATCAGTCGAAGCTGGAGCGCCTGGCTCGGACTGTCTTCAACGAGTAAAATGTAGGGTCGTTCGCTCATCGCTCGTCACTCAGGTCAATCAGACTGGCGGCCAGGGGATGGCGGGGCCATTCCCCGGTCGGGGATAGATTCCGGTGGCAATCATATATTCGAGCCGTTGGACCAGGGCCCGGACCTCTGAAGCCATCAGGAGATGCTTCAGGGTCCGCTTCAGGTCGGGGGTTCGGGGGTTCTGGATACGCTGCCGGAGCGCTCGCAGCGCGTGCAGCACATCGGGGGGAAAGGGTTGCCCGATGAAATCCCACAACACGGTCCGCAGCTTGTATTCCTCATGAAAACAGATGCCGTGGTCAATGGCCCACAGACGCCCGTCCTCTCCTTTGAGGCAATGCCCGCTCTTGCGGTCCGCATTGTTGACCAGGTAGTCGAAGGCAGCGAGGCGCAGGATATCGCTTTCGTATCCCCCGGCCCCATGCATGGTGAGCAGGTGCTCTTCCGGGTCGTGGTCAATGAACAGCTGGATAGCCCCCACCCCGTGGGGGCCATCGCGTATCACCGTGGGCGGAACCAGGCCGAACCCCACGGCCTCACTCACCAGGTAGGCTGCCACTTCGCGGAAACAGAGCGTTCCTTGCGGAAAATCCCACAACGGGCGTTCGCCCCGGCGCGGCTTGTAGACCGCATGCGTGCCAATGCCCTCGTGCTCGACCCAGGCCAGCAGCGTGAAGTTGCTGCTATAAGGGAGCATCCCCTCAACCAGGATATCCCCATACCGGAGCGCCTCCAGCACCCTGATGTCGTGGGTTTCTGCCAGGCTCATAGGTTCACATCTCGTCCATCAATCAATATCTATCTCTCTATACCATCCATATCCGTCATCAATACTATTCCGTCAATCTCGAATCTCGAATCTCGAAATCCTGATACGATTGCCATCTCCGCTACGGATGCACCGGGCCATGACCGTTGCGTTCGGGGCAAAAGTGCCCCTCCGCGTCTATCGGACGACCGCAGTTGCCGCAAATCGGACGGCCTGCCTCGACCACGCTGGTCGCGTGCGTGCTCAAGGCGCGCATCTGGTGGCGCGTGGCCGAAAGGCGGGCCAGGATACTTTCTTGCTCTTCATCTTCCGCGACCCCTTGAACCACCAGGACGACCATATCCCGCTCACCATCGTAGCCCAACCCCATCTGCTCGACCCGAAAATTCGCCTCCAACGGCTCCTCCAGGCGCATGTCCATCACCAGCAAATCATCGGTGGTCGAGAGCTGCGGGTTCTTTTCGGCCAGTTCATCTAGCAGCCGGTCAATGGCATTCGCCAGAGCGCGGACCTGCTCCTTTTCGGCCAGCAAGGAAAGCCGCTGTTTGCCCTGGCGAGCCTGGACATAGAACACACGCTCGCCCGGTGGCCCAATAGCTCCGGCCGTGATATGGTGGACCGCATCAAATTCGTAGGTAAATTCTGCCATACGAGTCCTCAGAATATTCCAGTTCTTGATTCATCCCTATCTTTCAGCTTTTTTACCTCTTTGCAAGCAAAACGAAGCGGGCCAGAGCCAGCCGGTTTTCCCTCCCCTCCTATCAATTTCAATTCAATCGTCAGGCTCCTCCGTCCTCATGGCTTCTTGCTCGGTCCGGGGCGCTGTTTCCTGTTCCGGGTGGTCGGAGGCCGCCGTGAATGCCTGGAGCAGCGCCAGGGAGCCAGTGTCATTGAAAGCCACCAGGCGCGGCCCCATCCGCTCAAAAACCAGGGCCGTCAGCGACGCCGGGGAGATAACCAGGCGCTGGAACAGATCCAGGTGTATCCCAACATAGTAGGCCACCACCAGTTTGATGAGGTCCGCATGCGACACTGCCACCATCACCTCGCGTTCTCCGTGCTGCGCCCGCAGCCCATCCAGCGTTTCGACCGCACGGTGCTGCACCTCGCCGAGCGTCTCCCCCCCCGGAAAGCGCGTCCCGCTTGGGTAGAACTGGACCCCCGGCCAGAGTTCGTGGCAGGTCAGTTCCTTCAATTCCGCCCCGGTCCAATCCCCATAGCGCACCTCGCCAAGCCCCTCGACCACGCGCACCTCTTGCTGGTGCGGGGCCGCAATAGCCTGCGCCGTCTCGACGGCCCGTTCCAGCGGGCTGCTGTAGATAGCCGCCAGCGGAAGGTGGGCCATCCGCTCACCGAGCCGCCGGGCCTGCTCCTTTCCCTCGTCATTCAGAGACACGCCGGGCGTCCAACCCGCCAGCCTTCCTTTGACCCAATCGTTGGTCGCATGGCGTATCAGGATGAGAAGTGTCATGCCTGCTCCCTTACCTTCCAGGATAGCTCTGCCCTTCATGATACCACACATGCTGCGGCTGCTTTTCGGCCACCGGGGCCACGACGGGGACGATATCGGGGTCGGATCGGACGCCAGAAGCCTGACTTTCGCTCCCCATTCCCGGTCGGTTCAGGCATGAGCAACCGGCCTGAACATTTCTGGGGGAAATTTTGGCGGCGCGGGACAGATTCTCAAATGCTCAAAAAGAAAATTTGCCTGGGAAGAAATGTCCCGATGGGCCGGACATGCCTTTGCATTGCAAAAAAGACAACAAAACAGCGTCCGGTGCAAAAATTCTCCCCCGGATTGTGACTGCATCTCCCCGCCCATTTTCGGCGATTCGCCCGGCCTATCGGAGATGCTTTATCCCTTTAGAAAAAGGAAAAACCCCACAGAAGGGCCACCCCGGCCCCCCATTTTTTTGACTCAGGAGCAACTATTGACAAATTCTGTTGCTTCCTATATAATCATGGCGAACGTCGGGGTGGTCAAAAGAAAGTCCAAACCGCTAGAGCCTACGAAGCGGGAAAAGACCGGGAAAGCCACCTGAGTACACCCTGGGGCAATCGTTGGATTGCATAACGGTTTCTTTTAGGTAATCTCGTTGGTAAGCTTGAAAAGCGAGGAGGTTAGTTTCTTATGGATAAGCCAAAAGACGAGTGGGATGATCTGGTACCACCACGGTGGCGAAGCATCTTCAACAACCAGGACTGGCTGATGCACGACATCTATGCCAAGTCGATCTATGGTTTCCTGTGCATTTCGCTGGTTGTTCACACCCTGTGCTTCCTCTGGAGGCCTCACTGGGGTATTGCGGCTATTCAGGCGGTTCCGGTACCGACTTCATTGTAAAAATAAGGAGAGGGTGTTATGGCTCCACGTTGTCCATTCAGGACCAATGGCGTTGCGTGCGCCGTCGTCGGTCTGATGATCACTCTGCTGCTTCACTTTGTGTTGCTCAGCTCGCCGCGCTTCAACTGGATCAACCCGCTGACGGTCACGATCCCGGTTGAGTCGTTCAACCACGTTCTGATGTCGCTTGGCCTGATGTAAGCCAGCAATTTGTTGGATGTTTCCTACATCCGAAACCAACAATTTGTTGGGTGCAGGAACTCCGCACGACCGCCAGCAGTTCCTGTTGGCGGTCGTGTGTTGTGTCTTGTATGGTGAGACGAAAACGCCTGGTGCCTCTTGATTAGTGATGGTGCAAGCAAAAAGCGTGACCTGGGAAGATATTCATCATGAACCGAGTGAAGGCAGGCGTTCAGTTAGCAGCTAAAAGGAGGCCCATGCCATGTGGAAGTTGAGTCAACGACAGTTACGGAAGATCGTGGTGGCCGTCTCTGTCGTTGTCATGATGGGGATTGTCTGGTTGGCAATTCTTGGTATCTGGTTGATCCACGATATTGCGTATGTTTATAACTATGATAAGTTTAACGAGATAACTGCTGGTCTCACCTCGGTAGAGGATTACGAGACCCTCTGGGCCGATACCAATGGTCTCGACCCGTATCTTCTGGAGAAGGTTTGGGCCGCTCCTTATGACTCTGCAAAGAATTTGCAGCGCATTACCCAGACCCAACCGAATGTGCCAGAAGGGGAAACTCTGCCGGATGGTCGCCAGGCTTGGTACGGATTCGATAACTGGACGGCGGGGGTACAGGCAGGGTCGGAATACATCGCCCAGTTCGCGGACCCTCAAAACATGCAGGTGTTGACGGGCTTGGACACCGCCCAGACCTGGGCTTACATGCAGCAACAAGTCTCTGGGGCGTTGGCCGTCGGTTGCCAGTACTGCCATGATGTCAATGCCGGGAGCGATGGGAACTACCTCTTCAATGAGGATACGTTTGCCCAGAAGACGTCGGCCCGCAGTATGATGAACCTGGTCAATGACCTGAACGCCACGTATATGGTGAACCTGCCCTACTGGCGGGGCAACTACGTAACCTGTGCCACGTGCCACAGCGGTCTTGGCAACGGGCGCGGTACCCCGACCCACATGGAAGGGGTGTCGGATGAGTTTGTGAAGAGTGTTCCGCCGCAGCGCGTCAACCTCGATCCGCTGGATGAGAATGGCGTGCCGCTCATTCTGCCCGAAGAGAAACCCGAAGAACTGCGCGGGCGGCTCTTGCTCCAGGATGCGACCCTCTGGCTCTACTACAACTATTCGGTCTTCGAACCCTACAATCCGGCCAACCCGAAGAGTGGTCGTGGGTCCCTGGCGATGGTCTGGCCGTTCGAGAAACCGCGAACGATTGATCAGGCAACGATCCAGACCAACGTGATGAACTCGAATGCCTGGTCCCTGGGCGTTGGCTGTACCTACTGCCACGCCCGCGGAACTGGTATAACTATGAGATTACGTCCGAAGCACCGATGCTGGATGGTCAGGCTATCTCCCCCAGAATCAAGGCCCAGCGCATGCTGCTGATGATGACCTTCATTGCGAAGAACTGGACGGAGTATGGGGCTATCGCCAAGGAACAGACCATCGGGGCAACCGCTCCCAGCTCGAGCGTGCTGGGTGACCCGATTGGGGTCGGCCACCGTGACCCGCCAGCAGAATCCATGGGTGAACTGGCGTGGCCGTCCCGGCCCAATGACCTGCCACGGGTGGGCTACCTGGCCGGCGCCGACACTATCGCCAGATTGATGGCGAGTGGTATAATATGCCTGGTTGCACCACCTGCCACGGACGCCAGAGCATCCCGCGGGCGGTGATCAACGAGAGCGAAGTTCAGGAGACGACCTTGCCGTCTGAACTGCGCGGCATGTGATCCAGTTAGCAGGATAATAGGGAAAGGGTTGAGTGTGAGTAAGCCCCAGGAAGGGCAACCCGTTGCGCGGTCTGAGGTAACCACTCCTCAGACCGCGCAATCAAGATCTTCAGGATTGAAGGAGAAAGCGGGCATCAGCGCGGTGATTGACCATTCGCTGGCGCTGATGAATCCCGTGACCTGGCTTGCACCCGCATGGGCCTTCTTTTGTGGCGCAGTCGCAAGTGGGGCATGGGGGTGGTCGCTGGAATCTCTCGGACGGGTTGCGCTTGGAATGATGATGGCGGGACCAATCCTTTGTGGTCTGTCCCAGGTAATCAATAACTACTGTGACCGGGAAGTTGATGCGATTAACGAACCCCACCGCCCGGTTCCGTCCGGGTTGGTGTCGTTGCGCCACGTCCAGGTGATGTCGCTGCTTCTGACGGTTGCCGGGTCGTCCATTGCGCTCTTGCTAGGGCGCGAGGTGGCCCTCTTTGTTGGTATCGGCCTGATTTTTGCCATTTCCTATAGCCTGAAGCCGTTCCGGGCCAAGCGCAACGGGTGGGTTGGCAATGCCCTGGTTGCCTTTTCCTATGAAGGTCTGGCGTGGTTGGCCGGACACGCCGCCATGGCGGCCCCGCTGTTTTGGGATAGCCCCAATCTCTGGAAAAGTGCGACGCTGGCGTTCCTCTATTCCGTGAGTGCCCACGGCATTATGACCGTGAATGATTTCAAGAGCATCGTTGGTGATACCCAGATGGGGATTAAGAGTATTCCCGTGATGTACGGGGAGAAGGTGGCAGCCTGGTTGGTGGTGCTCAAGATGTCGCTTGCCCAGGCTCTCGTAGTGGTACTGCTCTTCTGGTGGGGCAATCCGGTGGCTGCGGTGGTGGTTTTGCTCCTCCTGCTGGCGCAGATCGTCCCCTTCCGGCGCTTCCTTCGCCATCCATCGCCCAATGCGGTCTTTTTCAACCTGACCGCCATTCAACTGTCTATCTGGGGAATGCTCGTTTCGGCGCTTGGTCTGGCCCTTTAGTCCCTCTAGGAGCATCGTCATGACTCAACGTGTGCTGGTGGTCGGGGCGTCGGTTGGTGGTGCAACCGCAGCCATTACCCTCCGGGCTGCGGGTATCGAGACGGTGATGGTGGAACGTGAGTTGCACCGCGCCAAACCCTGCGGGGGGCTGTTCCGCCCGCAGCGTTTCAGGAATTCGACTTGCCGTCCCACCTCATAGATCGCAAGGTCCTGAATTGCCTGGTGGTGTCGCCTGGCGACCGTCAGGTCCGCTTTCCGGTGGTTGGCACCATACCCACGGACCACGATTATGTGGCAATGGTGCGGCGAGAGGTCTTCGACGGCTTTCTCCGCGAACGTGCCCAGGAACGCGGGGCGACCCTGGTTCAAGGCACGTTGCTGCGCCTCTATGTGACAGACGCAGGCGTGGAGGCGACCTATCGGGACTGCCAGGGAGATGAGCGGATGGTGCATGCGGATGCGGTCATCGGAGCCGATGGGGCCTATTCAACGACGGCCAGGTTTCTTGGCCTGCGGCCCCAACTGGACTCGGTGGCACTTCAGGAACGCATTGCGCTGCCACCAGCGCAGATGGCGCGTTGGGAGGATACCGCTGACCTCTATCTGGGGCGCGATGTCAGCCCGGATTTCTACGGGTGGGTGTTTCCGAAGGGTGACCATGTGACCGTTGGGGTTGGCATTGGCCGCCAGTATGCCCGTTCGGCCCGGCAATATCTGGAGCAACTGAAGACGCGCCTAGGGGCAGCGCTGGATGGGGGAAAGGTGGTGTGCCGCGAGGCGCATGTGCTCCCGATGACGCCCTATGCGCATATGGCGTTTGATCGGGCGCTGCTGGTTGGAGATGCCGCGGGGTTAGTGGTCCGCACGTCGGGCGAGGGTATCTACTGGGCGATGAAGAGCGGGGAGTTGGCGGCCCAGGTGCTGGCCGAATATCTGGATACGCCCACGGCTCAGCATCTCCGCGCCTATGAACAGCGCTGGTGGAAGAAGTATAAGAGCATGTATACCCTGCTGCGTTATCTCGAAATCTGGGGGTATCGTAACGAGCGCCAGATGGAGGTCTTCACCGATATGTGTGGAAGCCCGGAGGTTCAGCGGCTCACGTTCGACAGCTATATGCACAAGAAGATGGCGCCGGCTCCCTGGAAGACGCAACTGAAGATGACCCGCGATATCCTGGTGAGCCAGGTGCGCCACTACCTCCGGAAGCCTGACAACCCCCGCGCTGCCGCGACGGCTGAGACGGAGGCACAAGAAGAAGCGGTTACTTCTTCTTCATAGCAACACTATACGCTGACGCGGCTTTTCTTCTCAGCGCGAACACAAGCCTCTCGCGGGGCGTTTCCGGTCCCTGCAAGAGGCTTGCGGGTCTCTGAGGGTGCTGGTGACGGTATTATTTGCGGTGCTGTTTCCGCCTTGCTGCTCCCGGCTCGCCCTCGCCGCCAGTGCGTCGCCCAGGCAGGGGAAAGAGTATCCATGCCAGGATGGTTGCCAGGCGGTGGGTGCTGGTGTGTGGGCGAATGACGGCGTCCGGGCTGAGCCGCCGGATTTTGGCAATGATTTCATCGCGGGCGTAGACCTTCGGGGCGGTGGCGGCATAGCGCCGTCGCAACTCCTGTTCGCTCATGCCGCACGGCCGGCATGGTTCCAGCCCATCCTTGCTCATGTTGCTCATGTTCACTGGTCGTTCCCTTTCTGAACAGCTAAACACGGCTTGCTGGCGGGTGCATCATTCTGGTGGTATCATGCCCCCGGTGCAGGCGGACACCCGCCAGTATGCTGATGCCCCCCATGCTGCATTCACCAGCACGGGGGGAAGTGAAAGTAACCAAATTTCTAGCCATACGCCAGAATAACATGTTTCTGGTATATTGTCAATTTAGTTATGCGACAGTTCGGATCAAAGCTACGCGCTCTGCGGGAAAGCCGTGGGATGACCCTCATGGAACTGGCTCAAGCGCTAGGATATCCGGTGAGCAATAATAGCTATATTAGCCAGGTTGAGACCGGCAAGCGCGTTCCAAAGGCAGATTTCATCCTGAAGGTTGCCACCTTTTTTGGGGTTTCTGCCGATCAGCTTATGCGGGATGACCTGGAGGTGTGAAGTACAGGCAGGTAGTCCCTGATCGTTCACCCAGGTTCCAATCCAAACGGATGGGGCGGTTTTTCCTCAATACGATTGAAAGTTGCTCATGCAGCGCTTCGGGAAAAAATTGCGGGTGCTCAGAAAGCGACATGGCTTGACGTTGACAGAACTGGCCGAAACGCTTGGATATACTGCCTATAGCAACAGCTACCTGAGTTTGATTGAGAATGGCAAGAAAAAGCCAACCGCAGAACTTGCCCTGAAGGTTGCTACCTTTTTTGGGGGTTTCTGCCGATCAGCTTATGCGGGATGACCTGGAGGTGTGAAGCATAGCCAGGTAGTCTCCCTGATACCTGTTCTCATCTGTGCCTGGAATATCATGCGACGATTTGGGGAGAAGCTACGCACCCTGCGAACGGCGCGAGGCATGACGGTCCGTGAGCTGGCGCATGCACTGGGGTATACTTCCCACAGCCACATCGGTGACGTTGAGATTGGAAAACGAAAGCCTTCGCTGGAGCTTGTCATGAAAGTGGCACAGTTTTTCAAGGTAACGATGGATCAGCTTACCTGGGATGACCTGGAGGTCTGAATCCTGGTCACCGGAATGGAACGAAGGAGGAACGATTACCATGCTTCGAGTTGGAACCCAGGCACCGGATTTTACGCTGGAAGATGAGCAGGGAACCCAGGTGACGCTGTCGTCGTTTCGGGGGCAGGCGGTGGTGTTGATTTTCTACCCCGGCGACCAGACCCCGGTATGTACCCGGCAGCTGTGCGGCATCCGCGATTCGTACGATGAGTTCACTGCTGCCGGGGCGGTAGTCTTCGGTATCAATCCGGGGAGTCCGCTGAGCCACCAGAAATTTTCGCAGAAGTACGATTTCCAGTTCAAGCTGCTGGTGGATCGGGAGCGGGCGGCTGCCCGGAGCTATGACGTGCTGGTGGTGAGCCTGGGGCCGCTCGCGGTCATCAACCGCGCCGTCTACGTGGTCGGGTCGGATGGCACGATCATCTTTGCTGAACGCGGAACGCCCGCCAATGAAACCATCCTGGCGGCCATCAGGGGCGAGCCGTCCGGGGCATGACTTTCTTCAGCGATTCGACCAGGTGTTCAATCTGGATGGGCTTGCTGAGGTAGTCATCCATCCCCGCGGCCAGGCACCGTTCGCGGTCGCCCGACAGAGCGTGGGCGGTCATCGCGATGACCCATGGGGAGCAGGGGGCTTCCCACCGTTCGCGGATGTGGCGGGTCGCTTCGATTCCATCCATCTCTGGCATCTGAACATCCATCAGGACGACGTCATAGACCTGGCGTTCGAGCGCGTCCAGCACTTCCAGGCCGTTGGCGGCAACGTCGGCGTGGTAGCCCATGCGCTGAAGGAAGCGCAGGATGACCTTCTGATTCACCACGTTGTCTTCGGCAACCAGGAGGCGCAGGGGGTGGCGGAAGGCCATCTGGGTATCAATCTGGAAGATGGGCTGAACGGGCGTTTCTACCGGTGCCGCTTCCCCTCCCCAGATTCTGACCAGGGCGCGGTAGAGCAGCGCCGGCTTGACCGGCTTGGTCAGGATGGTCGCGAAGGCGATGCCCGAATCGCGGATAGCCTGGTGGCCTGGCTCCATCGAGGGGAGCAGCACGAGCGGGATGGTCTGAAAGGATGGGCGTTGCTTGCCCATACGGCGAAGTTCCTGAGCCAGGGTCAGCCCGTCCATGTCGGGCATGTGCCAGTCGAGAATGGCCGCATCGAATGTTTGTCCTTGACGGACGAGTTCCAGCGCTTGCGGCCCAGAGGCAACCCCGCAGGGGATGATGTTCCAGGCCTGGAGTTGACGGAGCAGCACAAAGCGGTTAGTCTGGTTGTCGTCTACCACGAGGACCCGCTTGCCAGATAGCATAGCCGCGGCGCGACTCTGCTTCTGTTCGGATTCGTGCGGTTCTGGAGAGTGGCCGGGCACGGACGCTCCGTTTCTGGGGCGGTGCTCCCGAACGAGAATCGTGACATGGAAGGTTGAGCCTTTGCCAACCTCGCTTTCGACCCGGATCGTCCCGCCCATCATTTCCGCCAGCCGCCTGCTGATGACCAGGCCAAGCCCGGTGCCGCCATATTTGCGCGTGGTGGAGGTATCGGCCTGGCTGAACGACTGGAAGAGTCGGTCGAGGCGCTCTCTGGGAATGCCAATCCCCGTATCGCGCACGCTCAGATGGACTTCGTACCGGGGTCGGGGGTCGGGGGAGATTGGGGGTCGGGTTCCCGCTTCATCTTCATCCCCGAAGCTCGCCCCCTCCCACGCGCCTGCTGCTCGGCCCGTGTCATCTGGGAAATCGGCCTTGCCCCCTGCCCCCCGGCCCCCAACGCCGCCCCTTACTACCCGACTCTTCACCGTGACGACCACTTCGCCCTGCTCGGTAAACTTGACAGCATTGTTGAGTAAGTTGACCAGGATTTGCCGCAGCCGGGTCATATCGCCAATCAGCCACTTCGGGGAGTGCTCATCAATCAGGTAGGCGAGGTCCAGGCGTTTTTCTGCCGCGGCGGTGCTCACCAGGTCCAGCGCATCTTCGATGCAGGTTTGCAGGTGGAAGGGGTATTCCTCCAGTTCCATTTTCCCGGCTTCAATCTTCGAGAAGTCCAGGATATCGTTAATGATGGTGAGCAGCGTATCCCCGCTGAGGCGAATCGTTTCAACGAAGTCTTGCTGCTCTGGCGTGAGCGCCGTGTTGAGCAGGAGCGTGGTCATCCCCAGTACGGCGTTCATCGGGGTGCGGATTTCGTGGCTCATATTTGCCACGAATTCGGATTTGGCGCGGTTGGCCGCTTCGGCCATATCTCTGGCCTGTCGCAACTGTTCTTCATAGCGTTTGCGCTCGGTCATATCCCGAAAGGTCACCACCGCGCCAACCAGTTTGTCGTGTTCCCAGATGGGGGTACTGATGTATTCGACCGGAAAGGCGGTGCCATCCTTGCGCCAGAAGACTTCGTGGTCTACGCGGCGCGTTTCTCCGTGCTGGAGGGTCGCCCGGACCGGGCACTCGTCGGGGGGTAGGGGGTTCCGTCGGGCCGCGAATGATGCACCAGCGCGTGGTGGTGAGCACCTATCAGTTCATCCACCGGGTAGCCGGTCATACTGAGTGCCGACGGGTTGACAAAGGTGGTCATACCCTGACGGTCCAGGCCAAAAATGCCCTCACCAACTGCGTGCAGAATCAGGTCGTGGTAGTGGCGGAGTCGCTCCAGGTCGTCGGCCACGCGCCGGCTTTCGGCCCGGATGCGCAGCATCACGATGCCATAGGCCAGGTTGCCGGTCAGTTCGGTGAGCAGCTTGACTTCTTCCATGCCAAAGGCATCTGGCTCCGCGGCATAGATTGCCAGGATACCAAACGGTTGACCGTTTTCGGGCAGGAGTGGCAGCGAGAGGCACGACTCGTAGCCGCGCTCAAGGGCATCGGCGCGGCAGAATGCAAAGTGGGGGTCGGTCTGGATGTTCTGGGTGACACTGGGGGCACACGTTCGGACCGATGTGCCCACCGGGCCGCGGCCACGGTCCGCATCGGCCCAGGTGATATGGGCACGCTCCAGATATCCTTCTTCGTAGCCGGCCTGCGCCACGGGGCGCACGGTTCGGGCTTCGTCGTGTTCGACCAACCCGACCCAGGCCAGGCGGTAGCCCCCTATCTCCACGACCAGGCGGCATGTTTCCTGGAGCAGCGCAATTTCGTCTTCTGCCCGCATGACCAGGTGGCTGCACGCTCCGAGCGTCTCAAGGGCGCGGTTGACCCGGCGCACAATTATCTCGGAGCGCTTCCGTTCGAGCAGTTCCGTCCGCAACGATGCGGTCTTTTGCTGGATTTCTCGTTCCAACTCGCCCGTATGCAGGAGCACCCGCCCGGTCAGCGGACGAAGCAGGCGCGACATGCCGAACGTTCCGAGCGCCACCAACCCGACAATCACCCCCAGAATGATGCTGACCTGTCGGTTTGCCGGGGCATAGACTTCCTTCGAGTCCATCTTGACCGCAATCGCCCATGGACTGCCGGTCACCGGGCCGTAGGCGATAATTTCGGGGTGGCCGGCTCCACATTCGAGGTTCAGGATACCGGTTTCTTGCTCCAAGGCCCGCTGGAAGGCCGGCGCGATGGTGTCGTGCAGGGGGGGGGAGTTGGTGGAATCTTCGCAGCATGGTTCTGCAAAGAAAATCCGAACCTGACCCTCGCGGATGGTTCCCAGGAAGATTTCCCCGGTTTTTCCCAGGTGCTCCGGGGTGTCGTTCATGATGGCCTGGAGCCGGCTCGTCTCGAAGACGACCACATCGGTCCCGACCTGCTCCGAACCGTCGCGGATGGGCGCACTGATGATGAGATACCAGGTTCCTTCGAACAGCACCGGGTCGCATATCGCGATATCCGAGGCGGCTTCGGGGAGACTCGGCCACTGGTCCGGCGGGATGGGCATATGCAGGGAGGTGACCACTTCCCCGCTGCGGTCAAAGCGGACCATCCCCACCGCTTCGGGGGATTGCTCCAGAGCGTCGGCCAGTTTGGGCGTGGTGAAGGCAGCCAGTTCGTCCAGGGACATCTTCCCCTGGTTATAGTCTTCCAGCGCCTGACGAATGGCGCTGCGGCTGGTAATCTGCGAGGCGATATCGCTGGTGCGCGAGAGGTATTCCCCGGCGGCCAGCGAGCGCGAATGAACCTCGCTCCTCAAGCTGCGTTCGGCATCTTCCCGAAGGTGCTGGTAGAGGGGGAGGAGGATCACCAGCGTGATGATGGTGCTGATAACCACGATGCCCAGCGCGGAATAGGTCAGAATGGATGTTTGCACTCGTTCGGTCATGTTGTTCCGGGGCATGGGATGATGTTGTCTCAGTTCTGTTCCATCTGGTTGGCTCTCACGGCCTGTTCTGCCATCTCTGCAAAGGATCGGTCGGTGGTCGTGATTCCCCAGGCCTGCATGTGCTGGATTACCATGGTCACCAGGGTCGGCTTGACCAGGATAGTATCGGTGGCTTCGTCGCGCCGGAACTGATAGGATTGTGCTTCACATTCAAGAACGAGGTGGGTATCCGTGCTTCGGGTGGTGTAGGACCGGCTGGTTGCCTGGTCCTGGCACAGGCCGCAGTGGCAGGGAATGCGCGAGTCGCGGGCCTGGGGTTGGCGACCGGTCTGCCATGCCTGCGCATATTGCTGTGGTGTGCAGCGGTAGATAGCGCGGAACCCATCGCTGGTCGGCTCGCAGGAAAGGGTGACCATCCCATCGGCTTCGGTGGCGCTGGCGCGGACCCATTCGCCTTCGCCCATGGAGATGGAGGAGGTGGGGACGTTTTCGTCCGGTGGAAGGTAGACCTCGATCTGACCCGGATGTTCGGGAGACTGCCGCAGGTGTGGCAATACCTGGCAGCGCTCGATGCATTCGGGGGTAAAAATGGCGGTCAGGTTCCTGGCTTGGTCCATTGCTCACATCCTCGTTTCTGGGTTTTGTGTTTCTGCGTTTCGTTTCCCGGCTCTTTTTCGTTTCGCCGCTTGTTGCTCGCCTTCTGCCTTCTGTCCCTCGTGGGCCGGCCCCAGAAGGTCAGTCGAAGGTCAGTCCCGTTCCAGCAGAGCCACGCTCTCGATGTGCGGGGTCTGCGGAAAGAGGTCTACGGGTTGGACGCTCACCAGGTGATACCCGGCATCGAGCAGCACCCGCACATCCCGCGCCAGAATGCCAGGGTGACACGAGACGTAGGCGAGGCGCGGCGATGGTGAGCGGGAGGCCGCGAGCGCCTGCAACACCAGGGGGTGGCAGCCCCGGCGGGGGGGGTCGAGCACCGCCGCCGCAAAAGGCGCGGTCGGGTCCAGTTCGGGCAAGGCGCGTTCGACCAGTCCTGCCACAAAGGTCACATTGCCGATGGCGTTGTGGCGGGCGCTCCGCCGGCCATCGGCCACGGCCGCCGGGTGCTCCTCAATGGCAACCACCTCGCGCACCTCGCGTGAGAGCGGCAGCGCAAAGGTGCCTGCCCCGCTGTAGGCGTCCAGTAATCGTTCATCCGCCTGGAGGTTCAACCCGGAGCGCACCACCTGGAGCAGCACCTCGGCCTGGGCCGTGTGAGACTGAAAGAAGGTATCGGGTGAGAGCCAGAAGGTCACCCCTCCCAGGTCTTCCGGAAGCACCAGCGGTGATGCTTCCGGCTCCGGTTCTGGCGCTGATACTGGTTCCGGCTTGCCGAACGTTCTCCGGTGCCGGCTCGACGGGTGGTCCGACAGGACGCACCCGGTCAGGGCATCCGCTCGTTCCAACCAGGATTCGGCCAGTCGTTCGAGCCGGCCCGACCCGGAGAGCACGGCAATGGCGGTTCCGTGGGTGGCGCTCCCGCGCAGCGTCAGGGCGTCTATGCGCACGCTGCGCAGGTTCTGGGGGTACTTGTGCAGGGCCTCCCGCAGGCCGGCCAGGGTGTCGTTGAGCACTGGCAGCAGCAGCGGGTCTTCGGGCATATCCAGCACCCGGTGGGAGTTGGCGGCATAGTACCCGATGGCAAAGGTGGTTTCGTCGTTCTGGGCGTGCAGGTGAGCAATGTTGCGGTAGCCCCACGGGTGGGCCGCGGGTAGCACGGGCGCAACCGGGGCCGGCGAGATGCCGGCCAGCCGGGTCAGCTGTTCCTGCACAATGTCGTGCTTGAAGCGAAGCTGCGCGTCGTAGGCGATGTGCTGCCAGGGGATGTGGTCGGCACCGGGCAGGCGCGGCGCGACCCGTTCTTTCGCCGGGGTCAGAACCTCGATGACGCGGCCCCGCGCATAGCCTGGTTTGCAGCTTTCAAGCGCGACCCGTACCCGTTCGCCGGGCAACCCCCCGCTGGCGAAGATGACGTATCCCTGGAAGCGTCCCACGCCGTCGCCCCCCTGGGCCATCCGTTCGACAGACAGGTCAAGGATATCTGCGGGTGAAAGGGAAGCTATGTTCGCCGTGTTCACAGTTTGCCCCATGCTATCAATGCGAGAATCACGATCCCCGCACCGATGCGGTAGATGCCGAAGGCCACAAAGCTGTTGGTCGCGACGTAGCGCAGCAACCAGTCAATGCTCAGCCACGCCACCACCAGCGACACAACCATTCCGAGCAAGAGGAGACCCATATCGCCAGGGGTCAGCGACGAAAGGCTGGTCAGGAGTTCGTAGATGGTCGCGGCTCCGAGGGTGGGGATAGCGAGGTAGAACGAAAAGGCGGTGGCGGTCTGGCGGTCGAGTCCCGCCAGCATCCCCCCGATAATGGACGCTCCCGAACGGGAAACCCCCGGAATTATTGCCAGCGTCTGCGCCAACCCGATGCCCAATGCCTGGCGCAGCGAGATGCCTTGCACCGTATGGACGGTGCTGGGGCGTTCGGGCAGGTGTTCAACGACCAGAAAGACGATGCCGCCAAGGATCAGCGCTACGGCGATGACCGGCGGCGAAAACAGTACCGCTTTGATCCAGGAATGCAGGAGCACGCCCGTGACAGCCGCCGGCAGGAAGGCCATGAGAATGCCAAGCCAGAAGTGGCGCGTTTCGCTCCGCACCGGGAGGGCGCGGGCCTGGGCCAGCAGGGCGCGGGCATAGAAGCCAGCAACGGCAATGACCGCGCCAAGTTGGATGAAAATCTCGAAGGTTCCTTTTTCAGTCACCTCAAAGTTCAGCAGGTTGGTCGCAATGAGCAGGTGGGCCGTCGAGGAAATGGGCAGAAATTCGGTGACCCCTTCCAGAATACCCAGTTCGAGCGCTTTCCACCAGTCCAGCCGGGCCAACCCGAACAGGGCCAGACCGATGAGGAACAGTTCGGCCCCAACTATCGTTAGGGGGAAGGCATGCCCCTGCGTCGTTCGCTTCACGTATCGTGCTCCCATCAGCGGAGATTATACCAGATTCGGGTGAGGACCGCATTGCGGGTTGCTCGTCTCCCGGTTGGTTCAGGAGACGGAGCGAGGGTCCATGGTCCATGGTCCTGGTCCTATCCACCTTACTTACTTATGTCCATCTTATACTCATGCGCATACCCCGTATTCTGTACCTGTATCATGTATTGCTGGTATCAGTCATCGAATTTTCATCTTGCTCCCATACCGCCTGGGGCCGGAGATACGGTACAATAGAAGCGAACCCATCTTGTTCCCAGGTTCCAGGAATGCTTGCATGCGGTGACGCTACATCCCAAACTCAAGCCGCCGAATCAGGGCTATCGGGAGGTTGGCCGCATACATCTTTTGCTGCGTCTTCCCGATATCATATTCGACGCGGTGGAAACGTACAGTTCCGGCATCGGTGTCGAGGAAGGCATAGGCTGCGCGACTGTCGTAGTCGCGGGGTTGTCCAACACTGCCAGGGTTCAGGAAGAATCGGTCATCCGTATTCAGGTCAACCAGGGACAGGTCGCTGGAAAGAAACCGTTCGCACCGGCCGTTGGAAGTCAGGCGAAAGCCAAGCTGCACATGCGAGTGTCCAATCAGGCACACCTGGGTATCGAAGAAGGGAGCATTGGAAAGAGCCTGTTCGGGCGACATCAGGTATTCCCACACTGGCTCACGCGGACTGGCATGGGCGATGGTGAAGCGGTCGTCAATCCGCTGCATGGGCGATAGCCCTTTGAGCCAGTCCACGTATTCGGGTTTGAGTTGCTCGCGGTTCCAGATGTTGGCGGCACGAGCGTCGGGATTGAAATCGTCCAGATCCAGTTCGCCAATACAGGCCAGGTCATGGTTCCCGCTGATGGCAATGTCGGCGCGACCGAACATAGCCGTTGCGCATTCGTTTGGTTCGGGGCCATAGCCGATGGTATCGCCCAGACACCAGAGTGCGTCGTAGCTCCCGGCTGCCGCCAGGACCGCTTCAAGGGCCGTGAAGTTTGCGTGAATGTCTGAAATCAGTAAGATTCGCATGGAAGTTCCTATTGTAACTAACCTGGGGTGAAATACCAGTATCGAGGGACCCTTATGGTCATACCACAAAGTCATTGTCCGCACCTGGGACTCAAGCAAAACCGGGCCATCCGTTTTGCTTCGCCGACCCCCGAACACCGCTGCTTTGTCACCGGCGACGCTCAGACGATCCCGGTAGACCAGAACGATTTTTGCTATCCCCCGACCATATTAATTGTCCATTATACATGGGTTTAGGCGTCACTTCAATGGCAGCTGAGCCGCTGGGTCCGGACTCCCTGGGGATGAGCGAACCTTCGCGGGGGCGTGGTCTGCGTGGCTGGCTCGGGTCCCTCCCGCTTCGGGACCGGCTCATCTATGGGGGGCTGATAGCCATTCTGCTCGTGATTGTGAGTATCTATGTGGTCATGGGAATCCAGCTCTTGAACAAGGATTCGGTCGTGCAAGATGGCCCATCTCCAGTGGCCGAAGTACCAACGGCTTCCCAGGTCATGGGGACTGTTCCCATTGGGGAGACGATGCAGACCACGCAAACGGTGCAAACGGCACAGACTACGCAGACGGCACAGACGGTGCAAACGGCGCAGACCACGCAGACGGCGCAAACGGCGCAGACCACCCAAACCGTGCAAGCGGTACAGACCACTCCCACCTTCAGTCCGTCGTCTGGTTCGTCTCCATCTCCAACCGATACGCCCCTGGTGCCAACCTCAATCCTTACCCCCACCTCCTCATCCGGGAGCACCTCAGCGGTGCCCATCGTTCCCACTCCTTTCAACCCGTCTCTGGCAGCCATTTCCCCAACCCCGCTGCCACCAACGGATACGCCGGTCTCTCTGCCGCCACCGACCAGTATGCCGGTGGCACCGACCAGCACGCCGGTGCCGCCTCCGCCAGAGCCAACCCCAACGCCCCTCCCGCCAGCACCGACGGTCACCAGGGGGACGGCCCCTCCATTCGCGCCAACGCTCCCTCCAAAGCCACCAGCGCCTTCGCCAACGCCGCAACCCGTCACCACGCGGGAATATCTCACGCTCTATTTTGCCGATGCCACCGGTTCGATGCTGGTCCCAGTCACGCGCCTTGCCACCGTCGAATCGAAGCAGGTTGCCACGGCGGCACTGCGCGAACTGGCCGTGGGGCCGCAAGGAGACCTCCAGCAGTTGGTGCCCCCCGATATCCGTATCCTGGACATTAGCCGCCACGAGCAGACCATCAGGGTCAACTTTGACCGGCACCCAGGGAGTGACCTGAGTCTGCGCTCGATTGCCCTGACGCTGACCGAATTCCCTGGGGTGACGGAGGTGCTGCTCCAGGCCAACGGGACAGACCTGGAGCTTGATGGGCAGCGCGGGGTGTTCCGCCGCCCGGTCATCAATGTGGATAACCCGCAGGGGTTGCCCACCGACTATGCCAGCGGGACACGCTTTCTCCCGCTCTACTTCCTTCAGGGCAGCCACTATGTCCGTATCACCCGCCTGGTGCCACGAACGACCGAGGTGGCTCAGGCAACCGTCCAGGAATTGCTGCCGGGCCGGGGAGCTACCGCGGTCATTTGTTCAGCCCCATTCCCGGTGGAACGAACCTTATTGAGGTGAAGAAGGGGGACAGCCAGAGCGCCGTGGTGAACCTGACCCAGGCGTTCGCCGGGGCAGAAAACCGCGAGGCGGCGCTCAATGTGCTGGTTCTTTCGCTGACCGAGCTGCGCGATACGAATGGGAGCCGCATTTTCTCTCGCGTTCGGGTGCTGGTGGAGGGGCAGAGCCTGGCGGAGTTCTGGGGGCCGGTGTATGACCGCCCGATTGAACGCCCATCTTTGAACCCGCAATAGCGCAGGGAGCAAGGAGGGAGCAAGGAGGGAGCAAGGAGAAAGTCCCCTCCGAGGCAGGCCCGTTTTCGCTATGATACAATACCTATGGCATAGTTATAGTTATGGATGGGGTGGTCAACCTGGACGACGAAGCATTGGATGCAGAATTTTGCCATGGAAGAGGGAAAAATGATGCCTTACCGAACGATACGTCTGGCTGCGGTCCTGGTGCTGAGCCTGGGGTTGGCGCTGCTTTCGCTGCTCCCGGCGCTGCCAGCCCGCGCCGAACCGCGCTGTTTTCCCGAAGCGGCCCCCGCCATCACCCACTGCATAGATGGCCGGTTCCGAACCTACTGGGAGCAGCAGGGCGGGTTGCCGGTGTTTGGCTATCCCCTGAGCGCTCCCTACGAACGTTCCACCGAGGCCGGGCCAATCACGGTGCAGCTTTTTGAGCGGGCCCGCCTGGAACTTCACCCGAACAACCCGCCACCGTATGATGTGCAGTTGAGCCACCTGGGGCGGGAAGCACTGGCGATGCAGGGAGGGGAAGTGGCCGCGCCGCAGCCGCCGCAGCCGGGTTGTCTCTTCTTTGCCCAGACCGGCCAGAATATCTGCTCGCCCTTCCTGGAAGCCTGGCGCAGCTTCGGGATTGAACTGGGCGACGCTGGCGTGAGTGAACAGGAAAGCCTGACGCTGTTCGGGTTGCCGCTCACCCCGGCCCGGCCCGAAACCCTTTCCAACGGGCAGACGGCTACCGTGCAGTGGTTCGAACGGGCACGGTTTGAAGACCACGGAGACCACGGGGTGCTTTTTGGATTGTTGGGGCGCGAAGTGGCCGGAGATGTTGACGCGCCGGCTCCCGCCTGGAACAACCCCCAGGGCGACCCCCAGGAGCCGGGCGGCTTCATCGAGGTGTCTGGCTCCAACCTCACCCGCCTGGGGCAGGTGGTGCGGCTGAAGGGCGTGAACTACTACCCGCAGTGGCGGCCCTGGGGCGAGATGTGGGACAAGTGGGACGGCACCCAGATGGAGCGAGAATTGCGGCTGGCCCACGACCACCTTGGCGTCAATGCGGTACGCATCTTGCTGCCCTATGGCGTCTCTGGCGATGGCAAGGTTGACAATAAGATTATCCGGCGGCTGCGGGAAATCTGTGATATTGCAGGACGCCTGGATATGCGCCTGATCGTATCTCTGTTCGATTTTTACAATACCTTCGCGCCGCCCGGCAGCGCTACCGAACAGGACAACTTCGAATACCTCCGCACCCTGCTCGGCAATTTCGCTGGCGACGACCGTATCATGGCCTGGGATGTCCACAACGAACCCGACCACTACGAGAAATGGCAGCAGGGAGATGCGGACGATGTGCTGATGTGGCTTGGCCGGATGGCCGATGAGATTCACCGCCTTGCGCCCAACCACCTGGTGACGGTGGGGATGGGGCAGTACCAGAACCTCTGGCAGATGGGGCCGGATGGGCGGCGGGTGATTGACTACAGCGATATCGTGAGCGTGCATATCTACAACCCACCCGACACGGCCCGCCAGCTTGGAGAACTGGCGGCGCGAACCTCGAAGCCTATCATCCTGGAGGAATTTGGCTGGCCGAGTGGCCCGCCCTGTTCCTACCCGACCTATAACGAAGCCTCCCAGGAGCAGGTCTACCAGCAGATGTTGTCGGCTGCGGAGGGGCGGGTGCAGGGGATTTTCGCCTGGACCCTGCGCGATTTTGATGCCGGGCCGACGACGCGGTGGGACACTCGCGAGGAGTATTACGGCCTGGTGCGACCGGATGATAGCCTGAAGCCGGCGGCCTTTGTCTTTCGGACCTACCTGGCTGCGCCGCTCCCAAGCCAGACACGGGTTGCGTATGAGCCATATCCAAGCAACATCCGGGACCTGAAAGGCTCCGCCGCGCCAGAACTGGTTGATGCCAGCGGACACTATGTCAAAAGCTGGTTCCGCCGCGCCTGGGAAAACTTCGGCGGACGGGGCAGCCTGGGGTTGCCGCTGAGCGAAGCGTTTGTGCGCCCGGAAGATGGGCGGGTGGTGCAGTATTTCGAGGCAGCAGTGCTTGAACTGAACGATGAGGCGACTGAGGAGCCGGGTTTCTACGAGCTTCCCATTCACGAGCAGATTGTGCGGGCCGTTCAGACGATGTCCCTGGGGCGAGCCTACACGGAAGGGCGCACCTTTGCTCCGCCAGAGTCTGCCCCTCCGGACGCACGTTACTTCCCTGAGACGGGCTACAGCGTGAAGGGGACGTTCTGGTCGGCCTATGAAAACCTGCTTGGCCCCTGGCGCTTCGAGGCCGCGCTCTCCAACGAATTCGTTGAGGAAGTCAATGGTACGCCTATCACGGTGCAGTATTTTGAAAAGGGCCGCCTGGAGATGAACCCCTCGTACAACCTGGTTATTCCGGGGCAGATGGGGCGGAAGGCCTGGGAAGATCGCTGCCTTTCGGTGCAGTGAGGGGCGGATCGGCACCAGCGCGGCGGTCAGCGCCATCACCATCATCCAGAAGCGACCGGAGGGCCGCCCGCTGTGCTCCGGTGCCAAGCACGGCCAGCATCTCCCCGGCCTCCAGGACATGGTCCGGGCCGGGGTTGGGCACCATCGTGCTGTTCCGCAAGGTCGCCACAATGAAGGCACCGGTGCGTTTTCGCACGGCCATTACCCCGATGGTCTGCCCATCCACAACGCTCCGAGAAGGGACCGTCATCCACTCGATTTCAAGCGAGCGGTTGGCGTGTTTCAGGTTCCGCAAGAGTTCCATACTGCGTCCCGACGTGGTATGAGCACAGATGGGGGCATAGAGTTCGCTGTGGACGGCATCGCTGAAGCGCTGGATATCGGTGGGTGAAACCTGGAAGTGGATGAGCACCTGGCGCATCATCTCCAGCCCGGCTTCGAATTCTGGCTGCACGATCCCATGGACCCCCAGGTCCCGCAGTTCGTTGAGCTGTTCCAGGCACCCGGCCCGCGTCACAATGAAAAGGCGGGGGTTCAGTTGGAGTGACCGGGTGGCAACCAGTTGAATCCCGACCGGGTCAGCCACGGTGATGAGCAGCAGGCGAGCTTGCCGCACCCCGGCGGCCTCCAGCATCATTTCGCTCGTGGCATCGCCAAAGATGATGGGGTGTCCGGCAGCTTTGCCCTGCTCCATTATGCGGTGGTTCAGTTCGATAATCACAAAGCGCAGCCCCACCCGCTGCAACACCTCCGTGGCGGCGCTGCCAATTCGCCCGTAGCCCACCACGACCACATGGTCGTGCAGGTCTCCCTGGGGCAGGTTGAAGGTGCTGAGCGGCTCCCGCGGGGCGTAGCGCTGCAAGAAGCGATGCAGCGGGACGCGGCCCGCGAGAGAAATGGCGTCAGTATCATCGTGACGATGGTCGTGGTCAGCACCAGGGCGTAGAGGTCGTCCGAGATGGTCGGCGGCTCCAGCGAGACGCCGACTCGCGCCAGTACAAACGAAAACTCACCGACCTGGCACAATCCCAGGCCAATAATAAACGGGGCACTATTGCCATAGCCGAAGAGCCGGGCAATCGTGCCGAAGATCAGGCTCTTGCTGATGATGACCAGCGCCACCGTCGCGGCTACCAACCCCAGGTGGTTGAGGAGAAACTCCGGGTCGAACAGCATGCCCACGGAGGCAAAGAAGAGTAACCCGAAGACATCGCGGAGGGGGATGACGTCGCTCAAGGCCTGGTGGCTGTAGTCGGACTCGCTCAGGACCATTCCTGCCACAAATGCCCCGAACGCAAACGAGAGACCCGCAAGGTAGGTGGCGTAGCCGATGCCCACCCCGATGGCGACGACCGAGAGCAGAAACAGTTCCCGCGAATTCCAACTGACGACCAGCCGAAGCAACCGCGGCATCACCCGCGTGCCAACGATAATCATTGCAGCGAGAAACAGCGCGGCTTTGGCCGCGGCGAAGACCAGTTCGAGCAGCAGGTTGCTGCCCTGGGGGTTGCTGAGCATCGGCAGCATAATCATCATCGGCACCACTGCCAGGTCTTGCATAATCAGCATGCCTATCATCACACGGCTTGCCAGAGTGCCGAGCACTCCCCGCGCCATCAGCGTCTTGAGGATGACCATGGTGCTGGAAAGGGAGATGAGCGACCCGAACCAGAGCGACTCGCGGAGGTTCCAGCCAAACAGGTAATATCCGACCATTGAGCCAAAGGCGATGGTCACCAGAATCTGGATGGGTGCGCCAATCAGGGCAACCTGGCGCACCGGCTGAAGCTCCTTGAGCGAAAATTCCAACCCGAGCGCAAACAGCAGCAGCGCCACGCCAATCTCCGACAGCAGTTCGATTTCATGCACATTGCCAATGAGCGGGCCGGGGGTGTGGGGGCCAACCAGGATGCCCGCCAGAATATAGCCGAGCAGGAGCGGCTGCCCCAGGCGGTGCGCAATCAAGCCGCCAATCATGGCCGCAACCAGAATGATCGCAATATCCGCAGCAATACCCAAAAGACCCCTCCTCACCCAAAATCCGAATCGCTGCCTCCGTCGCCCCCGTCGCCTCCATCGCTCCAGTCTGAGTCGCCATCGCTGCTACTGCCACTGTCGCTGTCGGTCTGGGGCCGTTGCTGCCGCAGGGCCTCTTCCTGCTCCAGGGTCATCACCTCCGGCGGCCAGATGATGCTGCCCATCAGCATTCCGGCCCCCAGACCGGCCAGAATCAGACCCACCCTTCCTCCAAGGATGACTGATTGACCGTGACCAGGCTGCCCCCGCTCCATGCTGTGCGCCCGTAGCCCTGTTCGCGCCCATAGCGCACCTGACCGCTAGAAAAGGTGCGCTTGATGAACGATTCACCCAACGATTCGTCTATCCCCGAATACCCGTTGCTGTCCTGCCACTCGACCCGGCCACCGGGCAATCTGCGCCGCCACTCGAACGTCCCATCGCTGTAGCTCCTTCGGACACTCCCATCCGGCTGAAGCTCATCCTGGTAGGTTATGGTGGTGATCTGCATCTCCTGATCCTTTCATTCCCTTTCGTCCCATGCCATTGCCATTACTATGGTGCTCAACTCCTGCCGACTGCGGGTCCTTTTTCATTCTTCATTATAAGATTGCCGGGGGGGGTTGGCAACTGGTTGGAAGAAATCGAACCCGGTGGTACAATCAAAGAGGTGAAGCGGTTTCCCTGCTGGAGTTGGGCCACTGGCGGATTGAATTGCATTGAGTTGATATGGACAGAAAAACAGTTTTCTACCCATGGGCACGGTAGTGCTCCGTTGCTACGCCGAGTTGAATGATTTTCTGCCTCGGACGCAGCGGAACACCACCATTGCGGTGTCGTGCGCCGGGCACGAGACGGTCAAGAACCTGGTCGAGTCGCTCGGCGTCCCGCACCCGGAAATTGCGGCCCTCCTGGCAAATGGCGAGCCGGTCGGTTTTGGCTATCTCGTGCGTCCAGGAGATCGGGTTGAGGTCTACCCTGTCTCGACGGTTCCCGACACCCCGCTCTTTCCGCTCCGTCCTCCGCTGACGACCTTTCGGTTCATTCTCGATGCTCACCTGGGGCGACTGGCAGCCTATCTGCGGATGCTCGGCTTCGACACGCTCTATCGCAATGACTATGATGACCCGGAACTGGCCCGCCTGGCCCACGATGAGCAGCGCATTTTGCTGACCCGCGATGTTGGCTTGCTCAAGCGCAGCCTGGTCACCCACGGCTACTTTGTGCGCACGACGGTGCCCGTTCAGCAAATTGGCGAGATTGTTCAGCGGTTCAATCTGCGCAGTCTGGTGACGTCGTTCCAGCGGTGCATTCGCTGCAATGGCCTGACGCGCCCGGTCGAAAAGGCTGCCATTGCCCACCTGCTGGCGGCAAAGACACGCCAGTATTTTGACCGCTTCTGGCAGTGTCAGGAATGCGGTCAGATCTACTGGCGCGGCTCCCACTACGCCCGGATGCAACAACTGACGGAGCAGGTTTTGTGTCAGACAGACGAGATAAGCCCGTCCTTACCCGTGACGAGTGATGAGCGGCGAGAGATGTGTGATGCGTGACGACCGGCCGCGGGGGTCAGGCCTCCCCGGAACCTGCCTCCCCATACCCCTGCCTACCATATCCGTACCCATGGGGTTGTGGCTGCTCCTGGTGGCTCTGGCGCTGCTGTTCGCGGGTACGTTCCCTCTGCGCTACGCGCTTGATATCGGTGTGGCCGAGGGTTATGGGAGCGATGTGCCCTTTGTACAGGGCTTCCACGCTGCTGAGCAGAATGAACACGGCTCCTACCGCTGGACGAACGATGGGGCGACCGTTTTTTTGCCGGGCATCGGGCAGCGACCGCTGCTGCTCCGGATGCGCTTCCTGCCGCTCGATGCCCGCGTTGCTTCCAGCGGCCCGCGGAGCTTTGCCGTTCGGGTGGGGGGTGAGCCGCTGGCGGTGCTGCCAGTCCGCCGCGAGGGTGCCCGATACCACCTGCTCGTGCCGGCCCGTCTGCTCAGGGGGGGCACGCTGACCCTGGCCTTTCATACGGAGACGTTCACCATGCCTGACGACCCGCGACGGCTCGGCTCTCCCCTGGCTCACTTCGCGATTGAGTCGCTATCACTCGACTGGCGATGGTCCTCGCTTTTCGTCCCGCCCGAATGGGGCGCGGTGGGGGGGTGGGTGCTGGCGGTGCTGCTCTTCCGGCTGGTGCTGGTCGTTGCTCTGGTTGGAGGCATTGGAGGCATTGGAAGAAGAGGCCCCGGCCAGTCACCCCGGGTCCGGGTGGGGGAAGCGCTCTGGCGGGTGGTTCTGTGCCACCGCGCCGACTGGCTCACGGTGGGGGGGGGCATCGCTGGTGGTGCTGGCGGCGCTGCTCGACCCGCCCCGACTCGCCCTGGGAGCAGTGCCCGCGCTCATCACGCTGGCATGGTGCGGGTTGCTGGTTGCGCTGCTTCGCCCGGTGCTGGCTGCCCTGGCAAGATGCCTGTCCCTCCCCATCGCTCCCCGGACAATGAACTGGTTGCTCCTGCTCATCGTCGCTGCCTTTGGCCTGCGCTATGGCGGTCGCATCTATCCCCAGTCTATGCCCGGCGATATCCTCTTCCATACGCACCGGTTCGTTGAGGCCATTGGGCAGGGACATATCCTGCTCAAGGCTCCACACCGCGGGGCGACCTTCCCCTACCCACCCGGTGCCTACCTGGTGGCGGCTCCGCTCGCCCTGCTCATCCCCGAACCGCCCCGCTTCTTTGAGTTCGGGGCAGCCCTGGTGGATGGCCTGAGCGCGGCCCTGGTTGCCGCCATCGTTGTCGCGGTCGGGGCATCGGGGTGTTCTCAGGACCGTTCCCAGTACCGTTCCCGGAACCGTCCCCAGACGACGGCGCTGCTTGCGGCAGCCATCTACGTCTTTGCGCCGGCGGGGTTGATGGCAACCTGGTGGTCCTTCGATACGCATATCTGGACCCAGTTTGTGGCGCTGCTGCTCGTCGCGGCGCTCGTGGTGCTGCTGGCTCCCGCGGGGCAGTGGCGGTGGTGGCCCGGTAGCGGGGTGGTCGCGCTCTTCACCTCCCTGGTGCTCCTGGGGCATTCCGGGTTCTTCGTCAATACGGTGCTCCTGGGGGGATGGCTCCTGCCCGCGCTCTGGTTGGCAGCGTGGCGCGGGGTGGCCTGGGCCCGCTCGGCCTGCTGGCCGCTGACGCTGACCTTTGGGGCAACCCTGCTCGGAACGTTCCTCTGTTTCTCCAGCGCCTACCTGCCAATGATGATGGAACAGGCCCACACGGTGGTTACAGAGGGTCTCCCGGAAATGACCCGACAGGCTCCCGTCCCGCACGAAGTGCTCTGGCACACCCTGTGGCACGATGGGGTGGTCCGCCACTTCGGGGGCTTTCCCCTGCTTCTGGTACCGTCAGGTTGGTGGGCGCTTCTGGAAGGCCGAGGGCACCAGTCGCCAGGAACCCGATCCCGACCGGTCCGCCGTTCGCCAGCGAGGGCGGGGGTGGGGGCGCTGGTGCTGGCGGCCCTGATGGTGGGAACGCTCCTGGTCAGTGGTTTTTTGCGGTGCTCCCCTTTGTGACGCGCTCAAGCCAGAGCACCCGATGGCTGATGTTTTCGGCCTGGGCGGTGGCGGTGGGCGCGGCGTTCGCTGCCCGGCTGCTCTGGCGCTCCGGGCGGGCCGGACAGGTGGCGCTAGCGGCGATGGGTGGGTCGGTCCTGTGGACGACCGCCACCTGCTGGCTTGGTCCGCTGGCGTGGCGCATTCGCCCCCCGGAACCTTTCTAAATCCTGCGACGGAAAAAGGGGGAAGATCGTGTATAATGCCCGCATACCTGGAAAGAACGCCGCAGGGTTTTTCCGGGGGGTCCTGATTTCTCAGTGTCGAATAGAAGTCTGGGGGGAGGAGATAGCACGGTTCGGTGCATCCCCCTGAACGGGCAATACGGTACTCTAGGTAAGGAACATTTATGCGAATCGTTCTGGACGCGATGGGCGGCGACCACGCCCCCCACGAAACGGTCAAAGGGGCCGTGATGGCTGCTCAGACGTGTGGCTGTACCGTCGTCCTGGTCGGGCCAGGCGAAAAAATACGGGCCGAGCTGGCGCACCACAAGACCGATGGCCTGGACCTACCGGTGGTGGATACTCCGGAGGTGATTGGAATGGACGAACAGGCGGCTCAGGCCGTTCGGCGCAAGCCCAATTCGTCCCATGTGGTCGGGATGCGGATGGTCCGCGATGGACACGCCGAGGCTTTTGTTTCGGCGGGACACAGCGGCGCTTCGATGGCGGCGGCGTTGTTTGTGCTCGGACGGCTGCCGGGCATTGACCGGCCAGCGCTGGCGGGCTTTCTTCCCACGGTGAACCGGCCCGTGCTGGTGCTCGACATTGGCGCAACGACCGACTGCAAGCCCGAATACCTGGTCCAGTTTGCCAGAATGGGCAGCGTCTATGCCGAACGCGTGCTGGGGATACGCAACCCGCGGGTGGCGCTCCTGGCGAATGGCGAGGAGAAGAGCAAGGGGGACCGGCTGGTGCAGGAGGCGCACCAACTCTTGCTCAGGAGCAACCTGAACTTCGTGGGCAACGCCGAACCCAAACACCTGCTGCTGCATAGCACCTGCGATGTGCTGGTCGCCGATGGCTTTGTGGGCAATGTCGTGCTCAAGATGGGCGAAGCGGTGGTGGCCTTTGCCAAGACGAAAATCAAGGATGGGATGAAGCGCAACCTGCTGCCGCGCCTGGCTCTGGGGGTGCTCCCGGCCCTGGCGCTGATGCTGGCCCCCGGAACCGGGCGCTGGCGCATTCCGGCCAGCGCGGTTCTGGGGAGTGCTGGCCTCATCGGGGCAGGGTTGTATCCGCTGGTGCAACTCAAGCGCGAAACCGACTACCGCGTCTATGGCGGGGCCCCGCTCCTGGGGGTCCGGGGAGTCACCATCATTGCCCATGGCTCATCCGACGCGGTCGCAGTGATGAACGCCATCCGTGCGGCCAGTGAGGCCGTCGAAAAACGGACCATCCGGGGGATGATGGAGGCCGTCGAAGCCAGCAATGGCGGCGAAGCGTCGCTGGGACGCATCAGCAGGGACCGGGGAGAAAGAGAGCGCAGCGAAAGGGAACCGGTTGAGTCCAGCAATGGGGGGGTATCGCTGGAGCAGACGGTCTGACCTCATGGCGCGCAGGGTGCGTAGGACGCGTAGGGCGCGTGGGTCTGGTCTGCTGCCAGCCCGGAAGGTTGGGAAGGGGGGGAACGTTCCCCTTGACAACCAGGAACGCCTGTACTAAAATTCCCAGAGAGGATGAAAAACTATGGCAGGATTAAACAAAATACAGATCATTGGCAACCTGGGGCGCGACCCGGAAATGCGGTTTACGCCCCAGGGCACCGCAGTCACCACCTTCAGCGTGGCCGTGAGCCGCAGGTGGGCCGACCGCAGCGGGGGAGAACGCGAAGAGACGGAGTGGTTTCGGGTTGAGGCCTGGGACAAACTGGCTGATATCTGCAACCGCTACCTCACCAAAGGAAAGCAGGTCTATATCGAGGGCCGCCTCCGAGTGCGCAAATATACCGACCGCGATGGTATCGAGCGCACCGCCGTTGAGGTGATCGCCAACCATATGCTGATGCTCGGCAGCAAAGGCGACACCCCCTCCTACCATGACCACGACGCACCCGATGGTGACTACGAAGAGGCGGATGCTTCTTCGCCGCCGCGCAGTTCGGCTTCGTCGCGCCCGTCTTCGCCGCCGGCCCGCAACCAACCGCAGCCGGTGGGAGATGACATCAGCGACGACGACATCCCGTTCTGATTTTCCTCGGCCACGCGCCATTGGGAAACCGTCCTGGCACGGGTGCTGGATGGCAAGAGCTATAGTCTGGCGTGGCGGCCTTCCCACACCACGGCGACACCGCCGATGGGGTGATCAAGGTGGCCGACCAGTCGCTCTACCAGACTAGGAAAGACGGGCGGGACCGCGTATACCAACGAAGTCCTTCAGCAGCGTGGTAGCTAGCTCTCGGCCACCCGAAAGCCCAGTTTCTGGCCCAGCAGGAGGAAGTGGTGGACCCACCCCTGCGCGGTTTCGTCGCCCTGATGCGCCCGCTCGTCAAACGATGGATAGACCGACTGCTGCATCTCATAGTAGACGTTCTGGATATCCCAGAAGTCCACTTCGAATGGGAGCGACTGCGCCAGTTCGACCACGATAACCAACCGCTTGAGCAAGGGTAGATCGGTGGGGTTGTGGAGCATGCGTTGTTCCATCCACTCCAGCGTCTCCTTCAAGGTGTGCGCCAGTTCGGTGGTATCCAGTTCGATGTGCCCGCGCCGGACCTCCTCCAGGATGGTGTGGATGCGCTCGACCTCAATATCCTCGTGCTCGAACGCCCGCCGCAGGTCCATATTCAGCACAAAGTCGGCCGCCGTCCGAAAGCTCTGGGGGAGCGGGATGCGCAGGTCAGCCAGAAACCGCATCAGCGGGGCGTTGTTCTCGTAGACCTGGCGGTAGGCAGCCTCGGCGCTCTCCAACGATGCCCCCAGGATACGGCGCAGAATCTTGCGCTGCTCGTCGCGGAAGAGCGTTCGCAACGAGTAGGTGAGTTCCAGGAAATGTTTGTCCAGCAGGCGGATGACTTCGGGGAGGTCGGCCCGCCAGAATGCTTCCGTCACCTCGCGGACCATCTCCTGGTATTCGGCCTCGCGATATTGGCGCACCCCGCCAGTCAGGTTATGGTCGCCAAAGTGCAGCACCCCGTAGCTCAATTCGATGGCATCCCACGTAATATTCGAAGACACCCTGGCCCACCCCGCGGTGAGCTTCACTTTGCCGGCCTCAATCATCCGGCTGTCCCGACATTCGACCGTATAGCAATAGATTGCCATGCCCGGCTGGTCATCGTCTTGTGCTTGTGGGTAGGATTCGAAGAACGAACTGACGGCATAGTGCGCGAGCACCTTCTTGAGGTCAACCATGGCCGGCTTGACAAATAGCTCGTAGATGTGTGCCCCGTCGCGGTATTCGGGGAGGTTGCTCTTGGCGAAGGCGAGCCGCTTGACAAACCCCTCCTCAAGGCTATCACGCGGGGACGGCGTCGAAAGCGCTTCCTGCGCGAGCTGGATGACCCGCCCGGCATATTGAATCACCTGCACGGTCTCAATGCCCGAAAGCTCATCGAAGAACCAGCCACAACTGGTATACATCAGCATCGCGTGGCGCTGGAGTTCCAGGAGTTTGAGTGCGGTGCTCATTTCGGCTTCGGTGAGACTGCGGGCAGCATGCTGGTGGAAGAAGTGCTCTGCCTGTTCGCGGGAGCGGTTGAGTATCACGTGAAGGTAGGCATCCCGCGCAGCCCAGGGGTCTTTCAGCAGACGCCGCGCTTCCTTCTCGTAGGGTGCGGTCAGCGTATTGCGGAGCCAGTCCAGCGCGGCCCGCAGCGGGGCGCGCCACTGCTGGTCCCATTCCGGGTGCCCCCCCGAATGACACCCGCAGTTGCTCCGCCAGCGCTCAACCCCGTGGGGGCAGCTCCAGGAGGTGTGTTCGATAATCTCAACCTCATGCTGGGGCGGGTGCTGCTCCAGATATTCCCCGTAGACTGTCAGCCGGGCCAGGTTGTTCGAGGTGATATAGTGCAGGGCATAGGCCAGCGCCATATCGCCGTAGCGGTGGTGGTGGCCGTAGGTCTCGCCGTCAGTGGCGATATGCACCAGTTGCGGCCACGACCGCTCTTCGGAAAAGGCCCCCACCAGCCGGTTCGCCAGGTTTTCGCCCCGGCGAAGCAACCCCTCGAACGCGACCCCCTGTGAAATGGGGCCGTCGTAGAAAAAGAGGGCAATGGTTCGGCCAGAGGGCAACCGCTGGACATAGGCCATGGTCGGGTCAATCTTGCCTCCCGTCGCGTCCACCCAATCTTTCTCCCCCACGGGGCGCACGCGCTTGGCCTGGTAGGGCGAAAGGATGGTGAACGTGATGCCAAGCTCCGCCAGGATATCGAGCGTTTCCAGGTCGGCGGCGGTTTCTGCCAACCACATCCCCTCCGGGAGACGACCAAAGCGGTGGTGAAAATCGGCGATGCCCCACCGCACCTGGGTATACTTGTCGCGGCGGTTTGCCAGCGGCATAATCATGTGGTTATAGACCTGCGCCAGCGCCGAGCCATGGCCGGAGAAGAGGTGCTGGCTCTCGCGGTCGGCAGCCAGAACAGACTGATAGGCCGACGGCGCGTGGGTTTCCATCCAGGAAAGCAGCGTCGGGCCAAAGTTAAAGCTCATCCTGGCATAGTTATTCACAATCTGGGTGATGCGCCCGTCGCTTTCTAACATGCGCGACGCGCCGTTTGCCGCGTAGCATTCGTGGGTAATCCGCTCGTTCCAGTCGTGGTAGGGAAAGGCCGAATCCTGGAGTTCGATGCGTTCGAGCCAGGGGTTTTCACGCGGTGGCTGATAAAAGTGTCCGTGGATGCAGATATAGCGTTCCATAGCTTCCCTATCGAGTTTTCCAAATACGGATCAACACCTGACCCGGTTCCGAAGCGTTCGTTCTGCGGCCCCGGAACGGCTTGCCATCCCGGTGACGAGGGATATCACCGTCCATCAGGATGGTACCAGTGTCCCTGGTGAAACGTGCCCAGACGTTCGAGCATTGCGACGATGTGCGAAATCTTGAACATCATCCCCGTCGAGATGCCTTGAATCAGCACCGCATTGACCACATCGGAGGTGGCGGCGGTGCCATTGAGTCGGGACAGGCACTCCCGCACCAGCGCCTCAAGGTCTTCCTGCGAACAGTGAAACACCACGGGCCAGTGGTTTTCGGTCGGCGTGGTGGGTTTCTGGCAGGTAATCACCATATCGGTCTTCAAGGCATGCCGGCGCGTGTCCTGGGCCACCGAGCCGTTCGAATAGTCCAGCGGCCTGAGCGCAACGAGCGCAAACCCCACGGTTCGCAGGGTATTGAGCATCAGCAACCAGGTCGCGTCATCGAGGCTGTGAAACACCACCGAGAGATATTTTTCGGGTTTCAGCACGCGCCAGTATTCTTGAAACGCTGCCACCAGCCGGCGTTGATAGTCTACCATATGTTTGCCCCGGCTCCGGGCATCCGAGATGACCACTTCCTGCTCCCAATCGCTCTCGAACCCAAGCCATGCATTCCACATCAGGCTGAGTTCCAGATAGGGCACGCGGTTGCCGTGGGGCGGGTCCGTAAAGACATAGTCCACCGCCTCGTCGGGGAGGGGGAGGTTGGTTGCCGTGCCCACGCCCACCAGGTAGCCCGCTTCGCCCCGGCTCAGGGCTTCAAATGATTCGCACGGATGGGCGCTGGTCGGGATGATGCGGTTGATTTCTTCCTTGCCGCGGAGCATCCGGCGGAAACGATGCTCGAAGCAGCGCCAGACATGGACCTCAAAATGTTCCGCCGGCACCCAGTAGCCCATCACCCAGCTTCCCACCTCCGCCTGGCCGGGGGCGGGTGCGGGTTGGGAGTCGCCGGCGTGGCGCATCTTGCCTCGCTGCCGGATGACGAATACCATCTTGCTGGCCTGGGGAAGCGTGGCGCTGAAGCAAAATTCCATGGCGCTCCGGATGGTCGGGTCTTCTATCCGGCGGATAGCCTGGAGCAGGAGCGACAGACCGGCCAGAGCGCGGGGCGTGAAGAGGTCGCACACCCGGTCGCCCGGTTTCACCCCGACCCGGCTGTTGGGGATAAGCTCGCAGGTGGGGTACCAGGCAATGGCTCCGGAACCCGGAGCGAGCGCGGCAGCGCGGTCTTGCTCCGAGGGCGTCTTGACCCACTTGCGGGTCCGGCAGGCGTCACACGCGACCCAGAGTTCAATGGGTTGATGCGCGTTCCATATCGTGTGGGTCACGGTGGCCTGCGGGTGGCCGCAGCGAGGACACACCGTCCGGTAGTGTTGCGCTATCGGGCCGGCGACCGCGCTGCGGAGCGTCTCCAGCGCGGTATCCAGCGCTCGCAGGTCGGTGTGCTGCAACCCCATCCTGGTCATCAGCACAGCCACCGGGTTGATATCAATCCCGATGGCCCGCCGGCGGAGCCGCACGCTCTCGATGATGGTCACGCCCGACCCGCAGAAGGCATCCAGCACAATATCGCCAACCCCGGAAAAGCGCTGAATGTCGTGGGCAACCAGGTTGTGCGGCTTCTTCGACCAGTATTTGTGCATGGCATACCGGCCAGTGTGGGGGGCCGGGCGTTCGTGGTTCATGCGTGGTTCATTCGCATTCGAGGCGCTCACAGCGCCCCCCAACCCCCGACCCATCAGGCATCCGCCGGTGGGCCATCCGATGGGGCATCCGGTGCCATGTCTGGTGCTGCATCCGTATCCCTCGCACCGTTCAACGGTGTTGCCCGGTTCACCTCGCTGGCGCTCCACTCACTATCGGCGTCTGGGAGGGAAGACCGCTCCTTCTGGCCGGTAAAGAACACGATACCAAGCGGGGGAACGTTGGCGCTGATGGAGTAGGGGTAGCCGTGGTGGGAAGCCTTTTCGGCTTCGACGCCGCCCAGGTTGCCCTGCCCGCTCCCCTCATATTCCCGCGCATCGCTGTTGAGCGCTTCCTTCCAGAACCCGCCAGCCGGAACCCCGACTTTGTAGCCGTGGCGCGGCACCGGCGTGAAGTTGCATACCGCCAGCACGATGGTATCGGTGGTTTTTCCGAAGCGGAGCATACTGAGCACGCTGCCCTCCCAATCGTTGCAGTCGGCCCACTGGAACCCCGTCGGGTCGGTGTCCAGTTCGTGAAGCGCCGGCTCCTGCTGGTAGAAGCGGTTCAGGTCGGCCACCCACCGCTGAAGCCCGGCATGGGGCGCAAACTGCAAGAGATGCCAGTCCAGGCTTTCGTCGTGGTGCCATTCCTTCCACTGCCCAAGCTCCCCGCCCATAAAGAGCAGCTTCTTGCCCGGTTGCGCGTACATATAGCCAAACAGGAGCCGGAGATTGGCGAATTTTTGCCACAGGTCGCCGGGCATCTTGCTCAGGAGCGACCCCTTGCCATGCACCACCTCATCGTGCGATAGCGGCAGCGCAAAGTTTTCGGTGAAGGCATAGAGCATGCGGAAGGTCATCTCGTTGTGGTGATATTTGCGATAGATCGGGTCGCGCACCATATACATCAAGGTATCGTGCATCCACCCCATGTCCCACTTCATCCCGAATCCCAGGCCGCCAACGTAGGTGGGGCGAGAAACCATAGACCAGTCGGTGGATTCTTCGGCAATCGTTTGAACATCTGGGTAGTTCCGGTAAATCTCTTCGTTGAAGCGGCGTAAGAACCCGATGGCCTCGATGTTTTCCTTCCCGCCATACTGGTTGGGCATCCATTCGCCCTCCTTGCGCGAATAGTCCAGGTAGAGCATCGAAGCGACAGCGTCCACCCGCAACCCATCAATGTGGTAAATATCCAACCAGTGGAACGCGCTGCTCATCAGGAAACTGCGCACCTCGTGGCGGCCATAGTTGAAGATATAGCTCTGCCAGTCCGGGTGCCACCCCTTCTGGGGGTAGGCATGCTCGTAGAGGTGCGACCCATCGAACACGCCCAGGCCGTGGCTGTCGGTGGGGAAGTGCGAGGGCACCCAGTCGAGAATGACGCCGATGTTCTGTTGATGCAGCACATCTACCAGGTACATAAAATCCTGGGGGGTGCCGTAGCGACTGGTCGGGGCAAAGTAGCCCGTCGTCTGGTAGCCCCACGAGCCATAGAAAGGGTGCTCCATCACGGGCAGGAGTTCGACATGGGTGAATCCCATCTTCGTGACGTATTCCGCGAGCAGCGGGGCAATCTCCCGATAGGTCAGGAAGCGGTTTTCCTCTTCAGGCACCCGCCGCCAGGAACCAAGGTGGACCTCGTAGATAGCCATGGGGGCATCGAGGTGGTTGCGTTTTTTGCGCTCCTCCATCCACTGCTGGTCTCCCCAGGCATAGTCCAGGTCCCAGACCACCGAAGCCGTCTTGGGCGGGATTTCGTGGTAGGACCCGAAGGGGTCGCTCTTCTCAACGCGGTAGTCATTGAAGCGGGAGGCAATGTGGTACTTGTAGAGGTGGCCCTTGCGCACCCCAGGGATAAACCCTTCCCACACCCCCGAATCGCCCCGCGGATAGAGCCGGTGGTGCGCCCGGTCCCACCCATTGAAATCGCCCATGACATGCACCTGGGAGGCATCGGGGGCCCAGACGGCAAAGTAGGTTCCTTCGACCCCGTTGATGGTCATCATCCTGGAGCCAAACCGCTGATAGAGACGGTAGTTCGTCCCTTCGTTGAAGAAATACAGGTCATCATTGCTGATGGGAGAATATTCCTCTGGCAGTGGCTCCAGCGAGACGGCCTTACCTGATTGGTGTGGGGCAAGGGCGGGGGGAGCCTCCGTCTTCTGCGCGGGCGATTGCTGAGCCACCGAAGAAGGAGCTTCCTCCTGCGATACGGCGGGAGTCTCTTCGGGCGCTGTCGTTTCTTCTGATGATGGTGTGGTTGCTGGCGTCTTTCGTGATGGCATTACACATTCCCTTTCTTCCGTTCTCCGACCCGTACCCAGGTGTGGGCAAAGCCTCATACCCAACCGTTCTGGAACGGCTCATGCTTCGTCGCTTGTCACTCTTCCTTCATTCGACTTCTTACGACTTCTTCTTCGTCGCTTGCGGTTCGTCGCTCGTTGCCGGCCACGGGGAGCTTCTCCCCGTTTTCCCTCCATCCCCTACATATAGTAATCAAAGTCGTGCTCCGTCCGAATATGCCGCCGCATGCGGAAGATGTGGGCCGGGGCGTGGTACGGATGCAGTTCGACGTAGTTGTGGGGGCCATGCCAGAGATAGCGGGCATCGCTCAGCAGGTCGTGCATCTGATACGTTTGACCAGGGTCGAAACCCAGTTCTTCAAGCGGGAGGTCCAGCCACCCGGCCTGGGTGTAGTAGGGGTCCAGGCTTATCACCACGACGATGGTGTTGGTGCCATCCTCGCTCTGCTTGCTGTAGCAGATAATCCGTTCGTTATCGGCCTGGTGGAAGCGCAGGCTCCCATTATGCTGGAGGGCCGGGTTCTCCCGCCGAATGCGGTTGACCTGGGTGATGACGTGCTGGAGGCTGAGGTGGCTTTCCAGGTCCCAACTTTTCAGTTCGTATTTCTCGGAGTCCAGGTATTCTTCGCTCCCTGGTTCCCTGGGGGTGTTGATGCACAGCTCAAAGGCGGGGCCGTAGATGCCATAGTTGGCGGCCAGCGTTGCCGCCAGCACCAGGCGAATCATAAAGGCCGGACGCCCCCCGACCTGGAGGTACTCATTCAGGATGTCCGGCGTGTTCGGCCAGAAGTTCGGGCGGAAGAATTCACGCACCTCCGTCCGGGTCAGTTCGGTGAGATACTGGGTCAGGTCCCACTTCGTATTCCGCCAGGCAAAATAGGTATACGACTGCGTGAAGCCAAGTTTCGCCAGGTTGTACATCACCTTCGGGCGGGTAAAGGCCTCGGCCAGAAAGATAGTCTCCGGGTGGGCCTGCTTGACTTCGCGAATGACCCATTCCCAGAAGGCGAATGGCTTGGTGTGGGGGTTATCTACCCGGAAGATGCTCACGCCCTGTTTGACCCAGAAGAGGAAGACGTTCTTCAGCTCTTCCCACAAGGGCTGCCATGCGCGGGTCTCAAAGTCAAACGGGTAGATATCCTGGTATTTCTTGGGGGGGTTTTCTGCATACTGAATGGTTCCGTCGGGGCGCATCCGGAACCATTCCGGGTGTGCCTTCACATAGGGGTGGTCGGGAGAACACTGAAAGGCGATATCCAGCGCGATGTCCAGGTCATATTCCCTGGCCTTTGCCACCAGCCGGCGGAAGTCTTCCAGCGTGCCGAGCTGTGGGTGGATGGCGGTGTGTCCGCCTTCGGCGCTGCCAATGGCCCAGGGACTCCCAACGTCGTCCGGCTCCGCTGTCAGGGTGTTGTTCTTCCCCTTGCGGAACGACACCCCGATGGGGTGAATGGGCGGGAAATACAATACATCAAAGCCCATCCCGGCGATGTAGGGCAAACGCGCTTCGCAATCCTGGAAGGTCCCGTGTTCGCCCGGCACCAGCGCCCCCGAACGGGGGAACATTTCGTACCACGCGCTGAAGCGGGCTTTCTTCGGGTCTACCACCACGTCAAGTTCGCGTTCGTAGGTGGTGGCAAGGCAGCGGTCGGGGTAGCGCTCCATCACCCGGGCCATCTGGTCATCCAGCGCAACCTTGATTTTGTGGGGAGCGGCTTCCCCCTTGTTGCGCAGGGTGCTGGCCTGCAAACGCAACCAGGCCGCGTCATTATCGCTGGCTCGCTTGCTGGCATCCTCAATCAGGTTGGCCCCAATCTGGAGGTCCACCGTCACATCCTGCCCGGCCTCAACCCGCTTCCGCAAATCTCCTCGCCAGGTCTTGAAATGGTCCACCCATCCTATCAGCGTATAGGTGTAGCGGCCTATCTCCGTCACCGAAAAGGCGGCCCTCCAGCGGTCGTTGCTCAGGAAGGTCATCGGGACTTCTGACCATTGAGATGCGCCCGTCTTGCGATAGCGCAGCGCACCGGCGATGGCATCGTGCCCATCGGTAAAGATATCGGCCTCAACCACGACCGATTCGCCAACGGTCCGCTTGATCGCAAAACGCCCCCCGTCAATTTGCGGCTTCACCCCTTCAATCACCACTCTCCTTCGACCTTCGTCTTGCATCATTGGCCCTCTGCTCTCTCTGCTACCCCTATTCCTACGACCCAGGACAACAGGTTGATTGTACTTCAATGCCACCTCAGCGTCAAGCCAGAATAGGGACCAGCGGTGGTAACCAGGCTTCCAGGCTGAGTAGATTCGATGGAGACGGCCAGTTGGGGTGGGGATGGGGTATCCCTGGCGCAGCGAGTGGCCGGCGAACTTCCTCTTTCCGGTTTCCTGGGGCCGGGACATTCTTCACGAAAATTTTACTTTTCTCTCTCGCACGGACCCTCCCTGTGTGGTATGATGATAGGTACCGTTTCAAGAGCTAGCCTTAACTCAGAGTACCAGGGGAGGGGAATGAACCCATGGGTATGACAGAAGGCGCTGCAACGAGGTTTTTGCCCTTGCAGTGCTTCGACTCTCAGTCTCGCCAGTTTGCCGAAACACTCCATGCCTCGTTTCAGGAAGGTGATGCCCTCTACTCGCATCTCTCGCCAGAACGGCAGCAGGCGTTTCTGCACCGTCTGCTGTCGGCGCTGCACGACGCTGTGACCTACCAGGATAGCACCCCGCTGCGGGGGGTGCTCCACAACCTGTCCGATCCACCGTCATCTCTACTGGACAACGCGGCCATCTCGCCTTGCCTGGTGGTCACGCGCTGCAACCTGGTACGCCGTGGTATCTTCGCGGCGCTCAGGGCCGGGGCCGCCGAAGGTCTCTCTTCCACCGATTTGCTCGAAGCCCTTAACACCGCAACCGAGGCGTTGGCGCGGGCTGCCTGCCTGGAGATGGAACAGTTTGAGGAGAAACTCCATCGCCGCGATGCCATCTTTGAGGCGGTGGGGGCGGCGGCAGAGCAGTTCTTGAGCATGACAAACCTCCACTTCAACATTCAGAACTTGCTGGAACGCCTGGGCACGGCGGCTCGCGTCAGCCGGGTCTACGTTTTTGAGAACCAGGCAGGAGCCGATGGAGATGGAGATGGAGCGCTCGGTATGCGCCGGCGGTATCTGTGGACCGCGTCAGGGTTGGATTCTCACCTCGATAGCCCCGCGCTCCAGAACCAATCCTACCAGGCCAACGAGGTGAGCCGGTGGGAGGCGATCCTCCAGTGTGGTGGGGCGATTTATGGCCCGATGGAAACCTTCCCAGCATGCGAACAAGAACTTCTGCGCCGCGGTCAGGTGAGTGCGCTCCTGGTCGTTCCGGTGTTCGTGGACGGTCAGTGGTGGGGATTCATCGGCTTCGATGAGATAGACACCCGGCGCTCCTGGTCATATGCCGAGATAGATGCCGTCAAGACGGCTGCGGGGATTATCGGGGCGGCGATGCAGCGCTACCGCGTGCAAGAAGTGCTGGAGAAGAGCGAGGCGGAGCTTCGCAAGCTCTACCGGGCCATTGAACAAAGCCCGGTCTCGATTGTCATTACCGATACCAGGGGCGTTATCGAATATGTCAACCCCCGGTTTACTCAGACCACAGGCTATACCTATATGGAGGCGGTGGGACAAACCCCGCATATCCTGAAGTCGGGCCGGACCCCGCGGCAGGTCTATCAGCAATTGTGGAAGACGATTATGGCCGGGCGGGAGTGGCAGGGCGAATTTCAGAACCGCAAGAAGGATGGCGAACTCTATTGGGAAGCTGCGTCTATTTCGCCCATCACGAATGCCCACGGGGCTATCACCCATTTTGTTGCCGTGAAGGAAGACATTACCGAGCGCAAGAAGATTGAACAGACCTTGCAGGAGGCGATGATTGAGGCCGAAGCCGGCACCCGCGCCAAGTCCACGTTTCTCGCCAATATGAGCCACGAAATTCGCACCCCGCTGAACGTCATCGTTGGCACCACCACGCTGCTTCTGCAAACGCTCCTGACCCCGGAGCAGCAAGAGTTTGTCGAGATGAGCTATACGAGCAGCAATGCCCTGCTCACGCTCATCAACGATGTGCTGGATATCTCCAAAATCGAGGCCGGCAAGATAGAGCTGTTCAACCAACCCTTCAGTTTGCGCGATTGTATTGAAGAATCGCTGGACACGCTCGCGGCGGAGGCTTCCAGAAAGCACCTCGTTCTGGTCTATCTGCTCGATGAACAGCTTCCCCCCTGGCTGATTGGCGATGTCATGCGGTTGCGCCAGGTCCTCACCAACCTGCTCACCAATGCCGTCAGGTTCACCGATGTGGGCGAGGTGGTGCTTTCGGTCACCGGCCACTCCCTTCCCCCTTCGCCATACCTGCCAGCTCCCGCAAAGGCCAGCGGAGACTGGCCCGGCTCCGAAGCCAACGCCGCTCGATACGAAATCCACTTTGCGGTGCGAGATACGGGGATTGGTATTCCCCACGAGGCTCTGGGGTTGCTCTTCCGCCCGTTCAGTCAGGTGAATAGCTCGACCACCCGCACCTATGGCGGAACCGGGTTGGGGTTGGCGATTAGCAAACGACTGACCGAAATGATGGGGGGGAGAATCTGGGTTGAGAGCAAGGTGGGGGTCGGCTCGACCTTCCATTTCACCATGGTGGCGGCTGCGGCCCCACCTGAAGAAGCGGTGCTCCCCCCCGACCCGCGCTTCCAAATCCTGGCAGGCAAGCGGTTGCTCATTGCCGACGACAACCCGAGCAGTTCCCGTATCCTGACCCGGCAGGCTCAGGAATGGGAGATGCTTCCTCAGACCACGTCGCTCACCCGCGAAGCGCTGGACTGGCTTCAACACTGCGGGCCATTTGACGCGGCGGTGCTCAATATGCACGCGCCAGAGATGGATAGTATGACGCTGGCGACCGCCGTTCAGATTGCTCCAAATGGACGCACCCTGCCGCTGGTAGTGTTTATCTCAATGGACCAGCAGATTGAGGCGAGCCGGGAGTTTGAAGACCACCACGTTATCTTTCTGTCCAGACCTCCCAAGCCATTTCACCTGCGCGAGGCCCTCGTCAGCTTGCTGAGCGGCGAACGGGGCGAACGAACGGGGTCGAGCAGCCGGAGCCGCCTCCAACGGCTGAAATATGGCCCTCCACTGCATTCTACCCTGTCCGCAGCCTGGCATCCGCTCCGCATTCTGCTGGCAGAAGACGATGCCGGGAACCAGCGGGTGACCCTTTCATTGCTTGCACACATGGAGTATCATGGAGTGGATGTGGCATCGGACGGGCAGGAGGTTCTGGCCCGGCTGGAGCGCCAGCCCTACGACGTTGTGTTTATGGATGTGCAGATGCCGCATATGGATGGGTTTGAGGCGACCCGCCGTATTCGGGAAACGTTTCCCGCAGACCGCCAGCCATGGATTATCGCCATGACCGCCCACGCCATGCAAGGAGACCGGGAACGGTGCCTGGAAGCCGGAATGGATGACTATATCAGCAAACCTGTACGGCTTGCCGAACTGGAAACGGTGCTCCGAAAGGCTCCGCGGTCCCTTGACCTGTCACCAATGACCAGCAATGACCATGACGAAGAACGAACCATCTCCCAGACCCAGACCCAGACCCAGACCAAGGAGAAGCGCGTGCAACACGATGGCGATTTGTTCATCTTGCCCCGATCCTGGAGCCAGCTTCCGAGCCAGCTTCCGAGCCAGCCCAACGGCAACTCGCCGGGGTTGCCTTCCATTCCGGCCATTGTTCCTCCTCCCTGCTCTTCGGCTTTGACCCAGTCCCCATTCCTGTTGGCATTCCCCGCTTCGAACGGGTGCTCGACCCATCAAAATTCCGCCAATTCCTGTCGGCCATTGGGAAGGGCGGGCCGCGGGTTGTCTCCGAAATTATTGATATCTTCATCAACGATATGCAGAACCGCGTTGCCTCAATTGAGCAGGCGGTGGCCGAAGAGAATCCCCGCAATCTCCAGACTGCCGCCCATTCGCTGAAATCACTCAGCGCCCAGGTGGGGGGGATGAAGTTGTCAAAGGTGAGTGAGACGCTTGAGGTGCTGGCGCTGGCCGAGGATATGCGCCAGGTGGCGGAACTGGCTGAGCAGGCCAGGGGCGAATTCAGGCCGGTCCAGCAGGCCTTGCTGGCCGCCAGGCCCGACGCATCCCCCCCGAAGAACCCGGAGGGAACGTGAATGTTCCCTCCGGCGGGTCCGTGGCCTCGTATTGGTTGATTGATGCGCCGACCCGCGGGAGGGAACTTCGGTCGGGGGTCCCTGGATAGCCAGCCCCCCGACTTTTCTCTCACCCGCTCCGCTCTGCCGCCGCTCGCAAGGCCCGCAGGTCGGGGTAGGCTTCCGAACCGTGCTCGTGGTAGTCCAGCCCCAGTTCTTCTTCTTCGGGGGTTACACGCAGCCCGATGGTGACTTTGATGAGCAAGAAGAGGATGCCCGTTGTCGCGGCAGTCCAGATACCACAGGTGACCACGCCAATCAGCTGCGAGAGCAGTTGCCCGAAGCCATACCCATAGAGCAGGCCGCTGTCCACTGCGAAGAGGCCGAGCGCCAGGGTGCCCCAGATGCCAGAGAACAGGTGGACCGGCACCGCCCCGACCGGGTCGTCAATCTTGATTAGTTCCAGCAGGTTTGTTCCAAAGAAGACGATGAAGCCGGCAACCAGCCCGATGATGACCGCTGACCACGGAACCGTCACGGCACAGGGAGCGGTGATGGCAACCAGCCCTCCCAGGATGCCATTCAGGGTGTAGGACAGGTCGGGCTTGCCCTTGAATATCCAGGCGACGGCCAGGGCCCCAAGGGCCCCGGATGCCGCGGCGATGTTGGTATTGGCAGCAACTTTTGCCACAGCGTTCATGTTCTCGATACCCGCTGCCGCTAGCTGGCTCCCAGGGTTGAACCCGAACCAACCAAGCCAGAGGATAAAGACGCCGAGGGTTCCCAGGGCAATTGAGTGGCCGGGGATTTGCACCGGCTTGCCGTTTTTGTCGTAGCGCCCTTGGCGGGGGCCGAGCATCATTGCCCCGACCAGCGCGGCCCACCCCCCGACACTGTGGACGATGGTCGAACCCGCAAAGTCGCTGAAGCCCAGGTCGCTCAACCAGCCGCCTCCCCAGGTCCAGTGCCCAAAGATAGGGTAAATGATGGCCGTAATGACGATGCTGTAGACGAAGTAGGCTGAAAACCGGGTTCGTTCTGACATCGCCCCGGACACGATGGTGGCCGCGGTGGCCGCAAACACGAGCTGGAAGAACCAGTCGGTGTAGAGCGAGAGGGTGCCCCCTTCCAGTTCGGCCACCGTCGCGGGGTCAATATCTTCCAGGCCAATGAGGAAAAAGCCTTTCAATCCGATGATATTTTCCAGGATACCGAAGGACTCCCCGTACATAAAGGCGTAGCCCACGGCCCAGAACAACAGGGTTCCGATACAAAAATCCATCACGTTTTTCATCAGAATGTTGGTGGCGTTTTTGGAACGGGTAAAACCCGCTTCGACCAGGGCAAAGCCTGCCTGCATAAAGAAAACCAGCATACCGGCGATGAGAACCCACAGATTATCTATGCTATACATCAAATGGTTGATTTGTTCGACCCATGTCCCTTCCATAAGTGATAGTCCTTTCTTGCTTCATATGCTCATGTTATCGAGATAGATGAGAATACCCTTCCGACCGTCTGTTTCCTGCTCCTGGATTCCCGTGATTCCCGTTTCCGTTTCCGTTCCTGTTCGCTTCGTTGCTCAGGCATCACCCCCGCGCTGTTGCGCAGCTTCCACCCAGGTCCCGCCTGATCCTTCTCCTGATCCTTCTCCTGATCCTTCTCACTATCAGAAACCTGCGGCTCGTCATACCACTGGCGAGTGAATCCTATCGTTTCGTGGTAAAATCATCGAGAATCAGAAAAGACAGTGACAATCTTATATTTCGACTGCCCTGTCGTTGGTATTTCAGGTGGAGAAAACGAAAAAACGGTTGTAAACCCTTGAGAGATACCCCGATGTATCATACCGTATGCTTACAGGGGTCATGGTATCACACACTCATAGAATAACATAGGGCTTTTCCTGACGAAAGATGGAGGATATTTTTAGATGTTTTATACAAAGGCTATAATCCGAGCCTTTAGAGACAAAACTCCAGGGGGAGGCGGAATGATGATAACACATCATTCCGGAGGAATGCTATGGTCCTTTGTTCCAATATTTCGGATGAGTTTTTTAGACAATGGATACCATATGACGACGTCATGTCGTATCCATCGGTATCCATCGGTATCCATCGGTATCCATCCTCATCTCCCAGGTCATGTTCTGCCGCGTTGCTGCGGCTCGTCACGCGTCACGCGTCGCGTATCACCCGCCACTGGTATCACACCTGGCGCTGGTGCTCCATCAGCCGGTCCGCAGAAATGCGCAACAGGACCTCTTGTAGCGAGTGGGCCGTAGTGATGGCGCTCAGGTCAATGCCAAGCTGCGTAATCGTCGCCGCAACGTTGGCAGAGATGCCCGTCATCGTGAGCGAACACCCAAGCAGGCGCACGGATTGTGCCGTCTGGAGCAGGCCCATCGCCACCTGGGTATCAATGGCAACCACGCCCGTGATATCAAGAATGACCTGGCTGGCATGGCGGGCATACACCTCCCGGAGCAACCGCTCGGTGAGCGCCTGGGTCCGGCGGCGGTCCAGTGTCCCTACAATCGGCGCAAGCAACACCCCTTCCACCAGCGGAATGACCGGGGTCTCCAGAGTGGCAACCAGATCTAGCAATCGCTTCTGCTCCTCGTTCTGACGCACCAGTTCTTCGTTCGCTTTGCGGTCGTTTTCTACCATCCGGCGCAACCCGGCAATCATCTGGTTGAAGGTCTGGGCTAGCACCCGCGTTTCATCGTTCGACTGCACCACCACGTCCACATCGAGCTTGCCCTCGCTTACTGTGCGGGCCGTCTCGGTCATAGCGCGAATAGGGAGCGCAATTTGCCGCGCAATCATCCCCAGAAACACCAGCGCCGCGAGCGTCAGGGCCGTACCCATCCCGATCATCTGCCACATCAGCGTTCGGGCCTCCGTCGCAATCTTCTCTCGCGGAACGGTGATGCTGACCGACCAGGGCGACCAGGTGCGCCAGAAGTGGATCGGGATAAACACCTCCAGGTCATTATCCTGGTCGAACTCGACGACCCTTTCTCCGCGCCGAACATATCCCAACTCGTCGTCCGTATCGAAGTCTTCGTGAATGACCGTCGCGTATTGTCCAACCAGTCCTGGACGGTCGGTGATGGCTGCCACCGTCCCATCATTGGCAATCACCGCCAGCCAACCGCTCTGGTCGTAGATGTTGACTGAGTCTGCAAGCCGCTGGAAATAGTCCATCCGAATATCAACCCCGACCACCCCATAGAACTGCCCCCCGACGATAATCGGCACGACCAGCGAACTGATTAAGGTCGGCTCACCCTGCACCGGGTAGGAATAGGGATTAAGGATGCATTCCAGCCTGGTCTGTTTGGGGCATTCATAGACCCGACGGGCTTCCCCCTCATCGTCGTGGGCGGTTCGCGGATTCAGCATGGTGTTGCCCTGCCGGTCCCGGCTCCAGTAGGGGATAAAACGTCCTGTCTCGTCGTGGCCTTCCGCATTGGCGTAGCGGGTGTCGTTGCCATCGAAGCCATCTGGCTCCCACAGCGTGTAGACCCCGACCAGATCGGGGTTTTCTATCAGCACCTGCTGCAAAATCTGATTCACCTGGTCGCGGGTCAGGCGGAGCGGCGCGTCCGGGTCTTTCACCGTCGAGAGGATTTGCTCCAGGGTGCGGGCCGTGTTCCAGGCAACTTCGATTTCTTCATTGATCCGTACGGCATTATCCTCAGAGATGGCGATGGCTTCCTGCTGGGCCGCATGGATGGCAGTCCGCCCCAGGGAAATGGCGGCATAGGCAATGATGACCGCAGCCAGGATAGACAGACACAGCCCCGACCAGAGCGCAATTTTCCACTGGATGGAACGAACAAACTGGAGGATAGGAGGAATTTTCATGGCAATCTTTACCATAATAAGCGTATTCAGGAAGTTCCCGGTTGGAATACCATATCGCCTTCAGTATAACATGTCCTGGGAAACTGTCTGAAATGGATGGAGCTGGCTGGCAGAGACGTCGTTGCCCTGTCTCGCCTTGTCCCCTGCCCGGCTCCCCTTGACAAAAGAAACTTTCCTCTGGTATAATCTTTCGAAGCCCACCCCCCCTGGGGGGGGCAAGGAGTGAACAAGCGCACCATGGACCACAAGGCGTCATACCGACAACACCTGCTCCAGCGGCTCAAAACTGTTGAGGGACACGTCCGTGGGGTACAGCGGATGGTCGAGGACGACACCTACTGCATTGACCTGATGAACCAGATTCGCGCCATCCGCCATGCCCTGCACAAAATCGAGGGCATCATCCTCGAAAACCACCTGAATACCTGTGTCACCACCGCCATCCGCAGTGACCAGCCGGACGAACGGGAACGCGTATTGCGCGAGTTGATGCAGGTCTTCGAGGCCACCAGTCACAAATAGGCGGAACACCAACCGAAAGCAACCGAAGGCAACCGAAAGCAATCAGAAAACAAATGAGGAGGTATCCGAATGGTCACCGAACGATTCCAGGTCCCCGGTATCTCATGCCAGCACTGCGTCAATGCCGTCAAAAAGGAAGTCGCCGCGCTGTCGGGCGTTCAGAGTGTCCAGGTCGAATTGAGCGACAAATCTGTCACCGTCGAGCACAATGGAGCCATCAGTGCCGATACCATCATTGCGGCCATCAACGAAGCCGGCTACGACGAAGTCATACCCGTAACCCGTAACCCGTGACCCGTGACCCGTGACCCGTGACAGGCCGCGGCACCGTGGGAGAACCGCGCCCGCGGCCAGAGTTTTCACCCACGTCTGGCCTCGTCCATATATCACATCCATATGTATGTCCGTATGTCCATAATATCTATGACCGCTGTGGCTTTCTTCACCTATCGGGAGGTTCTCTATGTCGCGGCAGCAAGAATTGCATATTTCTATCACCGGGATGACCTGCGCCTCGTGCTCGGCGCGGGTCGAAAAAGCGCTCAAGAAGGTGCCCGGTGTGTCCGAAGCCAGCGTCAACCTTGCCAACGAACAGGTATCCATTTGCTTTGACCCATCGGACGCCGCCCCGGCCCGCCTGCTCGATGCAGTAGAACAGGCAGGCTACGGTGTCATCACCAACCGGGCCGAGTTTCCCGTCACGGGGATGACCTGCGCCTCGTGCTCGGCGCGGGTCGAAAAAGCGCTCAGGAAGGTGCCCGGCGTGCTGGATGCCCAGGTCAACCTTGCTAGCGAACAGGCATTCGTCACCTGGTCGCCTGCCGAAGCCAGTTGGAGCGACCTGAAGGGAGCCGTCGAGCGGGCCGGGTACGGGGTGATCGAACCAGATACCTCAGACGATGCTGCCACGACCATTGAAGATGTTGAAGCTGCGGCCCGCGAGCGCGAAGTCTCCGGCAAACGGCGCAAGCTCATCGTCGGGGCTGTGCTCGGTCTCCCACTCTTTGTGCTCTCCATGGCCCGCGACTTTGGCTTGATAGCGCCGTTTCTCATCGGCAGCGGAGCCGAAGGTCCTGGCCCCATCCCCATCCCCATTCATGCCGGGATGACCCACCCCGCCAGTGCCGATCTGCTGAACTGGCTGTTTCTCCTGCTGGCAACGCCGGTGCAGTTCTACAGCGGGCTGGATTTCTACCTTCACGCCTGGAAAGCCCTTAAGGACAAGACGGCCAATATGGACACCCTGGTGGCCCTGGGGTCATCCACTGCCTACGCCTACAGTGTCGTGATCATGCTGGCCGGTATGGCCGGGCACGTCTACTTCGAAACCTCCGCCCTGATCATTACCCTCATCCTGGTGGGCAAATTCCTCGAAGCCCGCGCCCGACGCCAGACCAGCACCGCCATCCGCTCGTTGATGGGGTTGCAGGCCAGAACCGCCCGTATCCTGCGCGACGGCGCGGAGCACGACATCCCCATCTCCGAGGTGCGCAAAGGAGATATCGTCATCGTGCGTCCGGGCGAAAAAATCCCCGTGGACGGAGTGGTCACCAGTGGGCGTTCCAGCGTGGACGAAAGTATGGTCACCGGTGAGAGCCTGCCGGTCGGAAAAGGGGAAGGAGACCCCGTCATCGGAGCCACTATGAACAAGACCGGCAGCTTCCAGTTTCGGGCCACGCGGGTGGGCAAAGAAACCGCCCTGGCGCAGATTATCCGTCTGGTGCAGGAAGCCCAGGGCAGCCGCGCCCCCGTGCAGCGGTTGGTAGACAAAGTCGCCGCGGTGTTTGTCCCCACGGTCATCGTGGTGGCCCTGCTCACCTTTCTCGGCTGGCTGTTCGTTGGAAACGTCGGTTTCACCCAGGCGATGATATTTGCCGTGGCGGTGCTGGTGATAGCCTGCCCCTGTGCGCTTGGCCTGGCAACCCCGACCGCTATCATGGTGGGCACCGGCACGGGCGCGGAGCACGGTATCCTCATCAAGAATGCCGAAAGCCTGGAGCGAGCCAACGCCATCCAGGCTGTCATCCTGGACAAAACCGGTACCATCACTGCGGGACGTCCGGTCGTCACCGATGTGCTCCCCCTGAAGCCTGGAGCATCTGAGGAACAGGAACCCGGACCCTCGCCGCTCGCCACCGACTCCGCCTACCGGACGCTCTTGCGCCTGGCGGCCAGCGCCGAACGGGCGAGCGAACACCCCCTTGGGGAGGCTATCGTCCAGGCTGCCCACGAACACCGCCTGCCCCTGACCCAACCGCAGGACTTCGAAGCCATCGCCGGGCACGGCCTCAAGGCACGGGTCGAAGACCACACCGTGACGCTCGGAACCCTGCGGCTGATGCATGACGAGCATATCGTGCTCAATGGGGTTGAGCGCGATATGGCCCGGTTGCAGCACGAGGGCAAAACGGTCATGGTCGTTGCGGTGGACCGCGAAGCCACCGGGGTGATAGCCATTGCCGACACCGTCAAGCCAACCTCGCGTGAAGCCATTGCCGAACTCCACCGCCTGGGCATCGAAGTTGCCATGCTCACCGGCGACAACCAGCGCACCGCCAACGCCATTGCGCAGCAGGTGGGCATTGACCGGGTGCTGGCCGAAGTGCTGCCCTCAGACAAAGCCGCCGAGGTGCGGCGACTCCAACAGGAGGGCAAGGTTGTGGCAATGGTCGGAGACGGTATCAACGATGCCCCGGCCCTGGCGCAGGCCGATGTCGGAATTGCCATCGGGACTGGCACCGACGTGGCAATGGAGACGGCTGACATTACCCTGATGGGTGGCGATCTGCGTGGTATCCCCCAGGCTATCACCTTGAGCAAGCGCACCCTCGCTACGATCAAGTGGAACCTGTTCTGGGCCTTTCTCTACAACGTCATCGGGATACCCGTGGCGGCGGGGGTGCTCTACCCCTTCTTCGGGGTCCAGCTCAGCCCGATCCTGGCTGCCGGGGCGATGGCCTTCAGCTCGGTCTTCGTCGTCACAAATTCTCTTCGTCTGCGAGGGGCAATGAAACGATAAACCGGCTCCCCTGGCCGAGCGTACTTTCCACGGTCAGTTGCCCGCCATGGAGTTCAACCAGGCGGGCAGCCAGCACCAACCCCAACCCGGCCCCTTCATACTGGCGAGTCAGTCCCGTGTGAATCTGGGCGAATGGATGGAACAGACGACCGATATCTTCAGCCGCAATCCCTATCCCGGTGTCCCACACCGCAAACTGAACGGCTCGCTGCCCCGGACTCAGGTTGGCGGTCACGTCCAGACCGATATTTCCCCCATCGGGGGTAAACTTGACCGCATTGCTCAGCAGATTGATGAGCACCTGCTTCAGGCGGCGTTCATCGGCCTGGATGATCACCAGGCACGTGTCCTTCTTAAACGACACGACCAGGCGCTTGCGGCTGGCGTCTTGCTGAACCAACTCCAGGCAGGACTGGCACAGCGCTCCAATCACCACCGGAGCTATCTCCAGCCTGACCCCACCCGACTCAATGTGCGACAGGTCCAGGATATCGTTCACTATCGTCAGCAGGCGGTAGCCGTTCTGTTCCAGGAGGTGCAGCACCCGGCGTTGCCGCTCGTTGAGCGGGCCATATACCTCCTCCTGGAGTGCTTCCGAAAGCCCAAGAATGCCGTTTAATGGCGTCCGCAGTTCGTGGCTCATTGCCGCCAGAAAATGGTCTTTGACCTGAACGGCATGCGCCAGTTCTTTCTGAATACGGCGCAATTCATCCCCATGCTGCTGACGCTGGATGACTGACTGCTCGTGCGCCATCCGCAGAGTTGCTTCGCATTGCTGCCATCGCTCCTCAATCTGCTGATGCTGATGCTGGTGCGCGGCCCGTTCTTCCTGGAACGCAGCATGGGCCTCTTCCAGTTCGGAAACACGCTGACGGAGCGCCATCACCTCGTCGTCGTGCTGGCTCTGGTCTTCATCGCTGGTCGTCATAGATAGCCAATCTCTTTATGGTTCGTTGCGGTTGCTGGTCCTATCCAGCCTACCTGAATTTGCGCCTCCTGTCTATACGGAGAACAACGGATTATCTCCGCAGATACCACGTATCAATCTCTACGGAAATCCGAACTTCACGAAAAGGTGCAAACAAAGGATGTAAGGATATGAGGAGCGGGGGTTGCTCAGCACCGTCACCGGTCTCAGGAGGAGTGCAGCGGCAAGATGCCGTGCTGGAGCGCATAGGTAATCAATTCGGCGCGGGTGTGCAATCCAAGTTTGCGCATAATATTCGTGCGGTGGGTTTCAACAGTGCGGGGGCTGATAGACAGGCGATAGCCAATCTCCGCATTGCTGGCTCCCTGGGCCGCAAGTTGAATCACCTGCCGCTCACGGGAGGTGAGCACCTCAGACCAGGCTACCCCGTCGCTGCTTGCCTGCTGAAGGTAGCAGGTCATCGCCCGCTCGGTCAAAGAACGGCTGAGATAGCGCCGTCCGGCCAGCACTTCGCGCACCGCGTGGACCAGCTCCGCCACCTCAGAATCTTTCAGGACATATGCCTGAGCACCACTATTCATCGCCGCTCGGATGTAGGAATCATGGTCATACATCGAAAACATTACCACCCGGCTCCGGGTTGCAAACTGGCTCAGGCGCTGGACAACCTCTATCCCATTCACCTCCGGCATCAAAATATCCAGGATGAGGACGTCCGGTCGCAGCGCTTTCACCAGTTGGAGCACCTCGTTCCCCGTGGTCGCTTCTCCCACCACGCTCCATCCGCGTTCCGCCTCCAGAATGAATTTCAGCCCATGACGAACCATTGGATGGTCATCTGCAAGGACGATGGTGGTCATAGGGTCATGGCTCCTTTCTTTCTGATGGACGACCAGGGATATCAATGCGGGTGCTAGAGTCCGCACGCTCTCTGAACAGCACTCGCTCCCTGACCTCGCAAAGCGCCAGAAGCGCCCGGCCAGAACCTTCAACCTTCAATGATTGGGCCGACCAGTAATGATTCAGCCTGCTAGCAGGTAAAAAATCTATGCTCCATTTCTATGAATGAATATTACGACCGTTGTAGTTGCTGACAGTCAAGGCTTTGGCAAGCCAGAAAACGATAGGAAGCCCGATAACCGTTCACCGCTTGCCTATCAGTTCCGCCGGAATAACCACAACTGTAGTAATATCCATCCTGGTCTTTCACATTATATAATAGAATCAGGTGAGAGGGTGGCGTCATTCAGCAGCAAGGCTGGCCTGCTCTGCTATAATAGTATAACCATAACCATGGATAATGTGGGACCCACTCGAAACGCCGGCAGGTTTCCGGGGGGCAGTGTGGCCTGACATAGCCTGGGGGCATGGGGCAGACCGAAACGGAGGACCCGATGATAGTAGATGTGGTTTCGGACGACTACGACTCGCCGTGGAAAGAGGCGATTGAAACCTTTTTCGAGGCGTTCATCGTCTTCTTTTTGCCTGAGGCGCACGCCGAAATAGACTGGAGCGTCCCGCCCGTGTTTCTGGACAAGGAATTGCAGAAGCTCGCCCCCGGTGCCGGGCAAGGACGGCGCACGGTAGATAAGCTCGTGCGGGTGCGGCTCATCACAGGCGCGGATGCCTGGGTGCTCATCCACATCGAGGTACAGAGCCAGGGCGAGGCTGACTTCATCGAGCGGATGTTTGTATGCCACACCCGCCTGCGCGACCGCTACCACCTGCGGGTCGTGAGCATGGCCGTGCTCGGTGATGAAACCGCCAACTGGCGACCCACCACCTTCACCGACCGCCTGTGGGGTTGCACCATCACCTTTACCTTTCCGGTGGTGAAACTGCTGGACTACCGCGAGCGGTGGGACGCCCTGGAGGCCAGCGACAACCCCTTTGCCACGGTCGTGATGGCCCACCTGAAAACCCAGGAGACGCGCCACGCCCCCGCCCGACGCCGCCAGTGGAAAACCATCATCACCCACCGGATGTATGAGCGTGGATACCATCCAACGGCTATCCACCAGCTCTTTCGCTTTATTGACTGGTTGATGCGTCTCCCCAGGGAGGAGGAGCACCACTTTCTGAAGGAACTCTACGCCTACGAAGGAGAAAAACAGATGCCATATATTACCAGTGCCGAACAATGGGGGATTGAGCAGGGCATTGAGCGGGGTATTGAGCGGGGAAGGCGGCAGGAACTCCTGGCAGGTATCGAACTCCTGCTCGACCTCAAGTTTGGGGCAGCGGGACTGGCGCTCCTGCCGCACATCACCCCGATAGAAGACTTGGAGATTCTCTCGGCCATTCGGCGCAGCATCAAAACGGCCACCACGATGGAAGAGGTGCAAGCGTACCTCCCCATCAGCCTTCCCCGTCCCTCCTCTTCCCCGCAGGCAATGGAACGCCGCGCCGAGGAAGCCGGACTGCGGCACGGGTTGCTGGCCGGTATCGAACTGGCGCTAAAGCTCAAGTTTGGCGAGGCCGGGTTGTTCCTGTTGCCAGACATCCGTCAGATTGAGGATCTCCCCCTGGTGCAGGCCATCCACCAGTCCATCGAAACGGCCCGCACCCCCGACGACCTGCGCCGTCTCTACCAGGAGGAGCCTGCCCATGACACCGGTGACGCTGGTGACGTCGGCGATACCGGTGTCACGTGATACGTGACAAGCGACGCAAGTGACAGGCGGCGGCAAAGCGGCAGAACTGCGTTTGCGCGGTGCTACCCGGCCTCGTGAATGGTATAGCTCGAATCAATCTGCGCCGTGCTCCGCAGCATGGCCTGCGCCGAACAATACCGCTCCTCCGACAACTGAATCGCTCGCTCGACCGATGGCGCGTCAAGACCGCGCCCGGTGAACACATAGGTTATCTGTATCCTGGTGAACACCCGCGGGTGGTCGGGGGCCCGCTCCAGCACCCGCGCATGCACCTCATACGCCGTCACATCCTGGCGCATCTTCTGCAAAATCGAAATCACATCCATCGCTGTACACCCGGCCAATCCCACCAGCATCAGTTCGAGCGGGAGAAACCCGTCGTTGTCGCCCCCGACCGACGGGTCGGTCCCCAGCGGCACGGTGAACCCGCTGCCGGCCGTGCCGGTAAACGTCATCCGCCCCTGCCATGATACCTGTGCCTGCACTGGATGCCCCCTTTCTCCTGGCTACCGGTTCTCACCGTTCTTACTGTTCTTGCCGTTCTCGCTACTCTCATCATCCTCGTCATCCTCATCATCCTCATCATCCTCATCATCCTCAATGTCCTCAACCTCTCCGAAGTCTTCGTCATCCTCATCATCTTCGATATCGTACAGCAGGTCCAGCAGTTCTTCGGCGCTATCCTCGATGGCCTCCTCGTCGCCACTCTGGGCCGCTTCCTCAAGCGCCTTGATGGCCGCCTGAAGCTCCAACGGGTCTCCCTGGTTGCGCTCTATCGCCCGTCGCGCCTTCGAGAGCAGCGCCTCTACCTCGGTATCGGCTTCAATGATGACGGCGTCCTCATCCCAGTCTCCGTTGTCGTGCCCGTTCTGCGAGCTACCAGGCAGCAGGGCTTCCAGTTCTTCCAGGCTGGAGCGGGTGTTGTGGATATCGGCCGGGCTGAGGTGGGCGCGGGCCGCTTTGACCGTTTTGTTTGCCACTTTGCCACTGCCGCGGTCGGTTGCCGAAACGTGCAAAATCCCATTCACATCGAAATCGAATTGCACGGTGATGCGGGGAGGAATGCCGGGCGCTTCGGGCTTGAGGTCTTCAAACAGGAAATCCCCCAGCAGCGTATTCTTCGATGCCACCGGATGTTCCCCCTGAAAGACCTTGACCGCAATGGTGTCCTGTCCCGGATACAGCGCCGAATAGACTTCCGACCGCGAAGTTGGAATGGTCGTATTCCGCTGGATAATCACGCTGTAGCGGTCGGGCACCTGGCGACCAAACTCGAATTCGACCACCTGTATCCCAAGCGAGTGCGGCGTCACATCAACGAGAATGGCATCCAGCGGTTCGCCAGCAATAATCGCCCCTTGCACCGCTGCTCCGAGCGCCACCGCCTCGTCCGGGTTAATCGTCGTGTCCGGGTCAATCCCGGTGTGGTCGCGCACCATCTGCCACACCAGCGGAATGCGTGTGCTCCCCCCGACCAGCAAGACACGGCTGAGGTCGTCGGCGCTGATCTCGGCATCCTGAAGCGCTGCATCCAGCGAATCCAGCGTTCCTTCTAGCAAATCGCTAATCAGTCCCTCAAACTCGATGCGCGACACCTCGATATCCAGGTGCATCGGTTTGCCCTCGTGCGTCACCAGATATTCTTCGCGCACCCTGGCAAAGGGATTGCTCGAAAGGGCAATCTTCGCCTCTTCTGCGGCCCGCACCAACCGCGCCAGCGCCCGCCGGTCTTCCCGCGGGTCAACCCCCTGCTCGTCCCGGAAGCGCTCTGCCAGAAAATCAACCAGCCGATCATCAAAGTCATCGCCGCCAAGCTGCGTGTTCCCATGGCTGGCCCGAACCTCCACAATCCCGGCATCCAGCTCAATAATCGAAACATCGAAGGTTCCGCCACCCAGGTCGTAGACGGCGATCATCTGGCGTTCGCTGCTCTGCCCCAACCCGTAGGCCAGCGCGGCGGCGGTTGGCTCGTTGATAATCCGCTCGACGGTGAAACCGGCTATCTCGCCGGCTTCGCGGGTGGCCTGACGGGCCGCGTCGGAAAAATAGGCCGGAACGGTGATAACCGCCCGTTCAACCGCTGTTCCAAGCTGCTCTTCGGCCCGGCGCTTCAACTCACGCAGGATAATGGCGGAAACCTCCTGGGGTGTGTGGCTCCGCTCACCCATCGTCACCTTCGTATCCTGCCCCATCTGGCGCTTGATGGACTTGACGGTCAGCTCCGGATAGACAATGTACTGGTTGCGGGCCGGGGTGCCAATCAGCAACGTTCCTTCGGGGGTGAAGCCCACCACCGAGGGCATAATGCGCTCATCGCCCTGGGCTATCACCTGCGGCACACCATTGCGGACCAGTGCCGTTGCCGAATATGTTGTTCCAAGGTCAATGCCAATTATTGGACTCATAGCTCTGCTCTTGCTCCTTATTTCCCAATCTCCATTTTCCCAATCGCGGGAAGCCCACCGGTTTCATTTCTCCTTGGCCTGTTCCCCGTCACCCGTCACCCGTCACTGATACCTGATTGGTATCCTGGAGGCGTGGTGCTCTCGCAACGATGACCTCCGCATGCCGCAGTACCCGCCCTGCCAGCAGGTATCCCCGCCGAAGCTCGGCAGCAACCACCCCATCGGCAACTTCTCCGCTGGCCGGAACCGTGTCTATTGCCATGTGGAGCTGCGGGTCGAAGGGCTGCCCCTCTGCCTCAATCGGGTAGACTTCCTCGGCAGCCAGAATGTTCAACAACCGCTGCACGACGAACGTCAACCCTTCGACCCACGCTTCCATCGCCTGCCGGAGGTCCGTCGAGGGTTCGGTGCTACCATTCGCCCCATGCGGCGAAGTCGAAGTCCGGGTCAAACCGGCTGGAGCTTCGTCTTGCTCCCCCTCACGCTCTCGCGCCTGGTCAGGCAATTCCCCGCTTCTTCGTCCGAACAACCGCTCAAGGAAAGACCGCCCGGACGGTGGCGGTTCAACCGCTTCCGAAACCGGCGCCGGAGCGAGGTCAGACGGGGATGATGGCATGACGGTTTCGGGAGGAATTGCCCTCGCCGGCTCCAACCGCTTGAGCACCTGCCGGCCCGACCGGATGGCTTCATCGAGGCTATCGAGCACGGGCAGCAGCGACCGCACCACTTCTTGCCGGGCCGCTGCCTGGGCCTTGCGGCTCTGGTCGTGCTGTGCCAGCACCTCGGATTCGCGGCGCTCATCGGCAGCACGCAGCAAACGCAGCGTCTCCGAAAGCTGCTCCAGATTCTTTTCGGTGAGCGAATTCGCCTTGAACTGCTCCTTGCCCGACCGGCTGACGCTCTTCTGAACCGCCTCCAGCGATTCCCGTAGCGTCTGCACGGCGAGGGCCGTTTCTCCCTGACCCTGCTGCAAGGTCGTCTGCACCTGCGCCAGGGCGCTCAGGCGCTCGTCAACAGCCTCAAGCCTCACCAGGCGCTGGTCAAGCGCGTCGAGCCGCTGGATGAGCGGGTCAAAGAGGGCCTCGCGGTCGGCCACGGTCAGATGAACCGTAACCGCTCGCTCAACCCCGGTTCCTCCGCCGGCCCCGGCGGGTGACGGGCGGTTCTTGCTGGTGCTTGCACGGTCTCTCTGGCTTCTGCGGTTTCCACTCAGAAGCCACCGAATATACGCGATCAACTGGCAATCACTCCTGACAGGTGAAAACTACCCTTTCACTTTCTTGTAATACTCGCGCCAATCCTTCCGCTCCAGGTCGGTCATTCCGCGAGCCGCGGCAATGATATCCTCGCGGTGGAGCGTCAGGTCCGCGGTCGGGGACCGCAATTTGCGCCCCGGCCCCGGCCAGGTGTTCAGCAAGCGCATATCAGCATCCTCGCGCTGCTCCGGGTCGCGCAACCGCTCATAGGACGCCCGAATGCGCTTGAAGTTCTCCGGGTCGCGCTCAGGGGGATATTCGCGCACCAGCCGGAAGTAGGCCCGCTTGATATCCGCCGCCGTCGCGGTGCGCTCCAATCCCAGAACCGTGTACGGGTTCACATAGAGTTTTGACTTGCTCACCGTTTCGTCTCCTCGCTCTTACAGGAAGAAATCATCGTCCGGATCCCCCCCAAGGCTGCCCATCTGGAAGGCGAAGCGGAAGAACGGGCTACTCATCTCCCGCCGGATGCCTTCAAGATCGCGGGCTGTCTGCATATCCCCCTGCCGGCGGGCCAGGCGAATAGCGCGGCTCAGGGTCTTCTTGGCCTCGCTGACCTCATCATTGAGCGCCTGCGTAATCCCAAGCGTTGCCAACCCACGGGGGTTTTCCGGGTCCTTCTCCACGCCCTGCCCCGCGTAATGCACGGCTATCCCAGGCTGAACTGCCATCACCGACATGGCTATCTTGAAGTAGACCATCGGCGTATCGGGTTCGAGGGCGATGGCCCGCTCAAAAGACTCGCGTATCAGGGGGACCCAGGCCTCCGTGTTGGTCACCGCCGGTTTTTGCTTCTCCCCCTGCGGGCCGAGGAGCAGCGCCAGCGGGTCGGAGGACGAGGGTGAAGCCGTGCTGCGGTCCGCGATCAATGCCCCGACCTGGACATAGAAATCCGATGTGATGGTCAGCCTGGCTTCGGCCTGTGCCAGCACCGACCGGGCCTCCTCAACCTTGTTCGCAACCGTCCAGCAATCCAGGGCAAAGACGTAGGCATCCGGTTGGTCGGGGGCCATCTCCAGCACCCGGTCGAGCAGCAAAGCGGCGTCCTTGAACTTCTTCTGGTCCACGGCGACCCGCGCCAGGTTAAGCGGAAACTGGTAGTTGTCTGGCGCAAACTGCTGCCCCTCTTCGAACGACTCCACCGCGGCCTCATGCATCCCCCACTGGTGGTAATGCTGCCCTCGCTTCAGGATGAGGCGGGCAACCTCGCGCCGCACGTCTTCGCGGTCGGGTTGCAGGTGCAATATCTTGCGGAGCGTCTCCTCGGCCGCATGCCACTGGTTCGTGCTGCTCTGAAGGGTAGCCTGCCGGACCAGCGCATCCACATTCTGGGGGTCTCTTTCCAGAATACGCTGTAACTCGTTCGATGCCGCCTGTTCCTGCTCGTTTGCCAGCAGTGCGTCCGAGAGCTGGAGCCGCATCTCGATATCGTCGGGGTCCTTCTTGATGGCCTGACGGAAGATGGTGATGGCATCTTCGGGCTTGCCGGCCTGTCGGTAGCACTCAATCACCTGCTTACGCACCCACGCCCACTGCGAATCGTTCGGAACCCCCGTGATTGCCAGCGATGGCCCGTCGGAAGCGTCTGGTTCGGGTGAGCCGTTCTCCTCGCTCGAATCTTGTGCGGCTCTGGCTCCCTGTTCTCTCTCCTTCGGCGGAGATTTCTTTGCCTGCTGGCGCGGGCGGGTCCGCAGCAAGGCCCGCCACATCTCCGCGGCCTGAAGCCAGTCCTCTTGCGCTTCGTAGGCCAGGGCCAGGTTGTGCAGCAACAGACGGGGCGTCCCCAGGCTGCTGCTCGAAGCAACCAGTTCGCGGGCCTGGTCCCACAGCGAGGCGGCCCGTCGCCAGTCGCCTTCTTCTGCTGCCGAATGAGCCGCACGGTCAAATACCTGTGCCACCAGCGAGTCCAGCGCCGCATAGCGTGTGGGGAGGGACCGGGCCATCGTTGCCGTCGCCAGCGCCTCCGGCATCTTCCCCCCCTCAATCTGCTCGCCCAGGCGCTGTATCAGGACCGCCGCGAGGTTCTCGGTCAGCCAGGGCATCGCAGCTTGGTGGCGGTCTGGCACTTTTTGCCAGAGGTCCAGCGCCGCATCCATATCGCCGGCCCGGGCCGCGGCCACCCCTTCATAATACTCCCGTATGGCGTCGGCCCGCGCAGAGGGAAGGGGCCGGCGGTCCGACAACTTCGTCCGGGCCAGGCGATGGCCTGCCTGGACCAACCCCAGGCCAGCCCAGAAATCCGCCATCGGGTCGGGGTCAGGTTCAGGGGCTTTGCCCTCACCGCCCCTGCTGGTGTCTGGCAAGGCCGGAGCTGCCCCCCTGAGCAGCGCTTGAACCGGAGCCAGGGCCTTCCAGACATCGGGGCTTCCCCCCGGCAACGCCGTGATATCAACGTTCGGGTTTCGTTCAAGTTCCGCCAGGGCCAGCAGCATTCCGGCCCCCGGCCACGGTTCGCGGTGCTGCAAGACGGTGCGATAGCACGCAATGGCCGCGGGGATATCGCCGGCGCGGTGCAGGAACACCCCAAGCAGATAGTGGTATTGCACCTCTGCCGTAGCCAGTTCAATCGCACGCTGCATATCGGCAATCTGCGCGGCCTGGTCCGGGCTATTCAGTGACCGCCGGAAATGGGCCTCCGCCAGGGACTCGACTATCTGGACATCGCCCGATGCCAGTTCCGACCAGACCTCGATGGCCCGGTCAAACCAGCCCGCCTGGAAATCTCGTAGCCCCTGCTTGCGCAGGTCTGTGCGGTCGGGTGGCCTGTTCTGCTGCTGCGAAACGAACGTCGCTCGTCGTGTTTTCTTTCGGGTCATACCACTCCCTGCTCTGCACCGTCGGACCTCACCGGGTGAATCAGTATGCCGTATTGTAGCACAACTCTGTCGCTGGGAAGCACGCAAGCGGTGGAGAACGCTCAGATGGGGCAGGAAACCACACATTCGTTCCCTGCCCTGCCTCATCAGGAGAAATAACGTTATGGATTCAGGCTCGACGGGCGCGTGGTCAGCGTCACATCAAGCAGTAGCTCCCGACCATCGCGGAGCACCGTGAGCCGGACGCGGTCGCCGGGCTTATAGCGGGTCAGTTCAAACCGCAGCGAATTTTCGAGCGCCAGCGGCACCGCATTGATAGCCGTGATAATATCATCAGGTTGGAGTCCCGCCTCACTTGCGGGGGTGCCCGGCTCCACCTCTATCACCATGGCTCCATTTTGCACCGGAAGCGCATACCTTGCCGCTATGCTCCCGTCAATCATCCGGTAGTAGATGCCCAGGTAAGGATATTTGACTTCCCCATAGGCAATCAGCTCCCGGCTGACGCTTTCGAAGATACTGCTCGGCACGGCAAAGCCCAACCCTTCGGTCTGAGGTCCCGCGCCGGCGTCGAAGCTCTGGCCGCGCACCACCAGCGTATTGATGCCCACTACTTCGCCACGCAGGTTAATCAGCGGTCCCCCGCTGTTCCCCCGATTGATCGCCGCATCGGTCTGAATCAAGCCTTCCAGGTTACCAACCGAACGATTGAGCGCACTGACGACCCCGGCGGTCACACTATTTCGGAAATCGCCCAGGGGACTGCCAATCGCCAGGACAAATTCGCCCGGCTGGAGCATCGTGGCATCCCCGACCTGTGCCGCCGCGGGCACCTCGTCGCCCACGTGTATGACCGCAATGTCCGACAGCGGGTCGGTCCCAATCAGGCGGGCCTGGTGGAGGCTCCCGTCAAGAAAGACGACTTCTAGCGATTGCGCCCCCTCTACCACATGGTTATTGGTTAAGATATAGCCATCCACATTCAGGATGACCCCGCTCCCGCTTCCACTTTCGGTTCCCTGCTCGTGGTGGTTGAGCACGGTCACCACCGCCGGGGCAACCTTTTGCACGGCAGCAATCATCAGGTCCGACGTGCGGTCGGGCGCAGGTGGAGATTCCGTGGTCGGGTCCGGGGTAAGGTCTGGCAGACGCCCGGTCGTTGGGGCAGCGTCTTCCGGCCACCAGGAGCGGACGGGGTTGGCAACCGGTTGAACTGGCGGCATCTGTGCCATCCGCTGCCGCGCCAGGAGATACCCGGCGACGCCCCCGGCCATTGTCCCCCCGGTGATGCTCACAAACGTTGAGAGCAAAATAATCGCGACCAGCATGAGCAGCGTTGAACGTTTGATTTCGACCAAAACAGGAGGTTCCTTTCTTTCACGGTTCCATCTGGTGGTTCGTCCCCTTCAGCCATCTGGCGCTCTCTTCCCCCCCTGCCCCTCCCTCCTGATAGGGTATCATACCAGATTCAGGGAAATAGTTCCACCCTCCTCCGCAGAACCGATGAGCCGGATGGGCCGGTCATTATGTCCCTCGCAATGGTTTCCTGGCGTGGCAACAACCTGCGGGCGACGGGCAAAGGTCGTGGTCCCGCAGAGGACGATTGTGGTATACTGAACAGGATGATGGATGGTCGAGCGCAAGCAACCCGGACAACCCAATCCCTCCCCACCTGGCAGGTCATCGTCGCTGGCTGTGTCGAATACCAGACCGCGTGGGATTGGCAGCGCCGCCTGGTGGCGGAACGCTCCGCCGGGCAGGGGCAGGATACCCTGCTGCTGCTGGAGCACCCGCCAACTATCACGCTTGGGCGGGGAGCACGCCGCGAACACGTACTGATGGCCGACGACGAACTGGCCCGCCGGGGGGTCGCCCTCATTGAGAGCAACCGCGGGGGCGATGTGACGTATCATGCGCCGGGGCAACTGGTGGGCTACCCTATTCTCAAATTGTCCTGCTATGGCGGGCAGGTGCTGGGGTATCTTCGCCAGATCGAAGCGGTGCTGATTCATACGCTGGCCGGCTATGGCATGGTGGCAGGCCGGGTCGAGGGATTGACCGGGGTGTGGGTGTCTGGTTGCGGGCAGGCTCGCGCCACCGAACCCCTTGCCTCCCCTGACGCTCCCGACCATTGTGGGCCGTGGCTCCAACCCGATGCGGATATCGCGAAGATTGCGGCCATCGGGGTGCATCTCAGCGCCAGCGGGGTGACCTCGCACGGGTTTGCCCTGAACGTCTCCCCGGACCTACGCGGTTTCGATGCGATTATTCCATGCGGCCTGCGCAACCGGCGCGTGACATCGCTGGAGGAGATATTGGGCACAGCCCCTCCGCTGCATGAGGTAGCGCAGCGGGTTGTGGCCGGTTTTGCGGAGGTGTTCGGCGTGACCCCGATCATCACAACCGTGCCGACAACAGCGGCAGGCTGCCCAGAGTGGAAAGAAGGGACATCGTGGAGCGTATCTATGTCGCAATAGATCTTGAGATGACCGGCCTGGAAGTTGGGGAAGATGAGATTATCGAGGTCGGGGCCGTCAAGTTTCAGGGAGAAACCGTGCTCGACACGTTCTCATCCCTCGTCAATCCCCGCCGGTCCCTGCCGCTCAAAATCACGCGGATTACGGGGATAAGCGCGGCAGACCTGGTTGGGTCCCCGCGCTTTGGCGAAGTTGCGCCCGAACTGGTGCGGTTTCTCAAAAACTATCCCCTGGTCGGGCATTCCGTCGAGCGCGACTTGCGGATGTTGCAATCCCACGGGTTGCACCTGAACCAGCCAGTCTATGATACCTTCGACCTGGCAACCTTGCTACTCCCCCGTATCTCATCCTACAAGCTCGGAGCACTGGCGGAGTACCTGGGCATTGCCCACGCCGATGCCCACCGCGCCCTGAACGACGCTGATATGACGCGCCAGGTTTTCTGGAACCTGCTGGAGCGCATCCGAGCGCTGAACTTCCCGGACCTGACCGAGATTCACCGCCTGATGGAGATGACCGACTGGTCGGTCCGGTCGCTGGTAGCGGAGATGCACCAGGCCAGGGCGCGGCAGGCGTTTCTGGTTGAGCCGCCACCAGACGCGGCCAGGCAACCTCGCTCCCCCACCCCCGACCGGTCCGGGTCTGCGGATACGCTGTGGGACCTGCGGGAAGGAGCGGAAGGGGCAGCGCAAAGACCGCCCCGCCCGGCTCGTCCCGATGGCCCGCGCCCGCTCAAGCCCACGGGTTGGACCGCTCCCCTCGACCTGACGACCATTGCCGCCTTCTTTGCTCCTGGTGGAGCCATGAGCCAGGTCTTCGGAGCCTACGAGCAGCGCCTTCCCCAGGTGGAGATGGCGCTCGCCATTGCCGGGAGCTTCAACCACAGCACCCCCTTGCTGGTCGAGGCCGGCACCGGCACCGGCAAGAGTATGGCCTATCTGCTCCCGGCGGTGCTGTTTGCGGTTCAGCGCGGGGAGCGGGTGGTGGTTTCGACCAACACGCTCAATCTCCAGGACCAGCTCTTTTTTAAGGATATCCCCGACCTTCAGCGCATGGTGCAGGTACAGGTATCGAATGCATCGAATGATGCGCCCGCTTCCCCGCCATTCTTCACGGCGGCGCTGCTGAAGGGCCGCAAGAATTACCTGTGTCTGCGGCGCTACAAGATGATGCAGCGGGACGAGGGCCTTCAACCCGAAGAGGCCCGGTTGCTGCTCAAGATTCTCTTCTGGCTGCCAGGCAGACCAGCGGAGACGGGACCGAACTGCTGCTCACCGAGAAAGAACGTATCGCCTGGGGCCGGGTCAATGTGCCGGTTGATACCTGTATCGGGCATCGCTGTCCCGATTTCCACGACTGCTTCTTCTTCAAAGCGCGGCGACAGGCCGAGGCGGCCCACGTCATTGTGGTGAACCATGCGCTGCTGCTTGCCGACCTGGTGTCTCAGTCCAGGGTGCTCCCCCCATATGACCATGTGATTATTGATGAGGCGCACAATGTGGAAGATGTTGCCACCGACCAGTTCAGCTTCACCCTGGACCAGGCGTCGTTGCTCCAGTATCTCGATGGATTGTTCCAGACCGGAGGAGCCAGAAATCTCGGCGGGTTGCTTTCGGAGGTGCCGGTGTATTTCCGTGGGAGCGCAGTTGGGCCGGGCGAGGTGCAGCAGGTTGAGCAGGTGAGCCGGGATATCATCCCGTCCATTGACCAAGTGCGTGATGGTGCGGCCCAGTTTTTTCAGAGTCTGGCCGTCTTTGCGAGCCGGGAGATGTCGTCTCAGGAGCAGGAGCATGCGTCTGAGCATCTGTATGACTACCGCCTGCGTATCACCCCACCGCTGCGCCAGAAGCCGGGGTGGGCCGGGGTGGAACATGCGTGGGACAACCTGAACCTGGCGCTCACCCAGATTGGCGATGGCTTGAGCCGGCTGGAAGAACTGCTGCTGCATCTCGATCAGAAGGATGTGCCCGATTATGACGAACTGCTGTTGCGCGTGCAGGCGGCCAGCCGGTTTGCCACGGAGGTGCGGGTAGAGGCCGGGCATATCGTCTCCGGCGACGAAGCCAACATTTTCTGGTTGTCGCTGGACCGGGCGCGGGACACGCTGACGCTCCACGCGGCCCCGCTCAGTGTGGCCGAGATGTTGCAGGCGGGTCTGTTTGCCCAGAAGCAGACCGTGCTGCTCACTTCGGCCACGCTCGCGGTCAATGACTCGCTGGATTTTATCAAGGAGCGTCTCGGTCTGGTCGGGTCGGAGGACCTGAAGCTGGAATCGCCCTTTGATTACCAGCGGCAGGCGATGGTCTACATTCCGAACGATGTGCCAGAACCCAACCAGCGCGGCTACCAGCAGAAGGTTGAAGAAGCGATGATACAGCTTGGTACGGCGTCCGGCGGGCGGATGCTGGCGCTCTTCACAGCGAACAGCGCGCTCCGTCGGACGGCGGTGGGTATTCAGGATGCGCTGGAAGACCAGGGCATTGTGGTGCTGGGTCAGGGGATTGACGGGTCGCGGCGGGTTTTGCTTGAGCGGTTCAAGGAGTGTCCGGGGACGGTGCTGCTTGGAACGAGCAGTTTTTGGGAGGGGGTGGACGTGGTTGGGGAGGCGCTTTCGGTGCTGGTGATTACCAAGCTGCCCTTCAGTGTGCCGACCGACCCGATTTTTGCGGCCCGGAGCGAGCAGTTTGCCGAACCGTTTCTGAACTATACGATACCGTTGAGCATCCTACGCTTCAAGCAGGGGTTCGGGCGCTTGATTCGCAGCAAGGACGACCGGGGAATGGTGGTCATTCTGGATAAGCGCTTGCTGACGAAGCGCTATGGGGTGCAATTTTTGCAGTCGCTCCCGGCGACCAACGTTCGGGAAGGCCCGCTCAAGTGTTTGCCCCAGATAGCCGCACGGTTTCTGGGAGGACGGGAGAAGGGTGGAATGTAGCCAGCGATGCGGTCTCAGTCATCAGTGGGGGATATATGGCGACAGGAGAGATGATTCAGCGAGTGTGTATCTATGTGAGCGAGCGGGATATGTGGAATCAACAGCCGCTCTATCTCGCGGTTCTGGAGCGGCTCCGGCAGGAGGGGGCAACCGGGGCGACGGTGTTGCAGGGGGTAGCGGGGTTTGGCCCGGCCACGGGGTGCGGGCTGCCAGTATGGGCAACCGTGGCGAAAGTGTGCCCATGGTGATTGAGTGGGTGGACCGGGCCGACCGCATTCACCTGACGCTCCCCCACCTGGATGAGATGCTGCCCGATGCGCTGATAACGATTGAGTCTATTGGCATCTATCGGGCGACGCTGCGTTCGCGGGGGCCGTTCAGCGGCGACCAGAACGCCGGCGATATCATGCAAACCGCGATCCAGACGGTCACGGAGCGGGTGAGCCTGGGCAAGGCAATTGCCCTGATGCTGGCCTACAACCAGACCTTGTTGCCGGTGGTGGATGAGCAGAAAAAGATTGTGGGTATTCTCACCGAGCTGGATATTGTCCGCCGCGGGGGGCTGCGGGTGCCACTGCGGTTGCTGCCGCTGCTCACCAAAGAGGAGGGCAACGAGCTGCTGGCCCCGCTCGCCAATACCCTCGTGAGCGAGGTGATGAGCCGCGAATGGCGCAGCGTGCCGACCAAAGCGCTCATTCCCCAGGCGCTCATGCTGATGATTGAGTGGGATTATATCTACCTGCCGGTGCTGGACACCCACCAGGTGTTGCAGGGGTTGCTGAGCTGGTCGGATGTGCTTTCGGCGGTTATCAGCCGGGATGATTCCGCAGAGGAGGGGAGCGGGGTGCGCGACGCGGATGAGCCGACGCCCGTGAGCCTGGTGATGCAGTCGCGTATCCCGCAGATTGAACAGACCGCCACGCTTGGTCTGGCGCTGCAACGGCTGCTGGAGTCGCCCGACCGCTATCTGGTGGTGGTGGATGAGCGGGGCTATGTGCAGGGGAGTGTGAGCGATGTAGGGGTGTTTCAGCGGTTGAGCCGGGCCGAGCGTGCGCCGCTGCTGGCGGCAATGCAGCAGGGCACCCCGCTGGAGATGGGGCAGGTGGCCGGTGCCTACCGCGGCATTGAGGTCATATTGGAGCGCAATGTTCCCACCATTGCTCCCAGAGAGAACATTGTGGACGCTATCCATCGCCTGATGAACCTGCGCCTGGAACGTGCGCCAGTCGTTGATGAGGATGGTCGGCTGGTGGGCATCATTGCGCGGGGGGGGTTGCTGCGGGCACTGACGCAAGAGAGCCGGTGAGGTCGGAGGGATGGGGAACGGGGGTCGGAGGGACGAAGGTTGGGGGTCACTCATCACTCGTCACCCGCTCCTGGCAGCGGCACGACCACCACTCCCTCCTCGTCTGCCCCCTCCAGTGCCGAAGTTGGTAACCGCTCGCCGCTCACCACATCATACAGCCCCAGGGCCAGGTGGTGCGGCCCATTGAGGGGGTGCGCCGGCAGGGGGATGGTATGGAAGGTGACGAAGCGGTCGCCCTCGCGCCACTCGCGTGAGGGATAGCCGAGCGTATCGTGCTGCCCAACCAGATGCCCGGCCTCGTCGCGCAGATGGAGAAAAACCCGCAGGTCACGTAGGGTGGGGGTCTGCACCCGCCAGAAGAGCGTGACAAAGAGCTTTGCGCCGGCTTCTGCCTGTCCCCGGCGCTCCTCCTCGCCTCCCGCAGTCTCCGCTATCGTGTGCTCTATGGTGACCCCCTCAAGGTGCAGTCCCCCCACCCGAACGTCCATGGCGGTGGCGGGGGCGACCGGCCAGGTACCCGTTCCCCTTCCCTCCCCCACGGGAGCCGGTGCGATCTCCAGGAGCGTACCCGTATACTGCCCATGCTCGTTCAGAATATTCTGCCCGGCGGCCCCCTGGAGAAAGCGAGCCACCCGCGGGTCGGTGGGGGTGGCGGGGGAGATGAGATAGACACTCCGCTGGCCGGGGCGGGCCACCGGCCAACCGAACCGGGCATCGAACCAGCGGGCCGCGTGGGTGCGCGGCGACAGGTAGAGGTAGGTCGGGTGGCGGTAGTATTCCTCCGAGAGGTACAGGTCTACCCCCGGCGGAATATCATCGGCCAGACGAGCCAGATCGGCGGCGTAGTGCATGTATTCGTAGAACAATTCAGGGCGGGCGGCCCATCGCCCGAAGTAGCCGGGAATGCTGCTGCCCGCGGCAACCAGAACCAGCGCGACCCCGATGATACCCGTGACGAGTGATGCGTGACGAGCGGCGAGCCGTTGCAGCACTTTGGGAGTTCGGGCGAAGGGGAGCGCCCAGAGCAACATGGTCGGGGGGGCAGCACCGATGGTGCGGAGGAAGTGGGGGCTATCTTGCGAGAGCACGCCCGGCACGACCAGCACGCCCCACCAGAGCAGGAGCAGCGCCATTGCTGGTTCGCGGACGCGCCACAGAGCGAGCACTGCCCCTACAGAGAAGAGCCAGCCGACGGAAATCGGGAGGGCCGGCGCGCCCGGCCAGTTGAAGAAGCCCATCGGGTCGCCTTGCCAGCCGACCATCAGGAGCGTGGCCCACGCATGTTCGGCCATGCGCCGAACGCACGCACCAGCGGGAACGTCTCCCGTGCAAACGCCAATTTGCCCCAGGCGTTCGCCCCAGTCGGAAGGGTAGCGCAGGAAGTGGAGCAGGAGCGGGGCCGTGACGAGCGCGGCCAGCACGAGCATCAGCAGGAGACCGCGCCAGCAGCGTTGCAGCACGGGCCGGTGCCACACTGCCAAGTAGGCCACAAAGAGCACCACGAGCAGCGGCACCAACCGCGAGGCGGTGTAGGTGTGAGCTGTGAGGCCCAGGCACAGCCCGGCCCCGGCCCAACCTGACCAGGTGTTACGGCCTGGAGCAAGGGAGCGCAGCAGCAGCCAGACCCACAGGGTGAGCAGGAGCGGGAGCAGGTTGGCCCGAAAGCCGATGCGGTTGAGGTGGAGCAGCCAGGGAGCCACGGTGGTCAGAGCAGCAGCCAGTATTGCCCCTCGCTCCCCGATGGTGCGGCGACCAACCAGGAAAATGGCCGGCACCAGGGCAACCCCTGCCAGGGCCGCAGGCAACCGAATCGCCAGCACCGTCGGCCCGACCAGGTGGATAGCCGCTGCGACCAGGTACATGTAGGCGGCTTCTTTGCCCGTATAGTCGGAGAAGAAGACCGGGGTATGCCCCGCGAGAATGTGCCGCGCCAGCATGCCGTTGGAGGCTTCATCGTGGTGGAGACCGGGGGGGAGGGTGTCGAGGTGGTAGAGACGAAGCGCAGCGGCAGCAGCCGTCAGGAGAAACAGGAGAAACAGGGGGAGCCATTGCCCGGTGCGGCGGTGGTTGCTTGCCATGTCGCGGCTGCAAACCCGGTCTCGCCCCACCTCAAGAAGCATCGTCATATCAGGTCGCGTTTCGGTATGGGACATGAGAAATAATCATCACGAACGCTATCACCCGAACCTGGTATCACCCAGTCCTCGAAAAACATGCTATCATAGGCCGATGAGCGACTACGAACCGAACAAAAGAACGAAGAAAAGAAAGGGACACGCTATGCCAAAGCTGAAGAGCAAGAAAGGAAAGAAGGGGCAGCGTTCGCCCAATATCCCCCCGGCCTCCCTGCTGCGCCCGCGCCTCGATGCCCTCTGGCGCGATGACACCCTGCCAGCGCAGGATATCCCAACTATCTCCGCCCGCCTGGATTCCCTGTCCCACGAAGATATCGGCCCGGAGACACTGGTGACGACCATCCTTGTGGCCTACCAGGAAGCTCCGCCCCCATCTCAAGCCCGCCTGGAGCAGGTGCTCCCGGCCTGGCTGAGCGAACGGAACTATCAGGAAACGCTGACTACCCTCATTGAGAACCGGGCGCTCTCGCCGGAGCACCACCAGCGGGCTATCGCCTGGTTGGAAGCCAGCGGCAGCCCGGCCACGGTGCTGGCGGTTCCGACCGCTCAGGATGACTTCTACCGCGCCTATATCTACGATAGTGAGTTTCAGGCCAGCCTGTTCATCACCGCAGCATCTCCCGCGCCTGCGCGGCATCGCGCTCAATCTGGGCGCGGAGTTCGGTCATCCCGGCAAACTTTTGTTCGCCGCGCAGGCGATGCAGAAATTCGAGCCGCACCACCTGCCCATAGAGATTGCCTTGCCAGTCGAGCAGGTGGGCTTCGACGGTGTGGCGCATCTCCCCGAAGGTCGGGCGCACTCCCACGTTGACAATGGCGGGCACCGTCTGGCGTTCCACGCACGCGCAGCAGGCATAGACCCCGTTGGCCGGCACCATGTGCGCCGGGTCAACCTCCAGGTTTGCCGTGGGGAAGCCGATAGTGCGCCCGCGCTGGTTGCCTTCAACCACCCTGCCACGCACCCCGAAAGGGCGGTCAAGCAGCTTTTGCACCGCCTCGACCATGCCCTGGTCGAGCAGTTGCCGCACGCGGGATGAACTGACCGGCGCTCCTTCGATCTGCATCGGGGCGATAGAGCCGACGACGAACCCGAAGCGGTGTCCAATCTCCATCAGGGTGGGAATATCGCCCTCGCGGTTGTGCCCCATCACAAAGTTGGCCCCCACCCACAACTCTCGCAGCGGCATGATCGCGCAGAGCCGTTGCATATAGGCTTCCGCCGTGGTCATCATCGTCTCGCGGGTGAAGGGTGCGACCATCAGCCAGTCCGGCTCAAACGCGGCGATCAACTCGATACGCTCTTCCAGACTGGTGATAAGCCGCTGCTTGCGCTCAGGGTGAATGACCGTCGCCGGGTGGGGGTCGAAGGTCAGCACCGCGCTGCAATAGCCTTCCCGGCGGGCGTGCTCGATGGCCGTACGGACGAGCAACTGGTGCCCACGGTGGAACCCATCGAATTTCCCAATCGTCAGGACCGATGGCTGGTCGGTAATACGTTGTTCAAGAGCATAGGCAATATGCACGGTCTTGTTCCTCAATGTGTCATTCGTCGTTCAGGTTTGCCCCGACCCCGGTTCGGGCAATCTTTTGCAGGTGGTAGAGCTTATTGAGCGCCTCCAGTGGGGTCAGTTCGTTCACATTCAATCGCCGGAGGTATTCTACGACCGGGTTGGGGGCAACATCGAACAGCGAGAGCTGTGGGGCCTCCCCTGACTCGGTCCGTCGCTCGGTCCGTTGCTCCGGTTCCGGCTTTGGCCGGTCGCTGGCCTGCTTCCCCGGCGCTGCTGCTGGCTGGCTCCGCTCGCCAGTCCCATTCTGCTCCAGTTCCGCCAGCAGTTCCCGCGCCCGGCGAATGACCGAGGGGGGGATACCGGCCAGTTCGGCCACATGGATACCGTAGCTGCGGTCGGCCCTTCCGCGGCGCAGCTCATAGAGGAAGACCACACGGTTGCCCTGTTCCAGGGCGGCCATGTGGTAGTTCTTGACGCGGGGCAGGATATCTTCCAGGTCGGTGAGTTCGTGGTAGTGGGTGGCAAAGAGAGTGCGGCACCCCAGGCGCGGTTCGTGGTGCAGGTATTCGACCACTGCACGGGCAATTGCCATCCCATCGTAGGTGCTGGTTCCGCGCCCCACCTCATCTAGAATAATCAGGCTCCTGGGGCTGCTCTGCAACAGCAGCGACGCCGTTTCGGTCATTTCGACCATAAAGGTGCTGCGCCCGGCGGCCAGGTCATCCTGCGCCCCGATGCGGGTGAAGACGCGGTCTACCAGGCCAACTTCGGCGGCTTCGGCTGGAACGAACGAGCCAATTTGCGCCATCAGGACGATCAGGGCAACCTGGCGCAGCACGGTTGATTTGCCGGCCATGTTCGGCCCGGTGATGAGCAGTATCTGATTTTCGTTCGTGTCAACCTGGGTATCGTTGGGCACAAACGGGTCAGCAAGCGCCTGCTCAATGACCGGATGTCGCCCGCCGGTAATGCGCAGGCTGGTGCCCTCATTCAGCACCGGGCGGGTGTAGTTGCCGCGCACGGCAGCCTCGGCCAGTGCTGCCACCACATCGAGCGAGGCCAGGGTCCGTGCGGTGGAACGCAGGGCGTCACTGTGGCGCAGCAGTTCGGCGCAGATACACCCGAACGCGTCACGCTCATATTCGACCAGCCGTTGCTGCGCGTTCACCACCACGTTTTCATATTCCTTCAGCTCGACCGTGATATAGCGCTCGGCATTGACCAGCGTTTGCTTGCGCTCGTAGTGCGGGGGAACCTGGTTGCTATAGCTCCGGGGAAGGGAGATGAAATATCCAAACACCTTGTTGTAGTCAACTTTCAGCGACTTGATGCCGGTGCGTTCGCGCTCAAGCCCCTCCAGCGTGTTGATGTAGTGCTGCGCTTCGCGGCTGGCCGTCACGACCTGGTCCATGCGCTGGTCGTAGCCGGGGCGTATCACCCGCCGGGCCGGTTTTTCGCCGTTCTCGCCTTCTCCATCGCCGCGCAGGTAGTTCGAAGCTCCGAGCAGGGCCGGGGGGTCATCATCAAGCGCCTGTTCGAGCAATTCCAGCGCTTCGACGCACGGGTCCAGGAAGGCGCAGGAGCAGGGTGATGGGTCGAAAGGGGAAGCAGCGGGGGCAGCCTGCCGACCGATGACCAGCGGTCGGGTTTCGCTGGTTGCTGTGGTCTGCCCCGCTTTGGACGGCGGTTCGGATGGCGGCTCGGACGACGGTTCGGACGGTGCAGGGACCTCGCGGCCCTCCGGTGCATCCACCGCTGCTTCGTTTTCATCCCCAAACAGGTCATCGCCGGCTACGCGTGGAGCCGGTCCCCGGTGGGCTGATGCGCCGGGGAGCTTCACGGCGGCCAGAGGCGTGGTCGCGGCGGCCCGCCGGGCGGCTTTTTGCTGCTCCTCAGTCAAGAGTAGTGGCTGACTATCCGCCGGGGCGGTGGTTCCTCCCCGCCTGGCCTGGCCGATGACCTGGCCCAATGTCGGTTCATCTGCCTCCAGGCACATCAGCGCTGGTTGCCCGCTCACCGCTGCAATGACCGCCGGCAGCGTGCGCAATGCCTGGCGCAGGGAGACCAGGTCACGCGGGGTTGCCACCCCCCCTCCCTGCATCACCCGGTTGACGACCCGCTCCATGTCGCCAATGGATTTGAGTGCCTGGCGCAGCTCGGCCCGCAGCAAGCTCTGCTCGACGCAGCAGGCCACGGCCTCCTGCCGCTGGTGCAAGGCTCCCAGATGCACCAGGGGTTGCGAGAGCCAGCGGCGGAGCAGACGGGCACCCATCGGCGTGCCGGTGTGGTCCAGGACGCCCACCAGGGAACCCCTGGTTTTGCCTTCGCTGCCTTCGAGCAATTCCAGGTTGCGACGAGTCTGCGGGTCAAGCGCCATGAAAGCGCCAGTCGTGTAGGCCCGCAGGGTGGTTATCTGCGAGGCGCTCCTTCGCTGCGTGTCCTGGACATAGTGGAGCACGGCCCCTGCGGCCCTGGTTGCCAGCGGGCGCTGGTCCAGCCCGAAGCCGGCCAGCGATTGCGTCCCGAACTGGCGCAGCAAGGTATCCCGCGCAGTCGCCGGTTCCCAACACCAGGCTGGCAGGGCGGTTACATAGCCGTGGGCCCACTGCGCGGTGCTCTCCTGTTCCAGGCGGCGAGCCACCCGTTCGTGGGGGAGCAACGTTTCCCGCTCCTGCTTCGTCATCGGGGCCAGGTCGTGGGTCAGACGGGACATCGCCGGGGAGAGGCCGGGCAGTTGGAGCCGTTCATCATCGGGCACCAGCACCTCGGAGACCCCCAGTCGCTCCAATTCTCCTTGCAGGTGGATGACCGCCTGGCTGCCATGAAACTCCGTCACGGCAAACTCGCCGGTGCTGAGGTCGGCATAGCTCAGGCCAATATGCGGCCCATCGGCAATTACGGCGGCCAGGTAGTTGTTGCGGCCGGCTGACAGCATCGAGGGGTCTATCACCGTGCCGGGGGTCAGGATACGCACGATTTCGCGGTGAACCAACCCCCGCTGGCGGTCCGATGGCTCCACCCCCGCGGCAAAGATAGAGCGCGGACGGGTGTCGCTCTTGCTGGAGGGGGTTTCGCTCAGTTGCTCGGCAACTGCTACCCGGTAGCCCTGGTTGACCAGCCGTGCCACGTAGCTTTCAACGGCGTGGTAGGGCATTCCGGCCATCGGGCAGTAGAGCCTCTGGCTGCCCCCGGAGGTTTTCTTTTCGGTGGCACACTCTTTGCGGGTCAGGGTGACATCCAGCAATTCTGCGACCAGTTTGGCGTCGTCATCGAACACTTCGTAGAAATCGCCCAGCCGGTAGAGCAGAATTGCGTCGGGGTTCTGAGCTTTGAGTTTCTGGTATTGTCGGTACCAGACGTGGAGATCCGTTTTTGCCATGGGTTTCGAAATATTCCTGTACCATAAGGAGAAGTCGGCTGCGCCGGGTGTCCTTACCTCCTATTATAGCGCACCTCTTCGGTTGTGTGGTATACTACCATACATGTCAGGGGAACAAATCGGGGAGCCTTGATGTTCAGTTTGCCACCCTGCCGGTTCGGCTGGTCTGAGGGGCTTTTTCCTGCGTTATCGTTATGGTTGGGATTGTTGGTATAGAACACCGAAGCCCCGGCGCTGGCGCGGAAATCTGGCAGCATGTGGTTGACCGTCACCACACACAAGGGGACACAACTTTGATGGAACGGTGTATTGAAGTGCCCGCCGAGTGGGAGAGTATTGCCCGCCTGATAGATTTTGTGGATGAAGTGACCGGCGCGATGGCCCTCTCAGAAGAGCAGGACTATGTGATGCGGCTGGTGATTGAAGAGATAGCGACGAATATTATCAAGTATGGGTATGAGGATGGGATCCAGGGGGTGATTCAGTTGAATTGCTCGAATCTGCGCGGTCCCCTCCACATCATTATTCGAGATCGGGGGCACCCGTTTGACCCCCGCGAATGTGTTGAACCGGACCTGTGCGGTGATGTTCAGTCGCGTACCATTGGCGGGTTGGGGTTGTTCCTGGTGCGGGAGTTTTCCGACTACCTGGCGTATCACCATGATGCGGGCAGCGGGTGGAACGAACTCCTTGTGGTCAAGGGGTAGACGATGACCATGACCATGACGATGTTCGAGCGCCTGCGGAAGATACCCATCTTCGATGGGTTTTCCGACGCGGACTTGCAGCGGTTGGCGGGAAACGTTACGGAACGACACCTGAAAGCCGGGGAGGTGTTGTTCAACCAGGGAGATGAGGGCACCGATACGTTTGCCATCCTCGACGGGGCCCTTGAGGTGGTAACGTTCGTTGACGGTGAGGAAATTCGCCTGGAAGTGCGCCTGACGGGTGAGATTATCGGCGAAATGGCCCCGATTGACAATAGTCCGCGGTCGGCGATGGTGCGAGCCGTGCGCGACAGCGACCTGGCGGTGCTCAACCTGGAGAGCTTCTATTCGCTGCTGTTGAGCGATTCCGTGCTGGCGGTGGAGATGCTCAAGCGCGGCACGGCCCGCCTGCGCAGTACCAGCCAGCAGATGATAACCGGGCTGGAGCTGAAAAATACCGAACTGCTGAAGGCCTATGAGGATCTGAAGGCGGCTCAGGCTGAACTCATTCACTACAACCGTATCCAGGAAGAACTGTCGGTGGCCCGCCGTATCCAGAAGTTCTTCCTGCCGCGCAAGATTCCGCAGCCGGAAGGGTGGCAGATTGCGGCATTCAACCGGGGGGCCCAGGCTATCGGAGGGGATTTCTTCGACTGCATTGAACTCCCAGGCAGCCGGGTGGGGTTGGTTGTGGCGGATGCCTGCGGCAAGGGGGTTCCGGCAGCCATGTTCGTGGCGCTCACGCGCAGTTTGCTGCGGGCGTCGTCTCAGGCTCCCTGGGCCTTCCAGCAGGATGGGGATTTCCTGAATCTGGACACCATCGTCACCGGGGCGCTCTGGTTTACGAATGATTATACGGCCAGGGAGCACGGTGAGAGCAATATGTTCGTTACGATGTTCTATGGCCTCCTGGAGCCATCAAAAGGCCGCCTGACGTTTGTGAATGCCGGGCACAACCCGCCCCTGATTATCAGTGATGGGGGGGAGCAGATGCGCGAACTGGAGAGCACGTCCCTGCCGGTCGGAATTATTGAGGAACAGGTCTATGAAGCCCATGAGACGGTGCTCAACATTGGGGATATCCTGGTGGGTTTTAGCGACGGTGTCACGGAGGCCATGAACCCCAGAGGGCAACCCTATGGGGATGAGCGGTTTGTGGCGCTGCTGCGCGAACACACCGATGCCAGTGCCGTGGACCTGGTTTCGCTGATTGTCGAGTCCATTGATGATTATGCTGCGGGGGCCCCCAGGCAGACGATATCACCCTGCTGGTGGTGAAACGGTCCGGTTGAGCGGATGATGGGATGAGAGAACCGGTGCGCATGGGACGGAAAATGGTCAAATGACCGGTGCTTGAAACGAAGCGACCCATGCTATAATAGCATTCACACGTCGTTTTCGCTCTGGTTGTGGTTGACGAATAAGACGCATGAAGGCGAATAGTTACGATGGAAAGGGGTTCAAAGCGTGGACGTAGAACAGGTCGGTGATGTTCTGGTCATTAAACTGCCGAGCCGCCTCGACGCGGTCGGGGTTGCGGCAATCGAAAACAAACTTTCGGAGACAACCGCCGCTCACAAAGGCAAGGCATTGGCAGACATGAGCGGGGTTGATTTTGTGGCGAGCCTGGCCCTGCGGATGCTGCTCACGAACCTCAAAGCGGTCCAGTCGTTGGGCGGGGACCTGCGCCTCTGTGGGTTGCAGCCGCAGATTAGCGAAATCTTTCGGAAGAGCCGCTTCGACACGCTCTTCAAGATTTACGACGACTGTCAATCGGCATTGGAAGGCTACGCAGCGGAGTAAGGCTCCCCCTCATCGGCCCTGCCTGGCCGGGGGTGGCGAACCTGTTGGAACGAGAGGAGAGGAACGGCTCTCCTCTACGGTCCTGGGGGGGGTTTTTGTCCCGGCCCGGCGGCAAGCGATACCCCGGTCAGGTGAGCGGTGACGAGCAGCAGGCGACGGGTTTAGACGGGTTACAGGATATACCCCTTCTTGCGGGCAACCTCTTCCTTGTGCTTGCGAAACAGGATATCACGCTCCGTGCCTTTAATCTCGCGGCTGTAGCTGTTGAGAATTTGCTCGACCTCCTGGTCCACCTCTTCTTCCTTCTTCAGGTCCTCCACAATGAATTCGTAGATTTGCTTGACGCGGGCCGCCCGCCCGACGCCACGTTTCGCTCCTGGTTGCTCTCGATAGACCACCAGTCCCCGTTGGGACAGCTCATCGTGCAGCCGTTCGGCAACGCAGCGCACTTTATCTTCGGATAGTCGCATCGGTTTCCCCCAGACCAGATACCAGATATAAATTAAGGACCGAACCTCTCCAGGGCAGTCGCTCCTATTATACCGCACGTCCTCGACAAATGGAACGGTCCCCGAATGATGCGGCATAGAGTCCGGGATGACCCGATCCATGGTACAATCACAGGGCCAGAGGGGGAAGCGCAGGGGCACGCTGGCTCAGGCCCGTGCCAATTTGCGGGGGTTCCAGCGTTTATCTCTATACGCTGATCCCCAGAGCGCCCGAAGAACCAGAGAGAAGAGATACGATGGGAATCGTTTCGCTTGAGGAACTCCAGTCCCTGCGACCGGGGTGGCGGTATGAAAGTTGGCGGTTGGTGCTGACCAACGGGGTCTTTGACCTGCTGCACTCCGGGCATGTTTCCTACCTGGAGCAGGCGCGGCTTCTGGGGGAGGTGCTGGTGGTTGGCCTGAACAGCGACGCTTCGACGCGGCATATCAAGGGGCCGCTGCGCCCCCTGCTGCCCGAACAGGAACGCGCCACGGTGGTCGCGGCGCTGCGGTGCGTGGACTATGTGACAGTCTTCGGGCAACCAACCGCGGAGGCCCTGGTCGAGGCGCTGCGGCCCGATGTGTATGTCAAGGGGGGGGATTATGCAGTGGCCGCAGACCAGGCTGCATCTGCTCCCCCACTGCCCGACGCGGACCGGCTGCCAGAGGCGCGGGTGGTGCGAGCGTATGGTGGGCAGGTGGTGTTGCTGCCCTACCGTGAGGGGCATTCAACGACCGCGCTGATTCGACAAATCGTGCGGCGCTTCGGTCACGGTTCGTAATCATCCCAGGCAATTGGATTGGTGCCCGCTGCGCCTCCTGATGCTGAGTTTCGGAGATGGGGAGGCGCAACGAAGAATACGACTGGAAGATTGGCTATCATGGTTATGGGTATGACAAACAAACCAGAATCCCTGTCTCCATTACGCATCTTTCTGTGCTATGCTGCCAATGACCGCTCGACGGTGCGTCTCCTCTATCGCCGGCTCCGTGCGGATGGGATGGTTCCATGGTTCGATGAGGAAGAGGTCCTGCCGGGGCAGGATTGGAGCCGCGAAATGATTGCGGCAGTTCGCACCTCCGAGGTCATCATTTTGGGTCTTTCGTCTATGTTCCTGGTGCGCTCCCAGTCGGCTTCTTCGGAAGTGCGGCTGATGCTGGAAAGCGCCCTGGAGCGCCCGGCGGAGTCGTTGTTGCTGGTTCCGCTACTGCTGGAAGCCTGCGAGGTGCCCGAAGCAATAGCCGCTCGGTCGCCCTGGCCCGACCCTCCGTTCTTCGACCGTCAGGGGTATGAGCGCTTGCTCCGAACGCTCCAGGACTATGCCCACCAGCGGAATATCCCCCTGACCCACTCAGAAGCGCTTGCCGAGGGTACCCCGGACGCCGAAAGCCTGCTGCGCGCCCGCGTGAACGACCCGACCCTCCGGGCCAGCCTGGGGTCCATCCGCCATGTCGCAGAATATATCTGGAACACCGAGGTGGGCCGGATTATCCAGGACGGAACAGACCACGGCCCGGACTATTGCAAGCGGTTGATGGGGTTTGCGGTCCGCCTGCTGGAGGCCAACGACGGGCGCAACCTTTCCGACTACGAAATGTACCTCCTCCTGGCGGGTATCTACCTGCACGATATCGGCATGCAGTGCGATGTGGTGGCGATGCCGAAGGTGCGCGAGCGGGCCGAGCACCTGGGTGCCCGGTTCGATGTGACGTTTACGACCCCCACCCTGACTGTCACGATGGCCGGGGGAGCCGGGGGAGCACCGCGGCGGTATACCTATGCGGTGGAGCAGCAGAAGGAAATCCGCAAGAATCATCACTACCTTTCGGCGGCCTGGGTTGAGTATGCCAGCCAGACCGGCGAAACCGACCTGGGGCCGGCGGCGATGACCATTCCCAGAGACCTCGTAGACGACCTGGTGGACGTGTGCCAGTATCATGCGGGGCTGCCGATTACCGATTGCCCGCTTACCTTCAAGTTTGACCCCGGCGGGCGCAAACAGCTCGTGGTGGCGCTGCTCCGCCTTGCCAGCGAACTGGATATCGAGGTGAATCGGGTGAGCATCGAGACGATCAACCGCTATGTTCTGGACCCGCGCAATGTGGCCTACTGGTGGCTGCACAGCCGCTCCCGCGCCATCTTCATTGCCCGGAACGTCATTCGCCTCATCACGTTTCTGCACGTGGACGACGCCAGACAGTATGGTTCGTTTGTCCATGATGCGTTCATCACCGAGTTTCAGAGCCGCAACGCCCCGGTGCTCAGCATCCTGCGCATGAACGGCATCCCGCTCCATATTGATACCGACTCCGGGGTGGAGGCCTATGAGCGGGAGGAGGTGTTGCCGGCTGAGGTCGTCCAGGCCTTCCAGGCCATCCAGCAGCGCGGCCCCTTGCTGGACCTGGCCGACGAGGTGCGGACCTGGTTGCGGGCGACGCGCTATGAAGTGACCCTGCCGCAGCCGTGCGGCGAAGCCACCGTGGAGATGCTGGCGAAGATGGACCTGGGAACGGTCCGCCAGCGCATCCGGGTGCGCTGCGTCAGCGGGCAAATCAAGGTTCCGCACCTGGAGGCGCTGGAAAGAACCCTTGACCGCCGAACCCCGCAAGGGTGGCTCATCAGTGACCGCCGCGTGCCCGATGTGGTGCGCCAGCGCGGCGACGAGGAGGCATACGACGCGGTCGAGGTGTTCACGCTGGCCGAGTTTTTGCAGCAGAAAATCTGGGGACCCTACTTCGATGCCCTGACCGCGCTGGTCGAGAAAGAGCGCTTGTTGAACCTCTATGTGGACCTGCGCTGCTACCAGCAGGAGTTCGGGCCGGGCGACCGCGAGACGGTGAAGAAGCGCTACGAAAGCCTGGATGACTATGTAGACATCTGGCTCAATGAGCGCGGCAAGAGCCACCTGACCATTCTGGGGGCGTTTGGCACGGGGAAGACCTGGTTCTGCCTCCACTATGCCGACCGCCAGCTCAAGCGCTACCTCAAGGACCCGGTGCATGAGCGGCTGCCCCTGCTCGTGACGCTGCGCGACTTTGCCCGAACGACGAGCATGCAGCAGATGGTCAATGATGCGCTGCTGGAAACCTACAAGCTCCCTCTGATTGGGAGCGCGTTCAAGGTGTTCGAGGAGGTGAACCGCTGCGGCAAGCTGCTGCTCATTCTCGATGGCTTCGATGAGATGTCCCGCCAGGAAGAATATCAGACGGTGGTGGACACCTTCTGGAAGCTGGCCGACCTGGTGGCGGAGAACAGCAAGGTGCTGCTCACCAGCCGCACGGAGTATTTCCGCTGGGCCAGGGCCGCCGAGCACCGCGCCGGCAGCGGCGAACACCAGCGGCGGATGATTATGCTCTCGCCTCCGCGGTTCGAGGTGCTCTACCTGGAGCCGTTCCACGACGAGCAGATTCGCCGGGTGATTACGCTGCGCCTGGGGGCCAGGGAGGGGCCGGCGCTGGCGGGCCGGCTGCTCCAGTCGCCCCGGCTGGCGGAGATGGCCCGCAAACCGGGGCAGATTGAGCTGCTGCTCGCGGCGCTGCAAGAATGGGGAGAAAGCAGCCTCGAACGCCCCGCCCAGGTCTATCTGTATGCCACGGACGCGCTCCTGCTGCGCAATATTGGCACGAAACGCACCTTCTCGACCACGGCGGACAAGCTCTACTTTCTGTGCGAACTGGCCTGGGAGATGATTCGCAGCGGCGAACTGAAGTTTCACTACAGCGACATTCCCCACCGTATCCGGGCGTTCTTTGGCGAGCGGGTGCAGAACCAGTATGAACTGGATACGTGGGATTATGACCTGCGCAACCAGACGCTGCTGCGGCGCAATGCCGCCGGATACTATGAGTTTGCCCACAAGAGCCTGGCGGAATATTTCGTCGCCTATAAGTTTGCAGCGGAGCTTGGGTGCCTTTCGCCAGCGTTTCTCGAAGGCTACTGCGGCGCTGAGAGCCAGCTTTGTGAGTTAGCTATCCCCCGGAAGGCGATGAGCGAACTGGCCGAAACCTTCGGGGCCGTGGCGCTCAAAGACTATCAGCACAGCGCCATCGGGGATTTGCTGCCGGGGATGATGGCCGACCACGCCCCGGAGCGGCTGTGGCACATCATAGCCGAAACCCGCAAGAAGACCCCGGAGCAGGTGCGGTACATCGGGGGCAATGCCGCCACGCTCCTGCGGATGCTGGGGGGGGCGTTTGCGGGGGCCGACCTGTCCCACACCGTGCTGGCCGGGGCCGACCTGAGCGGGAGCGACCTGAGCGGAACGAACCTGTATGGGGCGTGCCTGCGCAAGTCCAATCTGTCGCTCTGCACCCTGACCGGCGCCGACCTGCGCGAAGCGGACCTGGTGGATGCCCTGGTCGAGGAGACGGTGCGGGTCTTTTCGGTGGCGTGGAGTCCCGATGGGCGGTGGCTGGCCGGCGGGGGCGAGGATGGCATTGTCCGCATCTGGGACACCCACTCGTTCGAGGAGGTGCGCCACCTCCGCTGGGGCAGCGGCCACATGCTGCACATTGCGTTTGCGCCGACGGGGGCGCTGCTCGGCACGGTGGCGAGGGCAGCCAGATTTGCCTGTGGGACACCACTGACTGGCACCAGATGACCATTCCGGGCCTGCGGGCAACCTATGCGCGGGGGCTGTGCTGGACCGACGGCGGAACGTCGCTGCTGGTTGCGGGCAAGGATGGGAGCATCAGCCGCGTGGACCCGGCCCGGGCCTGCATTGTTTCGACCCTCCAGGCCACCGATAGCACCATCTCGTGCCTGGCGCTGCACCCCGATGGCTCCGAACTGGCGGTCGGGAGCCACAACGGCAACATCTTCATTCTGGATGCGGCTTCGCTGGCCGTCAAGGGGCATATGTTGCAGCCGCGTGGCAAGAAGGTCTTTTCGGTGGGCTATTCGCCCGATGGCTCGCTGCTGCTGGCGGGGTTGGAGGGGGCCCGGGTGACGCTCTGGGCCACCGACACCTACCAGTTCCAGGCCATCCTGACGGAGGGGAGCATCGAGGCCGAAGATGACTACTTCACCCGCGGCATCGCCTTTGCGCCCGATGGCCGCTACGCGGCGATTGCCTCGGTGGGGGGGCACACCTCCGGCCTCTGGAGCACGAGCCACTGGACGCAGGTGGCGTCGTTCCCTTCGCTGTGGTCGGCCTGCTTCAGCCCCGACGGGGACTCCCTCGTCGGCGGCGGGGTGGGCGAGATGGTCATCTGGGACACCAACCCGGCCAGTCCTTCGTTCGGCAAGCGCCTCCGCGTGCTGGATGTGCGGATGAACTGCCAGGGGATGCGGATGGGCGGGGCCCGCGGCCTGGAGCAGGAACACTACTGGAAGGTCCGCGGCGAGGGGCGGGTCGGCCCGCTGCGAGAATTCTTTGCCGAGCGCGGGGCCGTGGACGAGGCGTGAGCGGGCATCCCCCACTCCCTCCGCCACCCACCGGCTGCTCAGAACTTCAGCATGGTCAGCAATCAGAATTTCAGGATTCAGAATCCAGAACCCCAGAACGTACGTTCGAGGGGAGGAACAACCGAAAGCCCCTGAAGCCGTACCTGTTGAGCGGGTGGTTCCAGTTGCGCGAGCCGCAGCGAATATATGTTCTACTGCCCGCCCACGACCACCCCGCCACGGCACATTCCACTGAAAACCCCGCCCTCCTGAAAAACCCGCCCTCCTGAAGATCCTCGAC
>JAAUSY010000136.1 GCA_012032475.1 Chloroflexaceae bacterium
GGTAGCACTCGCTCGCACAACACCCGCACGCAGATTCACACTGGTGATGGAATGGTCGGTCAGCGCCACCGGTGCCCCATTCAGCTCTCGCGGGTCGGCCGCCACGAAAAGAGCAGCACACTGTTGACGGCCCCCATCGAAGCAATGGACAACCCCGGCACCAACCGCAGCGTATCGGTGTGGAGCGCAAACTCGTAGGAAGAGATAGCAGAGATTGCCACCTGCCCGTTCAGGAGGGCGCGGTTGACAGCCGTTGGCACCCCGCGCATGCGGGGGACGCCCGGCAAATAGTGGTCGAGGTGATACTCGACTGGATGCGTGTTGAGATAATCAATGGTGCCGACAGCAAGGGTAGTCACGTATAGACCTCAACTTCTTGATACAGCGCGTCGCGCTCGACCGGAACCTTCCCCGCCGAGCGAATCAGGTGGGCCAGTTCGTGGCGGTCCATTCCCTGGTCGGTGCGGGCACCAGCGTCGTGGTAGACTCGCTCCTCAACCACCGTGCCGTCTACATCGCTCACCCCGAACGACAGCGAAAGCTGCGTCAATTTGGGCGTCAGCATCACCCAGTAGCCCTTGATATGGGGGAAGTTGTCGAGCATCAGGCGGCTCACCGCCAGATTGGTCAGGTCTTCGACCCCCGTGGTAAACCGGAGGTTGCGGCTCCGCCCCAGATTGTTATGCTCCGGGTGATACGCCAGCGGTACAAAGGTCACAAACCCGCCAGTCTGGTCCTGCTGCTCGCGCAGTTGGAGCAGATGGTCCACGCGGTCTTCGGGTTGCTCGATGTGCCCGTAGAGCATGGTCGCATTGGTGCGCAGCCCGAGCCGGTGGGCAATGCCGTGAATAGCCAGCCACCCCTTGCCCACCACCTTTTCCGGGCAGAGCTTGCGCCGCACACGGGGGTGGAAGATTTCCGCCCCGCCGCCTGGCATGGCATCCAACCCGGCGGCTCGCAAGGCCTGCAACACCTCTTCCCAGTCCATCCCGCAGATACGCGCCAGAAAGTCAATCTCCACCGCCGTGAATGCCTTGAGATGCACCGCAGGAAAGTGGTGCTTCAGCGCCCGCAGCAGGTCGCAGTAGTAATCGAGCTTGAGATCCGGGTGCAACCCCCCGACGATATGAAACTCGCGGGTGCGCTCGGTGAAGGTCTTTCTGGTGCGTTCGATAATCTCCTCGACGCTCCAGACGTAGGCGTCTGGCTCATCTCCGTTGCGCCGAAAGGAGCAGAAGTTGCAGTGGGCCGCGCAAATGTTGGTCGGGTTGATGTGGCGATTCTGGACGAAGTAGACCCGCTTTCCGTTGCGGCGGTCGTTGGCCCGGTCCGCCAGCATCCCCAGGGCCAGCAAGTCGCCCAAAGCGTAGAGCCGCACCCCATCATCATAACTCAGCCGCTCCCCGGCCTCCACTTTTTCTGCAATATCGGCAATGGCTGAACGAGCAAGAAATTGGTTCATGCACTCTTTACCCTGTTCTGTTCCTGAAAATCCCGAAAGGCTTTCCTGCCTAATATTCACGCACTCCAAGGGTTATCCCCGTCCCGCGTGGCACCCACTCGTCCTGACCGGGTTCCATACTCACCACCGTGCCGGGGCTGAACTTGTAATAATCCCCCCCCAACTTATCCGGCCCCTGCATGTCGCTCCACGAGTAGAACAGCCCATCGAGAGCCGCCAGGCGTTGTTTGGCTTCCTCCTCGCTCATCCATCGGAGGTCAGGCACCCGGACCCTGTCGCCCACGCTCACAAACAGGTGTACCACCTCCCCGGCCCGGACGCGGTGCCCAGGAGCCGGCTCCTGCCGCGTGACAAACCCTTCGGAGAAGAACGTGCTGGCTTCTTCGCTGGTTTCGACCACCAGTCCGGTCTGTTCGGCCTGCATTCGGGCATGGTCAACGTGCAGCCCAGTCAGGTTGGGAACCTCCAGAAAGACGATGGCCGGCCCCTGACTGCGAAGGTAGGTCACTTCGGGGCGTGGGGCGAATTCGTCGCCGTTGCCCGATGGGTCGGCCCCGGCCAGTTGCAGCACCGTTCCGGCCGGGGGGTTCTGCTCAACCACCGCCCCGGCGGGAATCACGTCATCGTGACGAACCCCACCGTCCACGGGCACCAGGTTCGCCGCTTCCAATAACTGGCGGGCTTCTTGCTCCGTTTTGCCGATAATATTCGGCACCACCACGGTTGGAACCGCTGTGGGGGTCGGGGTGAGCGTCGGGGTGAGCGTCGGGGTGGGCAAGGGCAAAGCCGTCGGTTCCCCGGTCGGCGCGGGAATACGCGTCAGCACCAGCGATGACCGGGTTTCCTGGTCATCGAACCCTGCCAGCATCGAGTCGAACATTCCGCTGCTAAATGCCAGCACCAGACCAATGACCCCGACCAGCACCAGCATCCCCACGATCAAGATGCCACACCCGATTCCCTGCTGCTGTGGGGCGCGAGACACATTGGAGCGGGGCGGAGGGATAGTGTTTCCAGCCGGCTGGTGGGGCATGCGCAGCCCCATTGGCCCCCCGGCGCCTCCTCCCGCGTGGCTGCCGGCCATTCCTGGGTGGTGCGGTGCTCGGATAGCCACCGGGTAGGGCAACGAAGGTGACCGGTCTTCGCCATTGCGGTAGCTCCCTGGCTGGTTGCCGGGCGCTTCGCCCGGCAGCGCCGGGGTGGCACGCACCGGCAGCGAAGTTGCCTGGGGGGTCGCCAGCGTCTGCTGGTCGGCCAGCACACGATAGGCCCGCAGCTTCTGACCGAGTTCCTGGGCACTGGCCGGGCGCAGGTGCGGTTCCTTTTCGAGCGTCTGAAGCACCAGGGCCTCCAGGTTGGGCGGTACCTGGGGGTTGAACTGGCGCAGGGGCGGGGGGGGAGCACTGACATGCTGCATCGCCACCGTGACCGGGCTTTCGCCCGTGAAGGGGAGCCGCCCGGTGAGCATCTCGTAGAGCGTAACCCCCAGGGCGTAGATATCCGAACTGGGGGTGGCCTTGCGTCCCTGGGCCTGTTCGGGAGAAAGGTAGTCCACCGTCCCGAAGGTGACGCCGGTCTGCGTGAGGGTGGTGCTCAGGTGGCTCTTGGCAATGCCAAAATCCGTGATGACGGCGTGGCCTTCGGGGGTGACAATGATGTTCGCAGGCTTGATGTCCCGATGCACTAACCCCACCCGGTGCGCGGCCTCCAACCCGCGGGCCACTTCTTCGCCCACAGCCACCGTGGTGGCAACCAGCAGCCGCGAGTGGCGGTTGATGAGCATCTTCAGGTTCACGCCATCCACATATTCCATCACGATGTAGTGATGGTCGCCATCCTGGTCCACGTCATACACATTGACGATGTTGGGGTGGCTGAGAATGGCCGCGGCCTGGGCTTCGTGCCGAAACCGCGCCAGGAAGTCGGGGTCGTGGACGTAGTGGCGATGGAGCACCTTGATTGCCACGCGCCGGTTGAGGCGAAGGTCAAACCCCTGGTAGACGGTCGCCATCCCTCCTTCCCCGATTCGCTGTTTGAGTTCGTAACGTTGGTTGAGGACGGTTTGCTCCATACCCCCTGCTCTCTCGTAGCCTGCGCCATTCCCGTTCATTATAGCATGGCTTTTTCACTGGCATGACGGATGACCGATAGATGCCGGGAATGCCAGCAGCATTTGACAACGTTGCTGCCTTGTGGTATCTTTCAACGCGTTTTGCGGTCTGACGGAAGTGAAGAAACGTTTGTGCGTACCTGAACAAGTGGGCCTTGTTCTGCGATACCTTGATGTACCCGGAACATACCCGACATATATATACATGTTAAGGTCCCTGACCATCATGAACCAGGTACTCCCCGGTGGTTCTGCTCCGAATGGCTAGAGTAGACCAGGCAGGGGAGTTCTTGGTGGTGATTCTCATGCAAAGTCCACGTTTATGACTTTGTTCATTCGTCATGCATTCGTCATGCATTCGTCATCATCCATCGGTATCCTGATATCCACGTCGATAACAAGGAGGTCCTCGTTTTTATGACCAGTATGACCAGTCGAACCACGCTGTTTTTTCGACGCCTGATAGCCCTGTTCGCGGTGCTTGTCTTCGCAACCACGATGTTGCGCCCTAACCCAACCCTGGCCCTTCCTGCCGGTCCACCCGAAATCTGGCTCCCAACGCCCGTGGGCGAGACCTGGAACGTCATCCAGGGCTATTTTTGTGGCACCCACTGGGAAGGCCATGAGATTGACTTTGCCCGGTTGCACGGCTCCACGGTCGGGGCACCGGTGCGGGCCGCCGCCGATGGGGTCGTGCATTTCTGGACTCCAAGCAGCGGAACCCTGATTGTCAGCCACGGCAATCACTATTACACCGAATACACCCACATGAGCCAGGCCTACGTGACCCGGCCAGGGTCCCGTATCGTTCAGGGGCAGGAGATAGGCCGGATCAATGGCTATGCCCATCTCCACTTTAGCCTGTACTATTCGCCCAGTGGGTCCTACTTCAGCCGCCGGACGGTTCCCCTGAATTTTGCCGATGGGTATAGCTTTCCGGAGCTTTCGGGTTGCAACCAGCACTATGGTCGGCGCTTTGTTGCCCGTGACAATCCTGACCCGAACCCACCGGGGGTCCAGTTTACCAGCGCGGCCCAGGCCAACCGCTGGTATCGAGAGGACCAGCGCATTGAGTTCAAAGTCAGCGACGACCGCCAGGTTCGCGGCTTCAGCCAGGCCTTTGACGATGAGCCAGGGGGCGAGGCTCCCGATTTTCAGACCGACACGGGCTATATGCAGCTTTCCTGGGGAGGTGAGGGCTACCACACGATCCGGGTGCGGGCCTGGGATGTCTATGGGCACCAGACGCTGGCCTCGTTCGGCCCCATCGGCTACGACGCCGCCGACCCCACCTTTCCCCTGCCAGATACCGTTCCCGAACGGGTCTATACCCCCGACGCCGGGCAGTCAGTCTATCTTTCCTGGGAACCTGCCAGCGATGGCAACGGTTCCGGGGTGGCCGGCTACTTCTACTACCTGGGGGACGACCCGAATGGAACGTCGGATACCTTCAACGACTACCATGGGGCCGGGTTTGCGGGCCTGCTCCCTGGATGCTATGTGCTGCGGGTCCAGGCCGTAGACCGCGCCGAACGACGCAGCGAGTGGATTACCATGCAGCAGGTCATCATCACCGATGAATCGGGCGAGAAACCTTCCTGCGCCCCTCCATCAGACACGCGCACGCCACTCCCCGCCACCGAGACGACCACAAGTATACCGCTCCCCGCCACTGAAACGACTACGAGCACCCCACAGTCTCCGGTAGATGAGCCGTTCATCGTGGTTGCCGTGGGCGCAGGGGCAACCGTCCTATCACCCACGACCACTGCTCTGTCTCCGACGGCGGAGCCGACTGCCACGCCCACCCCGGCCACGGCGGAGCCGACCGCCACGCCTGAGCGGCAGGTGGTGCCGGTGCGGTTGGTGCCGGTGCAACTGACGCCGGTTTCGCTGCCAGGAGACCAACCAGCAGAATCCACACCGTCGCTCACGCCCACGCCCGTGACGGAGCCGACCGGCAGAGCCGTCACCCACCGGCGGAGCCATCGCCCACCCCCACGCCCCGTGACGGAGCCGCCGGCAGAGCCGGTGCATCTGATAACGGTGGAACTCACTCCTGTGTCGCAGCCAGCGCCACCAGCCGGCACCGACCAGGAAGAGGAAGCTGCTCCGTCGGCTGTGGCAGAACCCGCGGGGGTCATCATGCCGACGATGCTGCCGGAAGTTCCGCTGGTGCCGGTCGTGCCGGCCATAGTGGGGCAGTAGGGGAGAAACCCGTTCAACAGGTCGGGGCACGGCATCTCGCGCTCCGACCTGGCTCATCACTCATCACTCATTGCCCCTATCACTCATCGCTCGTGGTTCCTCTCGCGCCGCCTGCTTGCCAGGCATGCCCCACGCCCAGAGGAAGCCCACCCCGACCAGCGTGGTGGGCAGCATCACAACGGCGTGGAGCAGTACCCCGTAGCTGAAGGCGAGCGCCGGTCCGACCCCCAGAAGCCCTAGCGCAACCACACAGATATACTGGAAAACCCCGATGGTGCCCGGCGCGGTCGGGAGCGAGATGCCAACCTGCAACGTGACCAGAATGAGCAGGGACGCCACGAGAGGCCGTTCCAGGGACATCGGCAGCGCCAGCAACACCAGGTAGTTGTTGGCAAGCGCGGTGCCCCAGATAAGCACAGTCCATCCCACCAGCTTGAAGCGGTCGGCGCGGTGGCGGAGAATTTCCAGGCTCATCAGGCCAGATTGCACGCGGTCTCTGGCCGGAGCCGAGATCTGCACCGGGAGCCACCCGATGGCCCGGTCCAACCAGCGCAAGAACCAGTCGCGTTGCAGGAGCAGGAGCACGACGCCAGCGAGCGAGAGGAACGTGACCAGCGACAGCACATAGACCGAGTCGCTGACCCAGGCCGGGAGCGGGAGCAGGATGATGAGCAAAAAGAACAGCAGCACATAGGCCAGCATATCCAGGAGCTTTTCCAGAACCACCGTGCCCAGGGCAAAGGTGCGCCCCGGTACCATCAGCCCCCCAACCACATACGCCCTGGTCAGATCGCCAAATCTGGCGGGCAGAAACTTGTTGAGCATCTGCCCCACCAGGTGCAACCCCAGCAGGCGCGAAAAGGGAAGCGCCGCCCCTGCCACCCCGATGAGCGTCTTCCACCGAACTGCCTTGGCAAGCGTATTGATGGCAACACTCACCAGCGCCAGACCCACGTAGCGCCCGTCGGCCTGGGCGAGCGTCGCCCCCACTTCCCGATAGTCAACATGGCGCAAGGAAAGGTAGAGGAAGACCCCCCCCAGGAACGTTCCTGCGCCGATACGCACCCATCGCGAGGACGTCAGCGCCGCGAGGGTTGAGAGTACACGCTTCATGCTGCTCTGCTTTGCTTTCGATAGGGATACATCGTGATACGTGGCGATGCCTGGTGAGGTGGTACCTCCCCGACCTTCGGGGAATCACCAATTCACCAGATCGTCGTACTATCCATGGTACAATAAATTTGCAGCAAGCATGTGGTTACCCAAAATACGTGAGACAACTGAGGACCGAACAATGTTTCGAACGATGTATCAACGGACCAGAATTCTTCAGTGCTTTCCTGGCCTATCCCTGGTGCTGTTCCTGGTGCTTTCCCTGGTTGCCTGCGATGTTCCCATCCCGCAGCCAGAAGACACAACTCCACCAAATAGCCAGGCTCCCGGTGGTGCGACGACCGAGACTGAACCATCTCCGGGAGTGCCCACCGCAACCGCGATGAGTGGAGCAGCAACCCCGCCGCCACCAACCTTGCCGGACGCCGCGGAGGAGCCAGCTCCGGTCTACACGACTATCTATGGCGAACGACTGCCCGACGATGCCGCGCCCTACCACCTGCAAACCTACAAAGTTGCCTGCGATATCTCGCGCAACCAGACTATCTTCGATTTTGCGGTCTCTGTGTATGAACGTATCTGCCTGGAAGAAGGCAAGCTCAACGACCTGTTTCAAGACCAGTTGGTGACCTTCGACAAAGATTTCAATGTGATACCGGCCTCTGCCGAGCGGTGGGAGGTTTCGGCAGATGGGTTGACCTGGACCTTCTTCCTTCGGCCCGGTCTGGTGTGGTCCGACGGAACCCCGCTGACTGCCTATGACTGGGAAGCAACCTATCGCATGATTGCCAACCCGGACTATAAGTGGGACTTTGGCTGGTTCTATTCGGGGGTGCTGAAGAACTGGGACGCGGTGATGGGACGGACGCTCCCTCCGGAAGAACTGGGCGTCCGGGCGGTGGATGACCTGACCCTGGAATTCACCACCGAAACGCCCCAACCGGCGTTTCCTTCGATGATGCAAAACTCCTATGTGCTCCAGAAGAAAGCCCTGGAAACCTATGGCCCAAACTATAACAGCCGGGTCGAAACCTCGGTCTCGTCGGGTCCCTTTCTCCTGACGGTGTACGAACCGCTGGTGCGCATTGAAATGGTCGCCAACCCCACCTACCAGGGCTACCGCAAGCCCCGGCTCCAGCGGCTCATTGGCGAATACCGCGACATGGACACGGCTTTTCTCGCCTTTCGGAACCACGAGATAGACTATATCAGCCACCTCTTCTTGCTCCCCGAAGATTACGAGGTGATTGAGCAGGACCCCATTCTGAAGGACAACTACCTGCAACACTATGGCGAGTTTCGGACGGACTATCTCTTTTTTGACACCTATAACCCGCCATTCAACGATGTGCGGGTGCGCAAAGCCTTTGCCCATGCCATAGACCGCGAAACAATAGTCCGGGACGTCTTTGGCGAGATCCGCGCCATGCCGGCCTACGGGATGCTGATGCCGGGTTTCCCTGGTTCGGACACCACCGGAACCATGCGTCCCTACCAGCAGTATGATTGCGAGCAGGCAAAGGGCTATCTTGCCGACGCGGGCTATCCGGGGGGGGCCGGCTTCCCCGCGCTGACGATGCTCCAGCGCAACGAGCCAGAAACGCTAACCGCCGTCTACCGCGCTACGGCAGCGTCCATCCAGCAATGCCTGGGGGTCCCTATCGAGGTTGCCACCAAGGACTACACGGTCTTTATGGACTGGCTCAACGCCACCCCCACGCAAATCCCCTTCGGAGTGGTGTCCTACGGGATGGACTACCTCGACCCATCGAACCTGCTTGGGGTGTGGGTTTCGACGGGTCGCCACGCCTGGCGAAACGAAACCTACGATGCGCTGGTGCGCGAGGCCAACAGCCTGACCGGTGACCCGCAGCGGCGGTTGGAGATGTTCCGTCAGGCGGAGCAAATACTCGTTGACGATGTGGGCGGCATTTTCCTCACCCACCGCTGGAGCGGCGACCTGATTCCGCCCTACCTGGTTGGAGACGGGTTTCGCCAGCCGGACGCGCAGGGGACCGCTGGTTGGCACTGGGGGAACGATTGGGCTATCGGGTCCATCTACGTTTCGAAGGATGTGGAAAACTACGCAACCTACCGCGACAAACTCCGCTGAGAGATATCAGTAGCACGTGACGAGTGACGCGTAAGGTAAGGAAGGAGCACCCGCTTGCGCTACACGCTGATGCACATTTCCGATTTGCATGTCAGCTGGCACTTTGATCTGACCGTTGCCGAACAACTGGTGCGCCAGGCCCACGATATTCAGCCCGACCTGCTGGTTATCTCTGGCGATTTTGTGCTGCGGGCCGACCTGACCGGGCAACTGATGGCAGCCGCGGCCTATCTCAAGCTGCTGCCCGGCCCGCAGTTGGTGGTGCCGGGCAACCATGATGTTTCGTTATTCAATGGATACTATCGCCTGTTCTACCCGCTGCGGCGCTATCGCCGCTTCATCTCGCCCGAACTCAACCCGGTGTTTGCGCGGCCCGGCCTGACCGTAGTTGGCGGATGCACGGCCCACGGCCTGACCATAGATGGGGGGCGCTTGCACGCCCCCCAGATACGCACGCTCGACTATGCGCTCTCCCGCGCTGACCCCGGTGGGTGCAGGGTGCTAGTACTGCACCACCACGTGGTGGACCCACCCTCCAGCAAGCGCCGCCCGAAGATTGCCAACGCTGCCGATGCGCTGCACCTGATGAACCGCCACCGGGTGGAACTCTTTCTCTGCGGCCACACCCATGTCTCCTACGTTGGGACGACCAACGGGTTTCAGCCGGGACCCCACCAGGATACTATCATCAGCCAGTGTGGGACAACGACTTCGCGCCGGGGGCGCGGGCACGACCGCGGGAAAAACTCGTTCCACCTGGTGGACATTGACGACCAGACCATTCAGATTACGCCCTATTTCTATCAACCCGATGCCAGGCAGTTTTTGCCTGCCAGCGCCCATGCGTTTCCACGCCGCCGGTAGCCAATGAGTCAATCATCCCGACGAACGATGCCATGGCAGCCCTTGCTGGTGCTGGTTGCTCAGGCGGTAGCCGACCCGACCCCGATTGACCAGCGCCTGCTGCTGCTTCCTCGCAGCCCTGCCGAGTCCGGCACCGTCCTGCGCAAGATGGCTCCCGACGCGGGGGTCATCCCGCGGGAGGCGGCGGCACTGGTGCTGCTCTATCCCCAGGATGGCGATAGCGACCTCTGGTTGCTGCTCACTGTGCGGAGCAAGACCCTCACCCGTCACGGCGGCGAGGTGTCGCTGCCGGGCGGGGCCGTTGACCCGGACGACGACGACCTGGTTGCCACAGCCCTGCGAGAAACCCACGAAGAACTGGGCATTGCCCCCGCTGACATCGAGGTGTGGGGGAACCTTTCGACGGTCTATATCTCGGCCAGCAACTTTCTCCTGACCCCGGTGGTCGGCTTTCTGCCGGCTCCCCCGCTGCTCTCGCCCTGTTCGCTGGAGATTGAAGAAGTATTCAGTGTGCCGCTTGGTCGCTTGCTCGACCCGGCAACCGTGGTGGTGGAGGAATGGACGCTTGACGGAACCCCGATGCTGGTGCCCTATTTTGCGCTGCACGGCCACAAGGTCTGGGGAGCTACGGCGCTGGTGCTGAGCGAACTGGTGGCGAAGATACGGCAACGCCTGGCAGAATCCTGACCGGCCCCAGGTCAACTTCATCATCCGCAAGGTGGGCCGTGCCCGCAAAAGCCGGGAACCGTGCCCACGTTGCTCCGTGGTACAACCCCATCACCAGGCGATAGTCCCCCGGTGTGATAGTTGCGGGCAATTCCATTGCCAGGTGCTCCACCACGAGCGTGCCGGGGACCCAGGTCTCCGGGGGAAACAACCCCTGCCAGGGGGGGGCGTCGCGCTGGAGCACGGTGGTTCCCTCCTGGTTGCGCAGGTGCAGAAAGACGGTGTAGGGAGCCGGGGGAACCGGGCGCTCCGCCATCCAGAAGACATTGACCGCCAGCGTCTCCCCCGGCTGGAGGTCCCGCACCATCCGCATCTCCGGCCCGGTGCCGTCGGGGTTTTCCACCCGGCCAACGGTTGTCCCCAGAACCTGGAGCGGACCGAGACGAACGTGGGGCGAGTGAGAAGGGATGGTCTCGGTTGTCAGACCAATGTCAATGATGCTCATGCGAGGACCGAGCAACCCGCTGGTGCGCCCCCCAAACGATGCCACTTCCCTCCCCGCTTCCAGGAGGGGGGCATAGTCCGCGGTCCAGGCATCTCGCCCACCGCGCCGGCCAGAATTTGCCAGCAGCAGGCCATATCCCTGCTGGCGATACCACGCCACCGGGTGCAGGGGCAGGTAGTGAACATCGGTTGACTGAGCCACATTGCCCCACCGGAGGGGGTGCGAAAGTTCGACGGCCACCCGGACCCCCGGCCACTCCTGACGCAGGTATTCCTGGGCCAGCACGCGGCTGTCTGGTTGGGACAGCCGGGCGCTGGCCTGGAACGCCGGCCCGAACGAGGGGATGAGCAAGGCGAGAACGAAGAGCACGCCGATAGCCCTTCTCCTGCTGCTGCGAGCAGGAGCCGCGACCTTTTGCAGACGGGGGAGCTGCGCAAGCGTCTCCTGGAGACGGTCAAGTATGGCTATCCCCCCGATGCCTGCCAGGAGCATCAGCGGTGGGATGGCGGGCAGCAGGTTGCGGTAGAAGTGGGTTTCGGGGCGCAGCAGGGCGAGGACCAGCAGCAGCGGGAAGGTCAGCAAGACTGCCCCACTGGCCGGGTCGCGCCGGAGCAGGACCACCGTCCCGACCAGCGCCAGCACCCACGGAACCGGCCCCAGTCCCTCGCGCCAGGAGAAGGCCAGGTAGGCCCCGACCGGCCATGCGCCGGTCACATCGCCGTGCGCCAGAGCCGCATCGCTGTAGGACTCAAGCAGGGTCAGGATATCGTGACGGAAATCATCGAACGCTAGAACGAGGTAGGGTGTGGTGAGAAGAAAGACAGCTATGCTCACCAACCCTGCGGCTATCAGCCGCGGGCTGCGGACGAGCGCGTCGCGCCGCCAGTGAAGCCCGTGCGCGAGGGCTACCGGGGCCGCCACCAGAACATTCTGATACTTGGTTCCGGCAGCCAGTCCGACCAGCACTCCAGCCAGGAGGTAGGCCGTCCAGGTTGGTCGCCGGAGCACCTGGAGCGCCGCCATCAGTGCCAGGGCCGCCGTCAGAGCAGAGGGGCCATCTACTGTGATGTAGTGGTCATGGATGACGGCCCAGGCCGAAAGGGCCAGCAGGGCCGCGCCGGTGAGGGACTCGCGCTGGCCCACCAGACGCCCGCCCCAGGTGGCGAGGGTGCCGACGGTTGCGGTGCCAAGCAGGGCCGTGCAAACCCGCGACCAGACAAACGCTCTGGGGATGGTCGTGTAGAAATAGGTGGATTCTGGCAGCGTGAGGGGTTCATGATAGAGGCCGGTGTGCAATCCCCACCAGAAATGTACTTTGAAAACGAGCGCTTGAAGATAGAGGATGAGTGATGGATAAAAAAGTGTTTCGGGTTGGCACTTCCATTGTCGCTGACGATGCGGAGTATGGCCTTGACGACCGCAGGTTCATCAGGATGAATCAACGTAGGGGAGCGACCACGCGGCCCCCCAGACGCGTAAAAAAAGG
>JAAUSY010000137.1 GCA_012032475.1 Chloroflexaceae bacterium
GGGGGCGGGAGGGGGGGCGTTGGTCTCTGTTGCGACTGCTGCCCGGTCCCGTTGACCTCTGCCACCCGCGCACCGGGCTTTGCCGCAAACGATGATGAGGCTATCTCTTGCGGCTCTGGCTCTGGCTCCGGCTCTGGCCGCTGTTTCGGATGCTCTGCCTTCGTTTTTCGATTTCGGGTCTTGCGCCGGCTGGTTGCTCCTCTGGTTCCCTCAGTTGCTGACTCTCCTGCCGAGACGGGCACAGGCGGGGGGGGAGGAAACGCCGATGGCGAGGGGCGTTCTTCGCGCCGGGGGGGAGGCTTTCCGCCCGAACCCTTCGCCACCTCTTCGGTTTCGGGGGGCCTGGTCCTGAGCCGCAGGAGCGGTTCCTCAAATTCCAGGTATTCCCCCGGACCGTCGTCATCCGTCGCGGCGACTTCTCCCCCAAGCAGGGTGAGCAACCAGTCCATATCCACCCGGCCCATCGGGTCGAACAACTCGTCGCCCCGACTGTCGAGCGCGATATCGTAGGCGAGCGGCAGCATATCTTCGAATGAGTGGGACAACCATTCGGTCAGGCCGTTGCCCCCCGGCTGCCCATCAATGAAATACAGGCGGCTCTGGTCGTGGTCATAGGCCGGAACGAGGTCTACCGGCTGGCACCGCACCTCCAGGGGCAGCGCCGAAACCAGCGACCACCCGACCATCTGTCCGGTGGAGCGCAGTTGCATGGGCAGGTCAATCCAGAGCGCCGGGGCAGTCCACCGCGTCGTAAGCGATGGTTCGAGGACCTGGTCAACGGCCTTGCCTCCTGGCTTCACTTCGCGGTAGCCATAGACTTCTTCTTCCATGGTAGCTCGCCCCCACCCGATGCGGCGGCCTCGGACTACCCGGCTCTCGCGTTCTTCACGGATAGTCACGTCGCAGCGGCGCAGGGGGAAGGTTCGCCGGCCTTCGTGGTCTGGTTGCAGGGTCAGGGTGCCGGCTTCTTCATCCCGCGCCACGACGCGATAGCCACTGCGGCCAGGTGGGAGGGCCGCACCTCTGAAGCCCCAACGGTCGAACGAGGTCATCGTCATCGTTCCGACTGGCTCGCCATGCTCCAGAAACATCGCCACATCCACACTACCGGCGGTCAGGAAACCGAACCCTTCGTAGGGGTCTCCCGTTGAGGGCAGCGGTTGCCAGGTTCCGGTCACCGGGAGCCGCACCATCTGCCGGCGCTGCTCCAGATGGGCGACCAGCTTGCTGGCCTGCCAGTCGGTCACTTCTGCGTCGGTCAGGGGTCGTTCGTGGGCGGCACACAGGAGGTGGTGTGCAGCAATGTAAATGTTGCCAGGCGGTGGTATCCAGATGGGAGGGGGGGCATGGAGCAGGGCCGCGGCTCCTTCTCCTGGGCTACGTTCGTGCTCTCGGACCAGACGGGTCAAGGTCCGCTCAAGCGGGAGCGGACCCAGAACCAGGATGGTGATACGCGGGGTCTGGTCGAACGAGCCAATGAGGGTTTGTTGGAGCAGGGTGTTGGAGGGCGGGTATCCGGCGAAGATCTGGACCTCGGCGTTGGAGGGCACCGGTCCGATGCTGATGCGCCCGGCGTGGTTCCCCACGCGTGAGAGCAGGAAGGGGATTTCTCCCTGGTCGCAGGTGAGGTGTACCTCATAGCCTTGCACCTGGTATTGCAGGGCGAGCATGGCGGCTTCAGACAGGCGTTCTTCTCCCTGCCAGATTGCCAGCGCGGTGGCGTGGTGGGGGGTGTCGTCCACGGGAATGATGCGCCAGGGCAGGCCACTCAGTTCGAACAAGGTGGTGTCTATCCCCTCCACGCTGGATACCGTCGCGGCCATCAGAGGGGGGGCGGGCGCAATTCGTGCGCTCCGCATCAGCAGGGCCGCAAGGTGCGCGAGAGCGACTCCGTAGTAGCTGTCGCTGTCTATCAGCAGGAGCAGGCCCATCTGGTCCCAGAAGGTGTGCCAGGCGCGGTCGTGATAGCGCAGCAGCCGTTCGTGCAGCACGACCGGCGTGGTGAGCAGCACGTCTGCCAGGGGGGCGGCTCTGGGGAGCTTGCCTGGCCGTACGGGGCAGACCGTCAGCGGCGAACCCAGTTCACGGTTCAGTTGCTCAAATTCGGTCAGGTAGAGTTCGACCGCAGTTTCGTTGGGCAGCAGGAACATGACCCGGATATCTCGCTCCTTGAACAGAACTTCCTGAACCAGAAAGTGGAGCGTTTGCCGGGCGGCGGTTCCTCCGCCCACCAAAGCGAATGGTTCGCCACGGCGCAGGGCCGCCAGGCAGAGCGACTGGTGCTGGCAGAAGGGGGCCCCCGTCAGTTCGACCCAGGTCTGGGCAAGGTGCGGGCTGATGGGCAGGTTGCTGATGAGCATCCCATGGCGAGCTTCCAGGGGCAGCACCGAGAGGAGGGGGGAGTGGGGGCCATGCTCACGCTGTCGCGCAAGGGTCTGGATAATGGTGGTGGCACTCTGTTTCATGAAAACCAAGCATCTTAACCAGGGTATGACGGTGCCGGCTGGCGCATCGCTCACGCGAGTGAATGGCGGAATGATGGAATACGGGAACGATGGAATACTGGGAACGATGGGACGATTCGCTACCTGCGCCATGCGCCACATAGTTCACCCGAAGCGCTATGAACTTGTGGTGCTCTTCATTATACCGTGTCTGTGGGAAGTCGTGCAACGCGGGAATCCCACCGTCTATCGTACGGTGTGCCCATCAGAAGGTGCTTCAGCAGAGCGGTGGGAGAATCTGTGGTATGATACGGTCAGCAAGTTACAAGCGCATGGAGACAAGAAGATGACGGATACGATCCAGACTATCGAGGATGTTCTTACGCACCACCATTTTTTCAAGGGCCTTCGATTGAACCATATTCAGACGATTGCCGGGTGTGCCTCCAATATCCAGTTTGGCCCCGGCGATTTCCTCTTCCGCGAGGGGGAGGAAGCCAATTGCTTCTATGTCATTCGGCACGGCAAAGTGACCGTGGAAACGTTTGTGCCCGGACGGGGGGCTGTGACCCTCCAGACGATTGGACCCGGCGATGTGATTGGCTGGTCGTGGCTCTTCCCGCCCTATAAGTGGTGCTTCGATGCCCGGGCCCTCGACACCACCCGGGCCACCACGTTCGATGGCAAATGCCTGCGAACCAAGAGCAACGAAGACTATGAACTGGGCTATCGCTTGATGGAGCGCTTCGCCCACATCATTATGGACCGGCTCCAGGCTACGCGGGTGCAGTTGCTCGACCTGAAGTTCTGAGGAGCGACCGGAGCGAAGAGGGGGATGGGGAGATGACAAATGGTCAGGGTCCACCTGATTTCTTGCCACCATTGCCATCTCACGGCGACCAGTCTGGGTACCGGTCATCGGCCAGACTGGTCGTCAACTGCTTCTGACCAAAGCCAGATTTCGGCATGACGTAAACATCCCAGTTACCATCGCGGTTCGATTGAAATGCAATGTGGTTCCCATCCGGCGACCAGGTAGGAAAAGAATCACCGACCCTATTGTTCGTCAACGGCCGTTTCCCGGAGCCATCGAACCGCATGACGCAAATTTCTGTGTTTCCGTAATTCGGGAAGGATCGGAACGCAATGAAGGTACTGTCGGGTGACCAGGCCGGATACGCATTTCCTCTTTCGGTTCCCATATCACAGGTCAGGCATTTTTGATTGGAGCCATCAACCCCCATGAGATAGACTTCAGCATTGGCAATAGCGTCTCGGTCGGACTGGAATGCGATAAACCTGCCGTCTGGCGACCAGGCCGGATACGCATCTGCTTTGGTGTGGCCGGTCAGTCGCACCTGACGGGAACCATCAGCGTCCATCACATAGATGTCCCAATCACCACTACGTTCCGATGCAAATGCAATACGTGAGCCATCCGGTGACCACGACGGGTACATGTCATGAGCTTCGTCGCTCGTCAACTGCCGCTGGTTTGATCCATTGCTGTTCATCACATAGATATCCCAATTGCCATTACGGTCAGTCTGGAACGCAATCTGTCCACCGTCCGGCGACCAGGCAGGAAAAGAATCTTTCGCTCCATCATAGGTCAATCTCGTCTGGTTGGAGCCATCGGCATTCATTACATAGATTTCATAATTGCCGTCGCGGTCAGATCTGAACACTATTTTGCCGGTGAGAGGAGGAAAAACTTGATTCACCAATTGTGGAACTGCCAGAGACACCCCAGCACATGCCACAATGAGCAACGACAGGACCACCACCGGCACAAAAACCCACCTGAGCCACGAGAGCATACGCCTTGCAGCCGTCCAAAACCAGCGAAACACTGGGGGAGGCGGAGGAATGACGGCGACTCCCAACTGCTGTGCCTGGAACACTAATGTACGTCTTAACTGCTCATAACCGCCATCTTCGAAATAATTGACCGGGGTTAAGTGGATCAGTGGGTCATACGCACATGGTTCGAGATTGAGAGGAATGATAAAGATAGCATATCCAGGCAACTCCTGGGCTGTGTCCAGTGCCAGGTGGATCTGTCTGTGCCCATGGCTTCTCCTCGTAATGAACGACCGGGAAAGACAGGCAACAAACACGTCGGAACCTCGTACAACCCTTGGAATTTCTTCCCTCCACCCGCTTCCCGATAGCAAATCCTTCTCCGCAAGCCACGGCTCAAAGCCATCGTTCTGGAGCTTTCGATACAGGCTCCGCACAACCGATCTGTCTTCGTCCGCATGGCACAAGAAAACACGCAACCGACGAGGTTGAGGCACAACAATGCTCCTGATTCTCCTGACTCTAGTCTTTTTATCTCAGGTAAAGAGATTCCCACCGCAGATTATACCATAATCCCACCAGGGACTCTTCCCCATGGCACCCTCTACGCCCCCATTGCATCCTTTACGTCTTTGTGCGAGCATGTTGAGCCGATACCTGAAAGAAACCCCCGCAAGCCGCACGGGCCTGCGGGGGGAAGCATGAGACCGTCTTGAGACCATCTTATGCCAGAACGCACCCTACTCTTTCGACATGGCTTGAATGGCGTACCAGGCCGGGCGCGGCGACCAGTCGGGGTTGAGCACACTGAACGATGCCTGCTCGTGCGAGGGGTTGTCGTGCTCGCCGTCCCAGGCGATGGAGAAGTTGAGGTTCCACAGGAACATCGCCCCGACCCAGGGCGCATAGTCCACCCGCCCCCGTTCGAAGGCCCGCACAATCCACTGCGCTTGCGTCTCCTGCGAAATTTCGTTGCCATACTCATAGCCGGGGGTATTGTTGGCCGTGGCCCACCCGAACTCCGTAATCCACAACGGCATATCGCCCCTGCCGCTGGCAACCACGGCGTCATGCACATCTTCGACGCGGCGGAAATAGAACTCGCGGCTGTTGGTCCAGCCGCCGGGGCCGGGGTTCTCCGGCCACATCGAGTCGGGCGAGTTGTTGTGACCGCCGGGGTGAACCCCGATGGCGTCGGCCCGGAAGCGACCGTTGTTCAACATCTGCCGGGTGAAGGTCGAATCGCTGATGGCAATATTGGGGTCGTTCGTCTCGGTCGAGGTGGGGGCCCCGCTGACCACGATGGCGTAGGGGTCGGCGGCTTTGATGGCATAGTAGGCATCGTGAAGCATATCCACATAGAAACTGGCATCCGCCACATACCCGCCAGTCCGCCGGCGGTGCTGCAATCGCCTCCGTTCTCGCAGGCGCGATTCTGCTCGTTCCAGATTTCATACGCCTGCACCTTGTCGCGGTAGCGCTCGGTCATCGCCCCCATGAAGCGGGCCAGGTCATCAAAATGCTCCCGCGCAGGCAGGCCATGGGTCCCGTTCGAGGTATACCGGGCAGGCGACTGCACCACCGTGATGAGCAAATTCATCCCCGCGTTATGCACATCGTCCACAATATCATCAAGCTCGGCCCAGTAATATGCCCCTGAATCGTCTTCAATATCCTTCCAGGCAACCTGCTGCCGAATCCAGGTGATTTGCGAGTTTTTCGAAATCTGCAAGACGCGTTCGCGGTCCTGCCAGTCGGCACCATCCAGGTAGAGTGTCGCATTGTAGCCATAGATGAACGACTCCGGCAGCGTATCGCGGACAGACAGATACTTAAACTCCCGCCGGCCCTGGTGGTTCGCATTGCGATATTCGTTGCCGAGCAATCCAAGCAGGACGCGATAGGTGGGGTCGGCTTCGTCCGGGTGCCATTCCATCCGCTGGCGCTCGAAGTATTGCACCCAGTAGGTTTGCCCATCGGCCTGGTTGACCTCTTGAAACTGCTCCGAGATGGGGTAGCCAAACACGGCAATGCCCCCATTGTTGTCGAAGAACGAGCGGAACGGAGCCGGGTTGTTGCGCAGCGTGTGCTGCGTCTCCGGTATCCACGTTCCATCGCCGGGGTTCGCAACCGCGAGGAACGGCTCTTCCTGTTCGCGCCCCTGGGCCGCGAGTTTGCCCATCAACCGTCCGAGCACATAGAACTCCTGGTTATTCCCGACCCCCCAGTTTTCCGGGTGCTCCTCCAGCACGGCCCGTTCAAAATACTGCACCCGGTAGAACTCGCCCGGATTGGTAAAACTTTCTTCCACGAAGGGCTGTGAGATAGGGAAACCAAGCACAAACAGCGCATTCGGCGTGTTCTTCCACTTATCCAGAAACCAGTTGACCGCCGAATGTCCCGTTTCCTGGAAATAGCGTGCCTGGTAGGGCGGAAACGTCCTCTGGGCGCTTTGGGCTTCGCTGGAGGGGGGCAGGGCCGCCAGCAGAGAAACGAGAACCCCCAGCATCAGCACCACCAGAAGCGAACGCTTGAACATCTGTACAACCTCCTGTGTCTCAACACTCTGACATGAACCGGCCTCTCCGCGTATCCGCCGGAAAAAAGCCATCGGACGGTATGGGGGCGTGAATCATGATGATGGCCCATCCCAACGATCCAGCAGAAACCTTCCGAATCCGGGGGTATAATACCACAAAAGGGTTCACCAGGTGCGACCCGTGATCGTAGGGTTTGCCGGCCGGGAACATCCCTGCAACCCGGACGCGAGAACCAGGTGAGATGATCGGGTCGTGTTGAGGTGGAGTGGAGGACCAGCAAAGGAACACCAATCATATGAGCCTGTTACTGCAACCGGGGATTCTCATGCACCACCGCTACCGCGTGGTCCGCCTGGCCGGTCAGGGGGGGATGGGAGCCGTCTATGAGGCCATTGACGAGACTTTTGGAAGCACGGTTGCGCTCAAGCAGCAAATCGTGAGCAGCAATCTTTCGGCGCAGCAGGCCGAAGACCTCCACATTGCCTTCAAGCGCGAAGCCAATATCCTGCACCATCTCCATCACCCCGCGCTGCCGCGGGTGACCGACTATTTCAGCCATGCCAACGGGCAGTTTCTCGTCATGGACTTCGTGCATGGGGACGACCTGGCGACCCTGCTCGACCGCCGGTTGAAGCAATATGCCACGCCCTTTCCGCTCACCGAAGTGCTCGCCTGGGCCGACCAGATTCTCGATGTGCTGCACTACCTGCACACCAGACCGACCCCGGTCATCCACCGCGATATCAAGCCGAACAACCTGAAGCTCACGCCCCAGGGCGAGATTATCGTGCTGGACCTGGGGCTGGCAAAGGTGACGGCGGTGCAAAAAAACCAGTCCCACAGCGGCAGTATCCATGCCTACACGCTGCCCTACGCCTCCCTGGAACAGATTCAGGGCACGGGCACCGAGCCGCGGAGCGACCTCTACAGCCTTGCCGCAACCATCTACCATCTGCTGAGCGGCATCTCCCCGACCGACACGCGGCCCCCGATGGACGCCATGTCCCGCGGGGCCGCCATTCTGTTCGGGCAACCCGACCCGCTGCGCCCGATTGATGGCCTGCCCGACCCGATGAACCGGCTGCTGCTGCAAGCCCTGTCGCTCAAGCCCGACGACCGCCCCTCCAGCGCGGCGGTCATGCGCGATTTCCTGACGATGATTCGCCAGTCCGGGGCGGTTTCTTCCAGCCAGACGGTGGTGATTTCTCCTCCCTCAGTCTTTCCCTCCTCCACCCCGGCCCCTTCCCCCGCCAGAGCGGTGCCGGGGGGCGTTGCCCGGCCTGCCCTCCAGGTGCGGGGGCCGCTTCAACGGGAGCTGCCTGCCCGCGCCACCAGTGTGACCTTTGCGCCCGACAACCGCACCCTGGCCGCCAGCACCAGCGATGGCCTCATCCATCTGTGGCGCGTGTCGGATGGCACCCTGCTGCGGACCCTGCATGGTCACCCCGGTGAGGGCTTCAGTGTGGCCTTTGCCCCGCACGGGCAGATGCTCGCGTCCGGGTCGGCCGATGGGACCGTGCGGCTGTGGCGAACGTATGATGGTACGCTCTTGCAGGTTCTCCGGGGCCATACGGACGAGGTGCGCAGTGTGGCCTTTGCGCCCGACGGTCGGACCCTGGGGTCGGGCGGGTGGGACCGGACCGTGCGGCTGTGGCGCGTGTCGGATGGCACCTTGCTCCGAACCTTGCAGGGACACAGTGGCGATGTGTGGAGTGTGGCCTTTGCGCCGGATGGACAAACCCTCGCCTCGGCGTCGGGCGACCAGACCGTGCGGCTGTGGAATGTTGCAGACGGCACCTGCCGGCGGACGCTGCACGGCCACAAGAACTGGGTCCAGGGGGTGGCCTTCTCGCCCGACGGACAAACCCTCGCCTCGGCATCGGTGGGCAAGACCGTGCGACTGTGGCGCGTATCGGATGGCACCCTGCTTGGCACCTTGCAGAACCACAGTGGTGTCGTCACCTGGGTCACCTTCTCGCCGGACGGACGGGTGCTGGCCTCGGCATCGGGCGATAAGACCGTGCGGCTGTGGAATATCCCCGATGGCACCTTGCTGGAAACGTTGCGCGGGCATACGGACGTCGTGACGAGCGTGGCCTTTTCGCCCGATGGGACGATGCTGGCCTCAGCGTCGGTGGACAATCTGGTGCGGCTCTGGGGGGTGGCGCTGACCGAAGCGACCTGGGAAGGGTTACAACACGCCTGGCGCGAACGGGAACGGCAGGAGATGCACACCCCCGAAGACAGCGAACAAAGCCACTCCGACGCGCCGGTGCTCGACGTTGCCTTTGCGCCCGACAGTCGGTTTCTCGCGGTGGCAGCCAGCGACCGGAAGGTTCAGCTCTGGCGCACCACCGATGGTGATGGCACCCTGCTCTACACGCTCCAGGCGCACACAGGCAGTGTGCGGAGCGTGGCGTTCGCTCCGGATGGACAAACGTTTGCCTCCGCTGCTGCCGACCGGACCATCCGCCTCTGGCGCACGCACGACGGGACCCCCATTGCAACGCTGCGGGGACACACCGACGAGGTGCAGCGCATCGCGTTCTCGCCCGATGGCTATCTCCTCGCATCGGGCGGGTGGGACCACACGGTGCGCCTCTGGCGGGTGCATGATGGGGCACTCGTCCAGACGCTCCAGGGACACCGCGGCGATGTGTGGAGTGTGGCCTTTGCGCCCGATGGACAAACCCTCGCCTCCGGCTCAGGCGATATGACCGTCTGCCTCTGGCGCACGCACGATGGGATGTTGCTGCGGACGCTCCAGGAACATCGCCACTGGGTGTGGTGCGTGGCATTCTCCCCGGACGGCACCCTGCTCGCCTCCGGCGCGGGCGATAGGACCATCCGTCTGTGGCGGGTGCAAGATGGCACCCTGTTCTGTACCCTGCGCGGACACAAGGGCTATGTGCGTGCGGTCGCCTTTTCTCCAGATGGCGCTATTCTCGCCTCCGGCGCAGCCGACCGGACCGTCCGTCTGTGGCAAGTACAGAGCGGTACCCTGCTGCGAAGCCTGGAAAAACACACGGGTGTCGTTACCAGCCTCGCTTTTGCCCCCGACGGACACACCCTCGTGTCCGGCTCGGTTGACCGGACCGTGCAGATGTGGGACCTGGTAGAACCGTAGCAAGCGCCAGCACCAGCGCTGGTCGCCGGTCGCCGGTCGCCGTGATGGGTGACCGCACACCGTAAGGCAGCGGCCAGTGTCACGCATCACGTGTCACTGGCATGACTCACCCCGCTCACGCGCCACCTCGCGCAGCACCTCGTCAATCCGCAAACTATGGTCGAGCGAGGTATCCAGCTCCAACCGCAGGTCCGGGACACACCGCAAATGGTTGAGTTCTTCGGCGACTCGCCGCCGCAAGAACCCCCTGGCGCTCTTCAGCCCAAGCATCGTCTCCGAACGCTGCGCTTCATCTCCCATCACCGAAATGCGCACCCGCGCATGCTGGAGGTCGGCGCTCACATCAACCCCCACCACCGTCGCAAAGCCCACCCGTGGGTCTTGCAACTCGTTCTGGATGACATCACCCAGAATGCGCTGGATGCTATCGGCAACCTGTCGGGTTCGCCTGGTCATAACTACTCCCTCCCATGCTCAGCCGGGGAGTTTGCCCGAACGGCTCAGGCAGTCCGAGCCACCTGTTCCTTGCGATAAAACTCCATCGTGTCACCGACCTGAACGTCGTTGAACCCTTCGACAATCAGGCCACATTCATAGCCTGCGGTCACCTCGCGCACATCATCTTTGAACCGCTTGAGGTTGCCAATGCGCCCATCGTGAACGACGACCCCGTTGCGCAGGACGCGCACCGTCAGGTTGCGGGTGACCTTCCCATCCGTCACATTGATACCCGCGACAATCTCGCGGGAGGGGAGGCGGAAGGTGTTGCGCACCTCGGCAAAGCCCTCGACCACCTCGCGATATTCCGGGTCGAGCAGCCCGACCATGGCCTTCTTGATATCCTCGGTGAGCTGGTAAATCACGTTGTAGAAGCGGATATCAACCCCGCGCTGTTCGGCAGCTTTGCGGGCAATCGGGTGGGGACGCGCATTGAACCCGATGATGATGGCATGGCTCACCACCGCCAGGTTGACGTCGCTCTCAGTAATTGTGCCGGTGCCCTTGTGAATCACCTTGAGCTGTACTTCACTCAGTTCGTCGTTCAACTGGTTCAGCTGGTGTTCGATGGCTCCGATAGACCCCTGCACGTCCGCCTTGATAATCAGGTTGAGTTCTTTGACCTGCCCCTGTTGAATCTGCTTGAAGATGTCATCGAGGCTGAGACCCTGGGTCCCTCCAATGGCTTCCATCCGCTGCTGCCGCTGGCGCTGCAAAGCAATGGCCCGGGCCGTTTGCAGGTCGTCCATGACCTGGAGGATATCCCCGGCCTGGGGAACCTCTTCCAAGCCCAGGATTTCCACCGGGGTTGAGGGTTCGGCATAGCGCAACCGCCGGCCATTATCCCCAAACATCATCTTCACCTTGCCGGCGGCGCACCCGACCAGAACCGTATCTTCGGGCCGCAGGGTTCCGTGCTGAATGAGCGCCGTTGCCACCGAACCGCGGTTCTTGTCCATTTCCGCTTCGACAATGGTCCCGACCGCGGGGGCACGGGGGTTGGCCCGCAAATCTTCCATATCAGCGACGAGCAGAATCATTTCAAGCAATCCGTCAATATTGATTTTCTGGCGGGCCGAAACCTCAACACAGGGGACATTCCCCCCATATTCCTCAATCACCACATCACTGTTGAGCAACTGTTGCTTGACGCGGTCCGGGTTGGCCGAAGGGAGGTCAATTTTATTGACCGCGACAATCATCGGGCCGCCTGCCGCCTTCACGTGCGAAATCGCTTCCACCGTCTGGGGCATCACCCCGTCATCGGCGGCCACCACCAGCACCACGATATCGGTAACCTGCGCCCCCCGTGCTCGCATCGCGGTAAAGGCTTCGTGGCCGGGGGTGTCGAGAAAGGTGATCTTTCGTCCGTGTACTTCAATCTGATAGGCCCCGATGTGCTGCGTGATACCGCCGGCTTCCCCCTCGGCAACGCGGGTTGAGCGGACCGCGTCGAGGAGCTTGGTCTTGCCGTGGTCCACATGCCCCATAATCGTGACCACCGGCGGACGAGGAATCAGGTCTTCGGCCTTTTGCGCGGCCAGAAAATCGGCAATGTTTTCAATGACATCGGCAAACTTCTCCGGAATCTTCTCAACCGTTTCCAGAGAAAAATCACTCGCGATCACCTCGGCAGTTTCGTAGTCAATCTGCTGGTTGATATTGGCGATAACCCCGCCCTTGAGCAGCGCTTTGAGAATTTCCGCGGCGCTGATGCCCGTTGCTTCGGAAAACTCGCGGACGGTCATCACACCGGGGAGTTCGATGGGGCCGCGCTGGCGCACCGGGACCGGGGCCCGCGGGGGGGAGCGGAGCAGTTCGGCCAGTCCCTCCCCGTCCAGTCGTCTCCGGGCGTCCCCGGCTGGTCCCCGTCCCCGTTCGGGGTTGCCCGCCGCGGCCTCCACGAGCCGGTGCATACCTGCTGCGTTGCGCTTCGCTCGATTCCCCATGCTGGTCGCCTCGGTTTTCCGGACGTCTGGTGCCGCGCCGATGGGCCCCGCCTTCGTTTCCATCACCAGAACGGACCCCACCACCACCGCCCCCGCCACTCCCACTGCGCATACTGCTGCCGCGGTTGCTCCCGCCACGGGTGCCCCCACTGCTGCCGC
>JAAUSY010000138.1 GCA_012032475.1 Chloroflexaceae bacterium
ACATCTTGCGCTCCTCGACCCGCGCCCGACCCGACCCTGAGCCGCGCCCAACCCCAACGCGGTTCTCCCTGGGGACGCCGCAGGAATATGCGGGATGGTCCATCACCCTGCTCCGCCCCGACCACACCCGCCTGTTCACCGGAACCGTCGGGATGCTTTCTCCGCGTGGTCGCTTCGTCCTGGTGCTGCTCACGGTTGGGAATGGAACCAGCGTGGCGCGTCGTATCCCGCCGGGGTTGCTGGTCCTCACCGACGACCAGGGACGTTCCTATCAGCCGGTTCCTGGGGCATCCGCAGCCTACCTGGAGACGTACGGACGCGGCAGGCACGGAGACCTTTCGCTGGATGACGCTATTCCCCCCGGTGGAAGCCTGTACAGTGTTCCGCTGCTCTTTGATGTGGCTCCCGATGCCACCGGTCTTCTGCTGACCGTCGTGGGACACGCGCACGAGGGGTGGGCAGTGGGGGAGTGGTGATCAAGCCCGCCCATAATCATCCTCCGACCTTTCGATATCATCCTCCCCGAAATAATCACCAGTCTGCACCTCAATGAACACCAGGTCTTCCGAACCAGGATTGCGGATGCGGTGCCAGGAGCGCACCGGTATATCAACCGCCTGGCCGGGAGTCAACGCAAGGTCTTCCCCGTCTCTGGTGACGACCGCACTGCCGCTGACCACATACCAGTGTTCAGACCGATGGACGTGGCGCTGGTAGCTGAGCCGCTGACCGGGAGAAACCGTGATACGCTTGACCTTGTGGTCCCGATAGTCCGAAAGGACCTCGTAAAAACCCCAGGGCCGGTGGTCTTCGCGCCGGAAGCGCTGGATAATCCGTTCATAAAGCCGGTTGAACATCGCTTGCTTCCCCTTATAGATACGCTGACATAGATATAGTACCACAAAGGTCTTTGCCCCCGCCACCCGTCACTCATCGCGCATCCACAGGTATCACCCCTGGCGTGGCTTCTCTGGCTTCCTCAATGAGGGCAAGAATTCGCGGATACTCAAAGCGGTCGGCCAGCCTCGCCAGGCGGTTGGCAGCGTCGGGGTTATAGGGTCGAATCTGCTCAATGATGAGGTGCAGATGGTTCAAGCTGCCCAGAATCGAAGCCCGCTCCAGTTCTGCCAGGAGGTCGGGCGGGACGATTGACAGTGACCGCGAGACGGCAGCGTCATCTGAAGAGCGGCTCTCCCGGTCTCCTCCATCAACCTCGCCAGCAGGTGGCTCCTCTGGCTCAGCATGCACAAACCGGACCCCCAGATGGTGGTGGAGCATCTCGAAAATATCTGCCGCTCGAAACGGCTTGCGCACAAAGTCATCGCACCCGACCATCAGGATACCGGCCCGCTGTTCTTCAAAGGCGCTGGCCGTTACGGCAATTACCACCGTATCCTTCCCTTTTCTGGTGGCCTTGATGTGCCTGGTGGTTTCGTAGCCGTCCATGATGGGCATCCGGATATCCATAAAATCAGGTGTGGACTCCAGGCTTCCCACACCTCAATTGCCTCCTTGCCATTGCTCGCCTCCCGGAGGTCAAACCCAAGCGGCTTCAACAGGTTGACCAGGAGCAGGCGGTTGTTCCACTCGTCGTCAACCACCAGGAGCCGGTAGCACGGCTGCCCCGGCTGCAACGCCACCACCGGGGGCAGCGTCTGGCGGCCCTCGCGTTCGCTCGTCTCCGCAACCGTCACCGGCAGCGTAAAGCTGAAGCACGAGCCGTGCCCCACCTCGCTCTCAACCGTCAATGCCCCCCCCATCAACTGCACAAACCGGCGGCTGATGGGCAACCCCAGGCCGGTTCCTTCGTGTTTCTTCTGCTTGCTCCGAGACTGGACGAACGGCTCGAAGAGGTCGTCAAGCTCTTCAGGGGGGATGCCGGGGCCAGTGTCGCTGACGCTGAAATGGAGAGAACAGGGGGTATTGGGAGGGAAAGACGGAGCGTGGTTCAGTTCCGGTTCGTCACTACCTGCCTCTGCCTCTGCCTCTGCCTCTGCCTCTACTTTCAAGACGACCTGACCGCTGCTGGTGAACTTGATCCCATTGGAGAGCAGGTTGATGAGCACCTGGCGCAGTTTGACATCATCCGTACGCACATAGCGCGGGAGCGCGGGGGAACGCTCCACCAGCAGGTGGAGGTCCTTTTGCGTGGCCCGAACCAGAAACATATCCTCCAGATCGGTGAGCAGACGGTGCAGGTCGAAGCTGTTTTCGTTGAAGCTCATCCGCCCGGCCTCAATCTTCGACATATCGAGAATATCATTGATGAGCATCAGCAGGTGTTCGCCGCTGCGATGGATGATGTTCAGGTAATCGCGTTGTTCGGGAGAGAGATGAGAAAAATGGCTCAACAACTGGGCAAAACCCAGGATAGCGTTCATCGGGGTACGCAGTTCGTGGCTCATATGCGCCAGAAAGGCGCTCTTGGCACGGTTGGCAGCTTCGGCGGCATCTCTGGCTTCGCGCAGGGCTTCTTCCGCCAGCTTATAATCGGTCACATCCTGAATCGTTCCGAACAGCTCGATAATTCTGCCGTGCTCGTCGCAGAGGGCTTCGAACTGGTCGTGGAGATGGCGCATGGTGCCATCCGGGCGGATGAGGCGAATGTTAATGGACGAACTGCCCCCCCTGGAAGAAACCTCCTCAACAGCTTGCTGGATCACCGGGATATCATCCGGGTGCAGGAACTTCTGGATCATGTCCATCGGCAGGTGTTGTTCTTCGTCTCCCAGGCCGGCAATCTGCGAAAAATTGCGCGACCAGGAGGCACAGTTGGTGCGCAGGTCGTGGCGAAAGCTCCCAAGCCCAGCGATGTTGTGCGCCCTGGCAAGGTCGGCCTCGCTCCGCCGCAAGGCCTCCTCTGCCCGTTTGCGCTCGGTGATATCGTGCAGCACGATGGCGTACCCAGTCAGGTTCCGCCGGCGGTCTGTCAGCGGAGAAATCCGCGCATCGTAGACGTGCAGCACGCCGTCGTCGTGGTGGTGGTGAGAGAATTCCAGGTGGGTGGAATGCTCGGCCTGGAGATGGTTTGCCCACTTCTGGGCGAAGGGGAGCACCTCGGTGGCGGGCTTGCCGATGGCGCTGGCAAGGGGGATGCCAACAAGCCGCTGCGCGGAGGGGTTCAGTTCCGCCACGCGGTGGCGAGAATCCAGCACAATCATTCCATCGCTCATACTCTGGATGAGCACCCGATAGGCCACCGGCACCAGATCCAGGAGGCGGTGGCGAAACAGCGCCCAGGCTGTGAAGGGCGCACTGATCGCATAGCCGAACGGGGTCAGGGTCAGCGTCATGCCCGGCACCACCCCGAAGACAAAAACCATATCGGGAACGATAATCACCACGATGGCGATAAGGAGCATGGCCGCCTGCAAGCGGTAGGGAGGGCGCGAGGTGACGATGGTATGGACCAGCACCGCCACCCCGGACAGCAGCAGGCCATAGCCCCACAGCGCATGGACCGCGAACCAGCTTCCGAACACGCGAACGGGGATGAGGAACGAACCATCCTGGTAGACCGGGTAGTCCGGCCAGATCAGGTGATGGATCGGGTTGGTCCAGGTGAGCAGCACGGTTATCACCGGGATGATTGCCAGCAGGACAACCCGCAGCGGGCGCAGCCATGCGCGGTGCCCGCTGCACTGGAGAATCGCGACCAACCAGACGAAAGGGGACACCGCAATGAACGAAAAGCGGATGGTATTCAGCAAGCTCTTGAGCGCCAGGTTGTGGCTGAGCAGTTCGAGCGCCCAGAACAACATCGCCCCCCACGCCACAAACAGCATCCAGAAGAACCCTATTCCCCCAGGAACGTCGCGGTAGCGCCAGGCATAGAGGGACACCGCAACGATAATCGCCGCAGAGAGGAGGGTCATTATGGTATAGAGCGTGTAGTACCATTCCATGGTTATAGGTATAGTGTACCGCATCTTTGGACCCATGCTATAATCAGAGGGAGATATTCCCGCTGTTCCTGCCAGAGCGCGTATGGGAACCAGGGGAACGAAAACAGGAAACGAGCAACCGAGAACGAAGACGAAGAGGAAGCAACCGTTATGTGGTTTTTGATTCTTTTTACCTGCCTCATCGCGCTGTTTCAGTTGTGGTGGTCGGCGGCTATGTCTATGCCTACAGCCAGATTCGGGAGACGGCGCTCCTGCTGCAAGTCGTGCAGGGGGTGATGTTCGGGATGTTGTTTGTGACGATTACCATTCCCTGTTGACCAACCAGAAGGCGGTCAATCTTATCAGTGGAACGCTGCTGATCCTGGGGTTGGCGATGGGCTTTCTCTGGCGCAAGCGCGGAGGGGTTGACCTGCTGTTTGAATACTACCCGCGAGCGATGCTTGATGTGTTGTTGTTTCGGAAACCAAAAGTGGATTTGAAGCGGCGCGTCCGAGGAAGATAGCCATCGTGATCATAACATTCGTGATGGTGGTAGAAGAGGAGGATAGAGGTATGAGACGATTCCGAACGACCGGACGGTGGTGGTCCGGGCCGGCGCTGATGCTCGTGCTGGCGGTCATCCTTATCCTTGGGGCATGCGGCGGGAAAGAAGGCACCAGGCTAGGGGACGAGCTTTATGAGCAGGGGGAATTTGAACAGGCGATTGCCGCCTATGCCACAGTGATTGCCGAGCACCCGGAAAATGCCGTGGCCCACAACAACCTTGCCAACGCCTACCTTGCCAACCGCAACTACCCAGGCGCTATCGAGCACTATTCTCAGGCGCTCGAACTGGACGCAACGTTTATCCGGGCCTATTACAACCGCGGGATTGCCTACTACCTGACTGATAACCTGGACCAGGCCATTGCTGACTTCGACACGGCCATCTCGCGCATGCCGTTCTACACCGAAGCCTACTATAGCCGGGGCGTGGCCCACGCCCGCAAGGGAAACACCGACCAGGCGATGGCTGACTTCAACAAGGTGCTGGAAATCACCGACGACACGGCCTGGCGAGAGAAGGCGCAGGCAGAACTTGACAAGCTGAACCCGTAGAGCGAGTGAATGAATGAACGAATGATAGGTGACGAGTGACGAGCGACGGGTGACGGGTGACGGGTGACAGGTGACGGGTGACGGGTTGTCTCCGGGGTCGCTCGTCACTGGCACCACCCAGGAACCAGGGATGGGGAAGGAATCATGGATGCGGCTCTGGAAACGTTTGCCAGCTACGTTCCCGCGCTCGTCCTGGCTCGCCTGGCAAACCACCCGGCTCCGCTCACGGCTCCGGTCGGTGAGCGGGTGATCGCCGCGGTCCTCTCTGCCGATATCTCCGGCTTCACGGCGCTCACCGAGCAACTCGTCCGACGCGGCCCCGGCGGGGTCGAAGAACTCTCCATTCTCCTCAATGCCTACTTTGGCGAACTGGTTGACCTGGTTATGTCCCACGGAGGCGACATCATCGAGTTTACGGGGGATGGCATTCTCGCGCTGTGGGCAACGGCGCTCCCATCACCTGTCCCTCCCTCCCCCTCACCCCCCGCTACCTCAGCGGCCCTGCCCTCACCGGCCCCAACCCCCGAAGACCTCGCCACTGTCGTCTACCGAGCCGCGCAATGCGGGCTGGCCGCTCAGCATATCCTGAATGGGCATGCCTTTACCAATGGGACCCGGCTCTATCTTCGGCTTGGGATTGGGGCCGGGCCGGTCCTGCTGGCAACCGTCGGAGGGGTGCTTGGGCGGTGGGAACTGCTGATGGCCGGAACCCCGCTGGTTCAGGTCAGCGCGGCGCTGTGGCAGGCTCGCCCCGGCGAGGTGGTGCTTTCCCCCGAAGCCTGGTCCCTCGTGCAGCACCGGTGCATCGGTTACCCGGTGGGATACCGGGAAGCCGCAACTGAAGTAAGCACAGGAATGGCAAGAAGCATGATGGAATTGGGCGGGGCGATGCGCCTGGAACACCTCCGCACCTACCTTCCCCCACGGCCCCTGCCCCATATCCCATCGGTCCCATCTATGCTCCAGACTTTACGGGACTACCTGCCCGGCGCGCTCCTGGCCCGCCTGGATGCCGGGCAGGCCGGGTGGGTTGCCGAACTCCGCCGCCTGACCGTGCTCTTCCTGAATGTGATAGGCCTGGAATACGACGCCCCCGATATTCTTGACCGGTTGCAGGATGGGATAGGTCGGCTCCAACAGGCGCTCTATCGCTATGAGGGCAGCCTCAACCAGTTCGTGATGGACGATAAGGGAACGCTCCTCATTGCGGCAATGGGATTGCCACCATTCAACCACGAGGACGACGCCGTTCGCGGGGTTCGCCTGGCGCTGGATATGCAGGAATCGCTTGACCAGATGGGGTTGCAAAGCGCCATCGGTGTCACCACGGGGTTGCTCTTTTGCGGCAGCCGCGGCAACCATCGGCGGCGCGACTACGCCATGATTGGCAGTGTGATGAACCTGGCGGCCCACCTGATGCAAGCTGCCGATGGGAATATTCTATGCGACGAAGCGACCCATCAGGCCGCCCACACCTCCCTGACCTTCGAACCGCTGCCGCCCCTGCGCATCAAAGGGCACGACCAGCCGGTCGCCGTCTATCGCCCCCACCGGCAACCCCCTGCCGATGTGTGTTTGCTCACCAACCTCGTTGGGCGCACTGCCGAACGCGACCTGCTGAAAGCGCGGGTCCGTGCCCTGGCCGATGATGGGGCCGGCAGCGTCATCGTGATTGAGGGCGAGGCCGGGATGGGCAAGTCGCGCCTGGTCAATGCGTTGCTTCAGTATGCCCACGAGCGAACGACTGCCTGCCTGGTCGGAAAGTGCAGTGCGGTCGAACAATCCACCCCCTACCACGTCTGGCGGTCCGTTTTCTGGCAGGTGTTCCACCTGGGCGACCGGGACAGTGCCCCGTCTTCCCCTATGGCCGGGCGTATGCGAGTTCTTGAGTTGCTCCGCGATGCCCCGGACCTCATCCGACTCACGCCTCTGCTTAACAGTGTGCTCCCTCTGGATATCCCCCACAACGACCTGACGGCGCAGATGACCGGGCAGGTATTGGCAGATAATACCCGCATGCTCCTGCTGCGTATCCTGCACATTGCCACCAGCCGGACCCCCACCCTCATCGTCCTGGAGGATGCCAACTGGATGGATTCGGCGTCGTGGGCGCTGACGATGGCCGTCAGCCAGCACCTGCGCTCCCTCCTGCTCGTCGTCACCACCCGCCCGCTCACCGACCCGATGTCAGGGGTTGCGCTGCTGCGGGGGAGCCTGGAATTTGGCGTGTCGCGGGTCCGGCTGCCCCCGGAAGGCCCCGGCGATGCGCCCCCTCCCGCCCCAGGCCTGCCACCGGCCTCCACCGCAGAATACGGCTACTTGTTGAAACGACCGGATGCCTACCGTCTGCTCCTGGAGGGGTTGCCGGCCGAAGATGTCACCGCGCTGGTCAGCCAGTGCCTGGGAGTGCGCACGCTCCCGGAGCCGGTCGGGTCGCTCATCATGCGCAAAGCCCAGGGCAACCCCTTCTTCAGCCAGGAACTAGCCTACGCGCTGCGGGACTCCGGCTGGCTGCGCCTTGAGCGGGGAACCTGCCGCGTGGCTCCGGGCCTTGACGATATCTCCACGCTGGACTTTCCCGACACGATTCAGGGGGTCATCCTCAGCCGCATAGACCGCCTCACCCAGTCGCAGCAACTGGTGCTCAAGGTTGCCAGCGTGATAGGCCCGGTGTTTCCCTTTCAGATGCTCTACGATATCTACCCGATAGAGGCCGACAAACCCGCGCTGGCGCAGTCGCTCCGTATCTTTGAACAGCTCGACCTGGTGCGGCGCGAGACGACCGCGCCCGACCTGGAATATGCGTTTCGACATGTGATGACCCAGGAGGTCATCTACCACACGCTGCTGTTTGCTCAGCGGCGCGAACTGCACCGCGCCGTGGCGGAGTGGTATGAACGCACGGCTGCCGACGACCTCTCGCCCCTCTATGAGCGCCTGGCCTACCACTGGAGCCGTGCGCGGGTTCCTGCGAAGGTGGTGGGCTATGCGGAAAAGGCGGGCACACGGGCGCTAAACAACTTTGCCAACCGCGAGGCGGTGCGTTTTCTGCGGCAGGCGCTCGACCTGACGCCCCCCCCGCACCGCCGGGACTCCCGCGTGCAGCGGTCCCACCTGGAACGGCAACTCGGAGAAGCCTGCATCGGGCTTGGGCAACTCCCAGAGAGCCGCACCCACCTTGAGAAGGCGGCCATCCTGCTTGGGGAGGCCATCCCAACCAATTCCCTCCTGCTCACGACCCGGATGATGCGGGAAGTCTTGCGACAGGCGCTGCACCGGCTCATCCCCACCCGCACGTTTGCCCCTTCCTCCGAAGCGGGGATGGTGATGCGCGAAGCAGCCCACACCTATGGCCTGCTCATGCGCATCTACTTCTTTGCGAATGAGACGTTGGCGGCGCTCTATGCCAGCCTGCGCTGCTTGAACCTGGCCGAACGGGCCTGGCCGTCGCGGTGGCTGGCCTATGCCTACGCCAATATGGGCATTACGATGGGGAGCATCCGTCTCCACTGGCTGGCAGAAGCCTATGGGCGGTGGTCGCTTGACATTGCCTGGCAGGTAGGGGAAGTCGCCCCGCTGGTCTATGCCCTGAACTTGAATGCGCTCTACCGGGTCGGGATGGGGCAATGGCGGAAGGCCCAGGGGGCGCTGACATGTGCGGTAGCGCTGAGCGAACGTCTGGGCGACTGGGCATCGTGGGGCACCTGCTGGACGCTGATGGCGCAGATTGCCTACTATCAGGGGGACTTTTCCCGCTCGTTCAGCATGTTCGCCCACCTCCAGACCGTCGCCCGGCGCAAGGAGGACGTGCTCCAGCAGGCGTGGGCAATGGGAGGGCAGGGGCAGAACGCGCTGCGCCTGGGCAATCTGGACGAAGCCTGCGCGTTTCTGGAAGAAGCCATCGCGTGGCTTGCCAGCAACGCCGAAATACCGAGCCAGGTGAGCAACTATGGCCTGCTGGCCGTGGCCCGCCTGCGCCGGGGAGACCAGCACCAGGCCAGAAGCGCCGCGGAGATGGCGGATGACCTCATTGCCAGCACGCCTATCCCCACGGCCTACTACCTCATTGAGGGATATGCCGGAGTGGCGGAAGTGTTTCTGGCGCTTTGGGAAGCCAGTCAGGAGCGACTTTCCCTTCCCTCTCCCCCTGCCGACCGGCCCGACCGGCCCGATTGTCCTGGCTCGCTGGCTCGCCGCGCCCGGCAAGCCTGCACCAACCTGCATACCTTCGCACGAGTTTTCCCCATCGGCAAGCCACGGGCGTGGCTCTGTCAGGGCATGTATGAATGGCTGGCGGGCCGGCCCGCAAAGGCGCGGGCCGCCTGGCACACCTCGCTGGCCTTCGCCACCCGCCTGGGTATGCCCTACGAGCAGGCCCGCGCTCACGAAGCATTAGGGCAACATTGTAGTGGGGACACCCGCCACGCCCACCTGGAGGAGGCCCATGCGCTCTTCGTCAGGTTGGGGGCGGCCTTCGATGCCGAACGCCCTCACCTCACACCGCGGGCGCAGCCCGCACCACCAGGCGGTGAGAATAGACCCCGATAGGCACGCACGTAATCAGCGTCAGGGTTTCGGTCGGGGTGGGGTTCATCACCCACGTTTCGTGGGGCAGGAGCCGGAGCACCTCTTGCACACGGTACCGCCGCTCCTCCCCATGCACCAGCAGGTAGATTTCGTCGCTGACCTGGACCTCCGGGAGCCGGTTGAAGATGATGCCGTGGTAGCCCACGTGGCCGGCAATAATGATATTGCTCCTGGTTCGGGGGTAACCCGACACCGGCCAGTAGTGAACGGCGGTATACCGTGGAACGTCCCACTCGTCATAGGAAAACCCGCCCTCCACCACGTCGGTGTCTACCCCGATCCGCGGGATACGGAGGTGGGCCGGGCGCACCTCGTCCCACGCTTGTTCCGGGGCTGCCACCGGCTGCATCACCCACTCCGGTGGGGGGTTCGCCGCGAGGTATTCGCGCCCCAGGTGTCCAAGCAGCACGCGTGTCCCCACAGGGAGTTCCGGGTGATATTCAAACCGCGCTCGTTCAAAATACTGCACGGTATAGCTCTGCCCATCAACCGAATTCGGCTCGGAAAACTCTTCGGAAAGCGGGTAGCCAAAAACGGGCACCCCTCCATAGGCTTCCCAGAAGGCCAGGAACGCCCCCCGCAACGAGTGCCCCGTCTCAGGGAAAAACACCGTGTCAGGGGGGGCACCGGCCGGGGCCGCGGCCAGTGGCTCGAACGCCGCCTGTCCCCGGCCCTGGCTCTGAGACGACTGCGCTGACCAGCGCCCCAGGTGCCCCACCAGGACATCGGGGACATCGGCATGCCATTCGAGCCGCGCCCGTTCAAAATACTGTACGGGATTGCCATCCTCTAGAAACACCCTGGTCAGCGGCAAACCGAAGATGGTCAGACTGCCATGGGTGTCGTAGAACTGGCGAAACCCGTAGGCCAGCGTATGCCCGGTTTCCGCGAAGAGCATCGGCATCCCCGCCTGGGTATCGGCGCGAGCAGGAACCGAACACACCAGCATACTGGTGCCCACTGCAACTGCCAGCAACCATGCTCCGCACGATACGATGATACGATATGGGTTCATGAACGATGTCTCCAAGCGATGCGTCTCTTGCGTTTCTTGCGTTTCCTGGGTCTCTGCGTGAGCACGGTACTGAACCCTACCTCGCCGCGCTCCGCAGTTCATCGGCTTTGTCAATCCGCTCCCAGGGGAGGTCAACATCCGTGCGCCCGAAGTGCCCATAGGCCGCGGTCGCCCGGTAGATGGGCCGGCGCAGGTCAAGGTCGCGGATAATGGCTCCGGGGCGCAGGTCGAAGTGCTCCCGTATCAGGCGCTCAATGGTCTCGTCGCTGACCACACCGGTGCCGAAAGTCTCCACGCTGATGGACAAAGGCTGTGCCACCCCAATCGCGTAGCTAATCTGCACCTCGAAGCGGTCGGCCAACCCTGCTGCCACCACGTTCTTCGCCACATAGCGGGCCGCATAGGCCGCGCTCCGGTCCACCTTCGTCGGGTCCTTGCCGCTGAAGGCTCCCCCGCCGTGGCGGGCCACGCCGCCGTAGGTGTCCACGATAATCTTACGCCCGGTCAGGCCCGCGTCTCCAAGCGGCCCCCCCGTCACGAAGCGCCCGGTCGGGTTGACAAAATATCTGGTCTTCTCATCCAGCAACTCCGGAGGAATCACCGGGCGAATAACATGCTCAATCATGTCGCTACGGATTTGCTCCTGGGTCACGTCGGGGGCGTGCTGCGTGCTGACGAGCAGCGTATCCACGCGCACCGGCTTGCCATAGGCATATTCCACCGTGACCTGGCTTTTGGCATCGGGGCGCAGGTAGGGCAGTTCGCCGCTCTTGCGCACGGTGGCCTGGTGCAGGGTGAGCCGGTGGGCCAGGGCAATCGTCAGGGGCATATATTCGGGTGTTTCGTTGCAGGCAAAGCCAATCATCATGCCCTGGTCGCCGGCCCCAATCGTTTCCACTTCTTCCGGCGTCACCTTCTCGTGCCGCACCTCAAGCGCCTGGTCAACTCCCTGGGCAATGTCGGACGATTGCTTGCCAAGGCTCACCAGCACCCCGCAGGTATCAGCATCGAACCCATACGAACTATCTCTATACCCAATAGAGCGAACCGTATTGCGCACGACGTCTTGAATATCCACCTGGCTTCTGGTGGTCACTTCGCCCATCACCACAATCAGGCCGGTGGTCGTTGCGGTTTCGCAGGCCACGCGCGAGCGTGGGTCCTGTTCAAGCATTGCGTCCAGAATCGCATCGCTGATCTGGTCGCACATCTTATCCGGGTGTCCCTCAGACACCGATTCGCTGGTAAAAAAGAACCGTGGGGATTTCATGAACGTTGTTGCCACTGCATACTCCTCTTCTTTTCTGGCTTTTCAAACAAGGGGGGTATCGCTGCCCTCCATTCTTTATTGCATGTACCCGACAGAACCCTGGGGGTTGAAGCACGTCCAGAGGGGGCGAATCCTTTGAATGCTGGTTCGCCCCTGCCGGTTCCCTGCCTCACGTGATACGCTCAATCAATTAGTTGAATTCGCCGCTGCTGATGGCCGCTATAATAGCTCCGCCGTAGATGACCATAATCACAATGAATATGATGATGGGGAGCGACCCGGCAATAACCGAAATCCACCCATAGGTCCGCGCCCGGTCGGGGTTGGCGGCGTTCTTGGATTGAACCACCGCAACAATCCCCATCACCAGCGGCGCGAACGGAATCAGGCAGCTTGCAATCCCCCCCGTGCAAAATTGCAGCACCACCAGAATGGTCGTCGTGAGCGCAATCAGGGCCAGTTTTATCCGCCCCGGTGGATGCCTCCGCCCCGGTGGGCAGGTCGGTCGTCCCTCCCATCCCCGACGATGACGATGGCGATGGCGACCAGACCTCTTTTCGATA
>JAAUSY010000139.1 GCA_012032475.1 Chloroflexaceae bacterium
CGCCACTATGCCCAGGTGGGCATTCCCTACTACTTCCTGGTGGACGAGGCCCGCCGGCCCAGTCCGAACGTTCCCCCCCGCCATCTTCGGGTACGAATTGACCGAAGATGGCTACCAACCGCTGCCGCCAGACGCGCAGGGCCGGTGGTGGATTGCGTCGGTGGGGTTGTGGTTGGGGACAGAGGGTGCGGAGGTGGTGTGGTTCGATGAGGACGGGCGGAGAATCTGGGATTATGAGGAGGAACAGGCGGCCCGCCTGGCCGAGCAGCAGGCTCGCCTGGCCGAGCAGCAATTCCGTCTGTTGGCGGAACGACGCGCTCAGGAGGAACAGGCGGCTCGCCTGGTGTCGGAGAAACGAGCAACGACGGCAGAGGAACGGGCAACGGTGGAACAGCAGGCCCGCCTGGCGGCAGAAGAACGAGCACGCGAACTGGAGCGCCTGCTCCAACAGTTGCAAGGGCGGATGACGGACGAAGCCAACCGCGAGTGAGCTGGAAGAACATTGCACCCGGTCACAAGGTTTGGGGTGACCCACGGTCACCGTCTGAAGCGAATAACGCGCTCCTTCCTGCTGGCGCTGCTGGCATCGGTCGTGTCCCTCTGGCTCAGCCCCCCGGCCGGTGCGATATTGGCACCGGCAGCGACCTTGCCTGTGCGCGGGGGTTCGAAACCCGCGAGCAGGGCTATGGAACAAGTTTTCGCTGGAGCGATGCCTACGCCGAGGTCCACCTCGCCAGTGCTGGCTATGGTCGTCCGCTGGTTGTTGAACTCACTGCACGGAGTGGGCGTCCGGCTGGCACAAAGCCGGTTGCCGCCTGGTTCGGGGTGAATGGACAGCCACTGGTTGCTCCGGACGTCCCCTTTTTCAACCGTCGCTATGCCCTGCTGCTCCCGGCTCGTTTCCCGGTGGGCGACCTGATGCGGCTCCAGATAACCAGCGAAACGTGGAAACCAGGACCAATTTCCCGCACGTTCGGCCTGGTCCTGCTCCAGGTCCGGGTGCGCCCGACAGCGGGGATGCGCTGGCCCGGCCCGTTGCTGGTGCTGAGCTGGCTCGCGCTGATAGTGAGCTTTCAGGCGGTCCGCGGGAAGCCGGCCCGGTGGTGGATGGGAATGTTCTTCCTGCTGCTCTTCCCCCTGTTTCGCATTTCTCCGCTGCTGGCCTACCTGCCCTGGCTTGCGATAGCGGTGGGGGCCGGGGTTCTGCTCTGGAGACAGGCAGGCAAGAATCAGGCTATCCCCATCGGGTGGGTGCTTCCGAATGCCGCGCTCTCCCTTTTCCTTGTCACCGGCGGAGCGCCTTCGTGGGCCAGAGCGCCCATTCTGGCCGGGTGCGGAGCCGTGGCGCTAGTCGGGGCGCTGGCCTGGAGTCAGCGGGCCACGCGGCCTGGGTCTGACACCACGGAGGTTTCCCCCATCGGGTCGCTCCTGCTGAGCGCGGCCCTGCTGCGGCTGCTGCTGTTGGGATGGCGCTTGCTGAGTGGGAAAACCTGGCTTGACCTGGACGTGGAACTGTTCTATTCCTACGGGATGGCGCTTCGCGAAACAGGTCTGCCGGATGTGGAATATCCAGCGGGGGCGCTAGTGGTGTGGGCGGTGCTCAGCCGGCTGAGCGGCGATAGCCGTGAGGCGTTTGCGCTGCTGCTCCCGCTCTTCAACCTGGCCTGCGACCTGGGGATAGTGGGGGCGCTGGTGGTCCTCGGTCGGACTGGCTCCCCCCGGTGGCCCGCTCCGAGCGATGCTTCCAGCATTTCCAACCCTTCTAACCCTTCCAGCCCTTCCACGTCCCTGGTTCTGGCTCCCGCAGCCTACTACGCCTTCTCACCATTGCTGGAGCCGTTTCTCTTTGGCAAATACGATGCCCTCCCGGCGATGCTGGCGGTGGGTTCCCTGGCCCTCTTCCTCATGCGCCGTCCGGGGATGGCGGGTCTGATGCCTGGAATCGGGGCAACCGTCAAATGGACCCCCCTCCTGGCCGCACCGTTTCTGGCGCTCCACCTGGCCCGACACCGCCAGTGGTATAGTCTGTCCCGTTTTGTGGGTTGGCACCTGCTCGCGGTGGCGCTCCTTTCGCTGCCCTTTGCGCTCACCAACCTGGATAGTTTTCTGGTGCCCTACCACGCCCAGGGTGGGCGCGGGATGAACGGCGAGAGCGGGTGGGCACTGGTGGCGCTCCTGAGCAACCCGGCGCTCCTGGGACAGATTGGTCCCCCGTGGGGAGAGCTTCCGCGTGAGACCCTGCCGGTGAGCCTCATGGTCACGGTTCAGGGGATGGTGCTCAGCCTGGTCGGCCTGGTCGCGCTGGTGCGTCCTCCCACCATCGGGCGGACCCTGGCACTGGCGGCTCTTTGCCCGGCCCTGTTCCTCATCCTGAACCGGGTCTTCAGCCCGCAATATCTGCTTCCCATCAGCGCGGGGTTGCTGGCGGCCCTGGCGGTGGCTTGGCCCGGCCTGAAGGCCGGGCGGTGGTTGCTGGCCCTTCTGGCGCTGGCCCAGGTGAGCAATCTACTCGTCTGGCCCTTCGGTTGGACGGGCGTGCCGCAAGGCTGGATAGTTGCCAGTGTCATCCTCTTCGGGTGTTTGTTGGGACTGAGCGGGTGGGTAATAGCCGCGGCGTTCCCCGCAAGGTATGACCTTCGGAGCGAACGTCACAACCCGAAGGTGCTGTGATATGATGATGATGATATAATACCAGAACCGTGAAACACGAAGAGAGGAGACGTCCCATGGAGCAGGAACACCATGATGACCCATACCGTAGCACCCTCCAGCGGGCCTTTGATGAGGCGTTGCTTGCCCGTGACCGTTCAACATTGTGGCGCATCCTGGAGGAGCTTTCAGCGACCCATGCCCCGATGGATATCATAGACCACGTGGTGACGCCAGCCCTCGAACATATCGGGGCGGCCTGGGAAGAAGGCACCATTGCGCTTTCGCAGGTGTATATGAGTGGGCGACTGTGCGAAGAAATCATTGACCGTTTCTTTCCCCATTCGGACATCGTCCGCGCTGATATGCCCCCCATCGCTATCGCGGTGCTGCACGATTACCATGTCCTGGGCAAGCGCATCGTTCACAGTATCTTGCGAACCCTGGGGTACCATATCGTGGACTATGGGCACGGGATTGAGGTTGACCCACTGGTCAAGCGCGTACGTCAGGACCAGATAGCTATCCTGCTGCTCTCGACCCTGATGCTCCCCTCTGCCTTTCTGGTGCGCGACGTCAGCCAGCAGTTGAAGGCGACCAACCCGCATATCAAGATTATCGTTGGCGGAGCGCCGTTCCGGTTCGATGATCAGCTCTGGCAGCAGGTCGGGGCCGATGCCATGGGGCGCTCGGCCTCCGACGCGATAGGATTGATTGACCGCTTGCGCCCCTGACCTGAGATGCTTGCCGCGCCGCTACGGTTGTCTGTCCGCCTGCGCCCGCTCTAGAACCAGGCGCAGCATCGTTACCTGCACCGGCTTGCTCACATAATCATTCATCCCTGCGTCTAGGCACTGTTCGCGGTCTCCCTGCATCGCGTTGGCGGTCATCGCAATGATGTAGGGTTGCGGGTAAGCATCCCTGCGAGCGCGGATGGCCCGCGTCGTCTCCAACCCATCCATTCGAGGCATCTGCACGTCCATCAAGATAACATCGTACGCCCGGTGCTTCAGCGATTCGAGCACGTCCTCGCCATTCGTTGCCAGGTCAGCCTGATACCCCAGCCGATCCAGCAAACGCAGCGCCACCTTCTGGTTGAGCGGGTTGTCCTCGGCCAGCAAGATACGCAGCGGGCCAGGGGAAAGGGAACGAGCCATTTCGCCAGTCGGGTCGGGGCCGGGGGTTGGCGGTGGGACCACCCCCGGAGTAGCTCTCGAAAAGCCGTCCGTCAGGGCATCGAAGAGGGCCACGGGCTTGATGGGCCGGGTCAAAAATCGCTCAACTATCCGCCATTTCTGACGCATCATCTCGCTTTCGCGGCTGAGCGGAACGAACATGACCACTACCAGCGGGTGCTTCTTGCTATCCTCCTGCAAGCCGGAGAAAACCGTGCGAAAGCCAGGGTCAAACGTGTGTATATCGAGAATCACTCCGTCGAACCTTGCTTGCAAATGCATCATCTCCAGAGCCGAAGGGATGGACTCAACGACGGTTGGCAGCATTCCCCAGGACGAAACGTAGTGCTCCAACAGTGCCCGGTTGGTTGCATACTCGCTGCCAATGAGAACGCGACGGTGCTTGAGCCTATCGAGCCTATCCATCGAGATCGAAATCGAAGCCGGTGCTCTCATTCCGCGGGGCGGTGCCTCAGAGGGAAAGCGCGTGGGCGTGGTCGGGTCCCGTTCGGTACCTGCTTCGGTTAGCATGGCTGGCGTGGTCACCAGCGTCACATGAAACGTTGATCCCTGGCCGGGTTCGCTCTCAACGCGGATAGTGCCGCCCATCATTTCGATGAGCCGTTTGCAGATAGCCAACCCCAGGCCGGTGCCCCCATATCGGCGCGTGGTCGAAGCGTCTATCTGGCTGAACGACTGAAAGAGGCGGTGCATCCGGTCCGGGGGGATGCCGATGCCGGTGTCGCACACGCTGAGGTATACTTCGTATGGAGCTGGGGCAGCGAGCGTCCGGGGGCGGCCTGCAACCGCCACGACGACTTCGCCGCGCTCGGTGAACTTGACCGCATTGCTGATGAGGTTGAAGAGAACCTGCCGCACGCGCACCACATCGCCCATGATATATTCCGGGGTGTGGGCGTCGAAGTGGTAGGCCAGGTTGAGATGCCGCTCATCGGCCTTCAGCGCCACCAGGTCCAGCGCCTCTTCGACGCACGCCCGCAGCGAGAAGGGTTGATATTCAAGCTCCAGCTTGCCCGCCTCAATCTTGGAGAAATCGAGAATATCGCTGATGATCGAGAGCAGCGCGTGGCCGCTCATATGCACCGTCTCGATGCAATCGCGCTGTTCGGGGTTGAGCGCTGTGTCGAGCAGCAAATCGGTCATACCGATAATCGAATTCAAGGGCGTGCGAATTTCGTGGCTCATATTCGCCAGAAACTCGCTCTTGGCCTGGTTGGCTGCCTCGGCGGCATCTCTCGCCCGGCTCAACTGGTCCATCAAGGCCCGCAGTTCGTCCAGCGTCGTCTTGAGTTGTTCATAGGTGCGGGCATTCTTGATAGCCAGTCCACACACCCGCACCAGCATCAACGCCAGGTTGAGATACTGCTCGCGGTATTCCGAAAACGCAAACTCATCAACCTGGATGACCCCAAGCAGTTCCTCCTGGTGGGTGATACGGAGAATGAACCCGGTTCCCGATTCCGTCCAGGTATAGTCGCCGTTCAGACGCGCCATCTGCTGCTTCATCGCCTCGCTGACTGGCCGCGACGGTGGGCGAGTCCTTACGATACCCGGCGTCATCTCCTTGAAGGGCACATACACCTGGCTGCGCGGCGCATACATCATCGTGAACAATTCAAAGATGGTATCAATTACCTCCGCCTCACTCCGCATGCGCGTCATCTCGCCCACCAGATCGAGAATCATCTCGTAGTTGGCGAGATGCTGTTGGGTGCGGGTCAACTCGGCGTGGAATTTTTCGTGCTGGTGTTTCTGCCGCCATTCCAGGATGATGTGGTGCAGGAACAGACGGAAAAACCCCAACCCGACCGGAACTATCGTGCCGGGCCGGCCGGTTCTTTCGCTCCACTCACGGAGGAGTGCGCCGATATTCGGGCGCAGCCCGGTGTCGAACACGACCAACCCCGTGGGACCATCGCCAGAGCACGCCCGCGCTGCGGCACAAATATCACGCTCATCACGCTCATCACGCTCATCACGCTCATCGCGCAGGTGCGCTGACCAGCGGGCCAGTTCGCCGGGTGCCAGCACCCAGGCCCCGCCCTGGCAGTAGTGCTGAACCAGGGCCGTGTCTGCCAGCATCCCCGCACAGTGCTCGTGGCAATACACGGCTACCTGGTCGGGGCCGGCGCCGGGCGCTTCCCACTGCATCAGGCATGTTCCGCCAATCACACAGGTATCGGCGCACCCGGCCACACTCTGTTGCACCGCAAGCTGCAACCCTGGAGACTCGGCAAGGGAGCCTTTCCCTGGTGGTTGGAAGGTGATAACCCGAACATCGTGATACGGACCATCTCTCAGCACTGCTTCCACTTCATGGTGATAGTCCTCGCACACCACGATGCCCAATGCCTGCTGCTTCATGCTGCACCCAATCTAGCGGATAGTTCCCCCATCGTTTCGCCGCCTCGACTATCGCATGCAAAATGTTTCCCGGAACCTGATAGGGAATTTCGCCGTGGTTGTCGCACAGGATAAACCCCCCACCCGGCGCGGCGGCGGCAATCGCTCGCCTGACCTCAGCTTCGGCCTGCTCCGGAGTCCAGCGACACATCTCAATGGCATTCAAGTTGCCCACCACCGTCGCCCGCCCCTGACACGCGGCCTTCATCTCGGCCAGGTCTTCCAGCGTGCTCGCCCCGACCATCACGGTCGCGTTTGCAGGATATCGCCCAGGATAGGAAGCACCCGTCCAGAAGCCAGCAGCGTCGCCGTAGGGCCTTGGATACGCGCAAGCACGCGCTGGTTGATTGGAAAGCCCGTTTGCCGGTAGTGCTCGCGTGGGATGATGGTCGGGGAGGACACCGGGTCAAAATAGCCGATAGCCGTCGCACCTGCCTCAAGCTGCGCGTTGGCCCACGCCACACAAAATGCCTCGTTGACGCGCATCAGGCGTTCAAACAGCTCTGGTCGTTCGTGCATCAGTTCGATATAGCGGTCAAACCCCAGTTGCATCACGGGGAGCGACAGCGGAGCCATCACCACCCCCACAATCGGCACCTCGTCACCTACCCTGGCCTTGATGATTTCAATGGCCCGCAGCACCTTGAGCAGCGATGGCGACTGTTTGACGTTCGGCACCTCCATCGTGGCGATGTCTTCGGGCCGGCGCAAAAATGGCTCGCCGGCATTGGGCGGGCCGTCTTCAACGTAGATAACCTCACTGCCCCAGGCTTCCACCTCAACCGCGGCATAGAAAAATGCGTAGATCGCGTCGTGCTGGTAGATTTCGCGCAGACGCAGTTGTCCTTCGGCCATGTTCTCTGGACGAGCGAAGTATTCTCCGATACTGACCCCCAGTTCCTGGGCACCGTGTAAGGTCAATGTCAACAGGACTGGCACCCGGTCGGGTTCCTGGTGGCTCAAGGTCGTCACCACCCGCTGCATCGGACTCATCATTTGCCCGGTCATACCGTATCTCCCTTCCTTACCTTGTTTTCGTTTTCTGTCCAACAGGAAGCCGCGTGGGCCGTTATCGCGGTCAGGTCCCCCGGCTTTCGTTTGCCTGCCTGCCTGCTGGCCTGTTTGACTGCCGTCTTTGTCTTTACTCCATTATGCACCCGTTTGGGGTATCATACCAGATACAATAGGGATAGGGATCGGGGGGCGAGGACGGGTGCCGGACGATGACGGAACCGGTGGAATCGGCAGAACTGGCGGAACCGGCGGACCAAACGAAAAGGATCCGAACCCGAACCTGTGGTACAATAAGCCCCACCATGCCCGGAAACGTGTAGAAAGGTTGAGAACCAATGCCCAAAGAAGGAATAACCCCCCGTGCCACAGATTATAGCCAGTGGTACCTTGATATCGTGCGCAACGCCGACCTGGCCGACTACGCCGAGGTGGTGCGAGGATGTATCGTCTTCAAGCCAACTGGTTATGCCCTCTGGGAGGCTATCCAGCGCGGACTGGACGACCGTATCAAGGCTACCGGCCATGTCAACGCCTACTTTCCTCTGCTCATCCCCAAAAGCCTGCTGATGAAAGAAGCCGATCATGTGGAGGGGTTTGCCCCGGAAGTTGCAGAGGTAACACGGGCAGGCGGCGAAGACCTGGCCGAACCCTACGTGATCCGCCCCACCAGCGAAACCATCATTGGCTACTTCTATGCCAAGTGGGTGCGCTCCTGGCGCGACCTCCCACTCCTCATCAACCAGTGGGCCAACGTCATGCGGTGGGAGCTTCGGACCCGCCCTTTCCTGCGCACCACCGAATTTCTCTGGCAAGAAGGGCACACCGTCCACGCCGATGAGGAAGACGCCGAGCGCGAAACCCTGATGATTCTGAACGAGGTCTATGCTGACTTCGCCGAGAAGGAAATGGCTATCCCCGTTATCAAAGGGCTGAAAACTGAGAAAGAGAAATTCGCCGGGGCGCTCCGCACCTATGCCCTGGAAGCAATGATGCAGGACGGACGCGCCCTCCAGTCCGGAACCTCGCACAACATGGGCGAGAACTTTGCCAGAGCCTTCAATATCACCTACACCGACCAGAACAACACCGTCCGATATGCCTGCACCACCAGTTGGGGCGTCAGTTCTCGCCTGATCGGCGCTCTGATTATGACCCACTCTGACGACGAGGGGTTAGTCGTTCCTCCACGCATCGCCCCCACACAGGTCGTTGTGGTTCCCATCTACAAATCCGACTCCGAACAAAGCACCGTGCTGGAGGCCATCGAGCGCATGACCGGCGACTGGAAAGGCCGCCTGCGCTTTCGGATAGACGACCGCGACAATGTGACCCCCGGCTTCAAGTTTAATGAATGGGAACTGAAGGGGATACCGTTGCGCGTTGAGATTGGCCCCAGAGATGTTGAGAAGTCCAGCGTTGCCGTAGCTCGCCGCGATATCCCAGGGAAGGCCGGCAAGCATATCGTCCCCCAGGATGGCCTGACCGACTACCTGGTCGGTCTGCTCGAAACTATCCAGCAGGGCCTCTTTGACCGGGCGCTGCGCTTCCGCGAGGAGCACACCCGCGATGTGACGACTTACGCTGAACTGAGCGAGGCCGTTGAGCAGGGCTTTGCGCGGTGCTACTGGGATGGCACCACTGAAGATGAGCAGCGCATTCAGGATGAGATGAAGGCCACTATCCGGGTCATCCCCTTCGACCAGCCGGACCGGGCCGGCGGTGTGTGCTCACCGGTCGAGAAACGACCCGTCAGGTCATCTTTGCCAGAGCCTACTAACCCGAATCTATACTGGTCTGGCTGGCGTCCCGCTGGCATCAGGCCAAAGCCAGTTCACGCACGCGTGCGCCCGGGTCGGCCGCCGTCACGAGGGCTTCGCCCACCAGGATGGCATCCACACCGCACCCCCGAAGCCGGGCAATGTCAGCGGAGGTGTGAATGCCGCTCTCGCTGACCAGCACCGGGCGCTGCGGGCCGGTGGGGAGCAGAGCCGCCAGGTGTTCCGTCGTTTCCAGGTGGGTGGTGAAGGTGTGCAGGTTGCGGTTGTTGACCCCCACAACCCTGGCCCCTGCCTCCAGCGCCCGCCTCATCTCGTCCTCGGTGTGGACCTCGACCAGGGCGTGCATCCCCAGGCCGTCCACCAGGTCGAGCAGGTCCTGCAGGGTGGAGTCATCCAGCGCGGCCACAATGAGCAGCACCGCGTCGGCTCCGTTGGCCCGCGCCTCGTAGACCTGGTAGCGGTCGAGCAGAAAATCCTTTCGCAGCAGGGGCACTGCCTCAGCGCGGGGGTCTGCGCTTGCCTCCTCTTGCTGCCAGTGCCGAATAGCCTCCAGATAGGCCAGGCTCCCCTGAAAAAACGGCTCGTCCGTCAGGATAGAGAGCGCCGCGGCTCCATTGGCAATATACGTGCGGCCAAGCTGGAGATGGTCGAAGTTTTCGAGCAAGACCCCGCGGCTTGGCGAAGCCTTCTTCACCTCGGCAATGAGCGTGGTGGACCCTTCCTTGCGCAGTGCCGCCGCAAAGTTGCGCACCGGGGGGGCCATCGCGGCCCGGCGGATCAGGGCATCGAGCGGGAGGGCAATCTTTCTCTGGGCAATCTCAGTGCGTTTGCAATCCAGAATATGGGTCAGGAATGAGCCTGGTTTTTCAGTCATACGTTCGTTCGCTTCCTTACTATGATGGCTCCGGAAAGACCGGGGATATCATACCAGATCCGGCGGAATACTTCCATACCAGTACAAATATCCAACAACGTGGCGCAAAGTTTGTGCAGATTGACCAGTGTTATGGCAGAAACCGGAGAACTATACTAGGGGTGAGGACACTGAAGCCAGAAGGAATCGGAACCTTGCCGATTGCCCGTCCTGAACAGCATTTCTTTATCTATCCACTGATGTGGGAGACCACCCGATGACTGAAGCACGTATTCTGATTGCCGAACCGGACCCGGCCCTTCGTGCGAACCTGTGCGAAGCGCTCGAAAACCAGGGATACCTGGTTGTTGGAGAAACCGGTGATGGGGGCAGCGCCATCACGATGGCGAGGCAGATTCGGCCCGACCTGGTAATGAGTGATGTGGAGATGCCTCACACCAACGGTATTGAGGTATCACGGATATTGTATCGGGAAGGATTGGCTCCGGTGGTTCTGACCACCTCGCAGGCGACCCGCGACCTGACGGTCCGTGCAAGCCGGGCGGGGGTGCTTGGCTTCCTGATCAAGCCCGTGCAGGAAAGCGAATTGATGCCTGTTATCGAGGTGGTCCGCGCCCGCTGGCAAGAACATCGGACTCGCACCGAGGAGCTTGACCGCTTGAGGGAGCAACTCGAAACCCGGACGGTGATTGAACGCGCCAAAGGCCACCTGATGGACACCCACGGCCTGCGCGAGGCCGAAGCCTTCCGGAAAATCCAGAAGCTCGCAATGAACAACCGCCGCACCATGAAGGAAGTGGCCCAGGCCATCTTGCTGGCGCAGCAGTTGCAGCGCTGACCCGAACCCCGGTGTCACTCGTCATCTGTCACCTATCCCTCGTTGCGGCTGCCGCCTGGCCGAAGGGAGGGAGCAGCAGCGCCCCCCCCAGGGTGGCCGTCAGGGCCACAGCCAGCCAGAAGACGAACGACACCGGGACATAGCCTCCGAGCGGTGGGTGATATCCCAGGCCATAATCCACGAAGAGCGACAGCACGAACCAGCCGACCACAGCCCCACGGGTGGGCAGGGACAGGGGGCGAATGTGGGGAACAAAGAGCAACCCCTCAATGGATAGCCCGATGTGGCTCACAAACATAGTGACGGAAACGATGTCCAGGTTCCCCGCGTGGCTCCAGTAATAGAGCCAGAATGCCATCGTCCACACCCCATATTTCAAGCACCCGAACGCGGCGAACGCAAACAACAACCGCCAGCGCTGGCGGCTCCATGCCCCCAGCAGGGCAATGGTCCCCACCAGCGCGGCCAGTGGGCAGTCCGGGATGAACGGCAGCGCCCAGAGTGGCGACGACCAGAGCACCGGGCCATACCAGAAGATGCCCCCTGCAATCACCCCGACCATATTGGCGACCACGCAGCTCCAGAAGAGGAGCGGCACGGCGACAATCGTGTCCAGGATGCGCCGGAGCCATCCCTCAATGATGCGCATGAGTTGGTTCAAGGGGGTGATGATCGCTCCTTTCCTTCCTTTCCTGGGCGAATGAGGCGTATCGGCACGCCTCCCACCATCGCACCGGGCGGCACATCGCGGTTGACCAGGCTCATCGCAGAAACCACGGCCCCATCTCCAATCACCACGCCCGGCAGCACGGTCGTGTTGGCTCCAATCGTGACATCGTGCCCGACCCAGACCGGGCCGCGCCGCCATTCGTGGCGCAGGTATTCGTGGCACAGGAGCACCGAGTGGTAGCCGATGGTGCTGTTATCGCCCAGGGTCATATCCTGGGGAAAGAAGATATCGAGCATGACCATCAGGCCGACGGAGACATAGCGCCCCACCCGCACCCCGACCCGGCGATAGAGCCAGCATTTCAACGATGGGATGGCGATGTAGCGAGCGAGCCAGATGAGCGCCGCGTTTCGCAGCACGGGCAGGTAGCCCCCGGTCGTGCGCTGATAGGCCCAGAGGGGGTTGTGGGGACCATCGGTCGCGGTTATCTGGAGGCGAGATGCGCGAACCTCGCTGGTTCCGAGTTGGTCGGAGGGCAGAGAGCCAAGGGAGGGAGCCGCAACGCCGGCCACAGGCAGCAGCAGATGATGAGAATGATAATCAACGATACTGGTCACGCATCACTCATCGCAGGCATCAGAGCACAATCTCCAACCCCTCATAGGCTGCGATGGTGTTGGGGAAGGTTTCTCGTGCGGCTCGTTCGATGGAAGCAATCTTCTCATCGTCGTAGAGCGGCTCGTGGTGGAAGAGCACCAGGCGGCGAGCATTGGCGAGCCGCGCCACATCGCAGGCCATCTTCGGGGTGCTGTGCCCCCACCCCTGCTTTTCGAGGCATATTCTTCCTCGGTATACTGCGCGTCGTGAATGATCAGGTCGGTGTCTCGCGAGAACGCCACCAGGCGGCGGCGGTGTCAACGGTAGCCTCGGTGTCGCTGGCAAACACCACCGACTTGCCATGCCACTCAATGCGGTAGATATAGACGCCGCTCTTCGGGTGGCATAGCT
>JAAUSY010000140.1 GCA_012032475.1 Chloroflexaceae bacterium
AGCACGAGGGTTCGCCCATCGTGGCTCGCCTGGGAGGGGCGTGCATATCGAAGATAGGCGGGTGGTCGTGACCCTCAAAGAACCGGAGGAATCCGAACTGGTGTTGCCCCACACGTCGCGCCTGAGCGTCGAGGCGAGTCAGGAAGTGGCCGCCGGCCAGAAGCTCACCGATGGCAGCGCAGACCCACAAGAATTGCTGACCCTCCAGGGCAAGGAGGCCGTCCAGCGCTACCTGGTGAATGAGGCCCAGAAGGTCTATCGCAGCCAGGGCGTGAACATCAACGACAAGCACATCGAGGTGATTGTCCGCCAGATGCTCCGGCGCGTGCGCATTGAGGAGCCAGGCGACACCGGCTTGCTGCCCAACGAACTGATCGAAACCTCCGAATTCAAACGGATAAATCGAGAGGTCATGAGCCAGGGTGGCGACCCGTCGATAGCCACCACGATTCTCCTGGGGATTACCAAAGCCTCGCTGAACACCGATAGTTTCCTTTCGGCAGCGTCGTTCCAGGAGACCACCCGTGTCCTGACGGAGGCGGCCATCAACGGCAGCGTTGACTACCTGCGCGGTCTCAAGGAGAATGTGGTGATTGGCAAGCTCATCCCCGCGGGGACGGGAATTGAGAAGCGGATGGATGGGAACCAGCGCACGCTGCCAGAGGATATTGCCCTGATTCTTTCGGGGGGCAAGTTAGCGGAAGAAGAAACGAATGGGACGGCTCCCCCTCCGCTTTCGGAGGAAGTTCGCCAGGCCAGGGCGATGCTCGGATTCGGCGATGAAGATGGGCAGGAGCCACTGCCTGGTTCCATCCAGGAGGGGGAGCCAGGGAGGGATGCCGACCTGACTGAGGTCCTCAAGTCCCTTCTGGGTGGCGGAAACAACCCGGTCAGGCTCTCTGAGATGCCTGAGATGCCTGAGATGCCTGAAACGTCTGAAACGTCTGAGATACCTGAAATGCCTGGGGTATCTGAGATAGCAGAAGCCATAGAAATGGAAATGGAGCCTTTTGGGGAACCTGAAGAAGACGAGCGCGACGATGTCGCTTGAGACTGCCAAACCAACGGCGCTTGAAGCCCTGGTGTCGCCGTGTCAGGCCATGCTGGAGCGCCGCCATGGGGCGCGGGAGCAGGCGCTCAACCTGGCCCGGTCGCTCACGCGCCAGTGCGCCAACACCATTCGGGCGGCTCATCGTGCTCAATTCGATGAAGCCGCCCGTCTCCTCACCGAGGCCGGAGCCGAGGCAACCAGGCTGCGGGAGGCCGTCGCAAACTATCCCGATTTGCTGGCCGCCGGATATACCCAGGATGCCTTCAAGGAATATGCCGAAGCGTCACTGGTATGGGCATTTCTGGTGGGGAGCGAGCTTCCTTCGGCGCACCACCTCGCCGTTGAGCCGGCGGCCTATCTCAATGGCCTGGCCGAGGCTGCCAGCGAACTCCGGCGGGCCATTCTCGACCGTTTGCGGCGGGGGAGCTTCGACCAGGTCGAACCCTTCCTGGCGACGATGGACGAGGTCTATAGCCTGCTGCTGACGGTTGATTACCCCGACGCCCTGACCGGGGGGCTACGCCGTTCGACGGACGCGCTGCGGTTGGTGCTGGAACGCACCCGTGGCGATGTGACGGCGGCGCTGCGGCAGGAGCACCTGACGGCAGCACTGGCCGCGCTTGAAGCCCGGCTGGACCAGGCAGAACAGGACCGCAGCCGGATTGAGTGACGAGTGACGAGTGACGAACGGGACCAGGGAGGAAACGCTATCTATCGGACCTGGCATTTCTGTGCTATAATCTGAGCGGTGAGCGAGCAATGGGACAACCAGTGGGACAACCTGGGAACCGCGGCACTCCCTGCCGCCGTGCTATCAGCGATTGCCACCTGCACCGAGGCATGCCGCACGACACTGCGGCATCTTGAGGGCGACCGCGATGCCCTGCGAAGGGTGCTGGAACGGCGGATACGCCCGGCCCCCGACGGCCCCGTGCGGCGGTTGTGCTCGGTAGATGGCTCCCACGCCGCCGTCCCCACCGCCGGAGCCGCCTTTGTGGCCGTTGCGGCCGCGGCGGTCGAAGAAGCCACCCTGACCGACCAGCAAGTGCTGGTGCATCTGCTCCCGCCCATAGAAGAACTGGAAGCGCTCCTTGGGGGGTTGCGCTGTGTCCTCGAACTGCGCTTGCTGGCGCGGCGCGTCCGGGCAACCACCAGCGGCTTGTTCGTGCTCGATGGGTCGTTCTATTCGGTCCTGCTCGAAGTCAACCGCCTGCTGGTGCGCTACGCCCAGGACCACCGCACCTCCCACCCTCCGGCCTGGTGGGGAGCCTTCCACCCCCTGATTGAAGCATTCTTTGCCGAAGACGACTGGCGCGTGGTGCTGGAAAGCCGCCGCGTGATTGCCCACTCGAAGTCGGCCACCTCCGCGGACGATGTCACCACTCTGGTGCCGCACCTGAGCAGCACTGTCACCGACCGTTCGCTCTGGAGCAGCGTGCTGCACGCGGGGGAATATTCGCTGCCGGTCCCACTCATCCGCAAAGACCGGCCCCACCTGCTGACCGGCTACCACAGCCCGACCATCCCGGATTTTCGCGAACGCCGCATGGTCATCGAGCACGGCTATGGGCAGCTCTATGTCATCTACTACCGCCCCAACACGATTGGCCCGGCCTATCGCCTGGAACTCCCGGCCCCCCTGATTGCGCGGGAGCCGCTGGGGGCCGTGCTGGCGACCTTTCGGGGGGCGCTGCGCGTCAACCACCTGCAAGAACCGCTGCCCCAGTTTCTCGCAGATGCGATTTGCCGCCAGATTCACCATGCGTTGATAGCAACCGCCGAAGGAGCCAGAACCACGCTCCAGCACGAATTTGACCTGTCGGTGGTCCAACGCTACCTCGGCCCCTACCGCACTCCGCGATAAAGCGGTACGCGACCAATCAGCATCTCTCAGGCATTATGGTACAATAGAGTCTCCGGGACAGCGCGGCAGGAGCTGCCGGTCTCCGGGTGGTTCAGAGTTTGATAGAAGTAAAGTAAGGAGACGATGCGATGGTTGGAATGACTTCATCGGGGGCGATGGCGCAACAGCTCATGTCGTCCTCTCACACCCCTGCCCGTTCATGGAAGGAACAGACCAACACCTGGCTGTTCAGTGCGCTCCTGATTCTGGGGGGAAGCCTCTTTGTGGCCCTGTGTGCCAAAATTCGCGTTCCGCTCCCCTTTACCCCCGTCCCCATCACCGCCCAGACGCTTGGGATATTGCTGGTGGGGAGCCTGCTTGGGTGGCGCTTGGGGCTGCTGTCCATGGGCCTCTACCTGGCAATGGGGGTTGCAGGGTTGCCGTTTTTCACCGGCGAGGGGGCCGGCTGGTCCTATCTCCTGGGAGCAACCGGGGGCTACCTGCTGGCGACTCCTCTGGCGGCAGCGCTGGTTGGCTGGCTGGCCGAACGAGGGTGGGACCGCCGGGTCCCCACCATGGCCCTTTCGATGATCTTTGGCAATGCCATCATCTATCTTTTGGGGGTGGCCTGGCTCGCCGCGCTCATCGGGCTTCAGGCAGCCGTCGTCAAAGGAATGCTGCCCTTCATCGTTGGCGATGCATTCAAGATTGCGATTGCCTGCGTGGTTCTGCCGGGCGGGTGGCGGCTGCTCGGAACGAAGAAGCCGGAACAGAGCGGGTGAGAAACCGGCAAGGAACCGGCAAGGAATGGTGAGGCTCCATGTCAACCATTGTCCTGGCAGATGATCACCAGGTCGTGCGCCTGGGGATGCGAACGCTGCTCGAAGCGGAGGAGGATTTTTCCGTGGTCGGGGAGGCCTCGGACGGCCTGGAAGCCGACCGGCTGGTCGAGCGGCTGAAGCCGGATATCCTGATTGTGGATTTGATGATGCCGGGCATCAATGGTCTGGAAGTCACGCGCCATGTCGGGCAGCGCGTTCCAGGAACGCGGATCATTATCCTCTCGATGCACGCAACCGAGTCCTACGTCCTGGAGGCGCTGCGCCATGGAGCCTCAGCCTATGTGCTCAAAGAATCAAGTGCGAACGATATTGTCCACGCCGTGCGCGAGGTTCTGGCCGGACGGCGATACCTCAGCCCCCCCCTGTCCGAACGAGCCATCGAAATCTATGTCCGGCAGGCCAGCGAAGAAACCGTCCTCGACCCCTATGAGAAGCTCACCAATCGCGAACGCGAGGTGCTCTATCTGGCGGCGCAGGGCTACTATGCAACGGAAATTGCCGAACAACTCTCGATCAGCCCCCGCACAGCAGAGGTACACCGCTCAAACCTGATGCGCAAACTTGGCCTGCACTCAAAAACCGATTTGATTCGTTTTGCCCTGTCCCGTGGGATTATCCCTCTGGATGAGACCCTGTGTGCATCCTCGGAGGATTGGTCATCGTGATGCCCCTTGAAGTAAAAAAAGCCCTATGATGGTAATATGAGCCGTCTCCCTGAATCGGCCCGGTCGTCGTCGGGAGGCGACCGGAGCCGGGAAACAAGAACGAGCACAGCGACCGCACCGGCAACCGGAGCCGCAACCGGGACCATCTCGCGCTCCCCGGCCCGCATCGGACGCCTGGCCTTGATGTTCAACCGCCTCTCACCATCGGGAAACATCATCCTGATAACCCTGGCGATGGCGGTGGGCCTGGCGAGCGGGTTGGGAGCCTATGCCTTCCACATGCTGGTTGAGGTGACCCACGCCTTTGCCTTTGAATCGCCCCTGGTTGCCCACGAGGGGGCCGCTGCGATGCTCCGAATGGTGCTGGCTCCGGCCTGTGGCGGCCTGATAGCGGGGACGCTCATCTGGTTGCTGGCCCGCCACGACCACAGCCACGGCACCGCCGCGGTGATGGAGTCGGTGGCGCTGCATGGGGGGCGGCTCAACCCGCGCCCGTTTTTCACCAAAATCTTCTCCGCGGGAGTGCTCATCGGGGCGGGCGGCTCGGCCGGCCCCGAAGACCCCGGCGTGCAGATTGGCGCGGTCATCGGGTCATCGGTTGGCGAACGCCTGGGGCTTTCGGTGGCCCGTATCAACACCCTCATTACGGCCGGGGTTGCTAGCGCCATCGCCGCCGCGTTCAACGCGCCCATTGCGGGAGTCTTCTTTGCCCTGGAGATTGTCGCCAGCGACTTTTCGGCCACGATGTTTGCTCCGGTCGTGCTGGCATCGGTGGTTGCCTCCATCGTCGGTCGGGCGCTGATGGGGTCGCAGCCGGCGTTTCAGGCCCCCCCCCACGCGCTGGTCAACCCTCTGCTCGAAACGCCGCTCTACGCGCTGCTTGGCCTGGTTGCGGCCGTGGCCGGAGCGCTCTTCATCCGGGCGTTGTTCCTGAGCGAAGCCAGCTTCGAACGGCTCCACCTGCCCATCCCCCTGCGGGCTGGCCTGGGTGGCCTGCTGGTCGGCTTGCTGGCCCTCTTGCTCGGCCCCTCCGGTCGCCTGATCCTCGGCAGCAGCTACGAAACCGCCAGCAAGATTATCTACGACGCTGGCCCGGTGGGGAGCCTGCTCCTCCTGATTCTGGCGACCAAATACCTCGCAACCATCCTGACGCTCGGCGCAGTGCGCGCCGGTGGAACCTTCGCCCCCTCGATGGTCCTGGGAGCCATGATTGGGGGGCTGTTTGGCGAAGGGGTCACGGCGCTCTTCCCTGGGATGACGGCGTCGCCTGCGGCCTATGCGCTGGTGGGGATGGGCGCGATGCTCAATGCCGTGGTACGTGCCCCCATCACCGCGGTGCTGCTGCTCTTTGAAGTGACCGGCGACTACCACATCATCCTGGCGATTATGGCAAGTGTGGTGACCAGCCACCTGCTGGCGCACCGACTGCACCCGGAATCTATCTATACGGAGCGGTTGGCCCGCAAGGGTATCCAGCTTCGGTTCGGGCGCGATATGAATATCCTGGAACTGGTCACGGTGGGCGAAGCCATGACACCCGACTTCGACACCATCCGCCACACGGCTACGCTATCCCAACTCATAAGCGCATTCAGCCGCACGCATCACCATGGCTTCCCCGTTGTGGACGGCGAGGGAAATCTCTTTGGTATGGTCACACTCACCGACTTGCAGCGGGCAACCGAAGAGGGGATACCGCTCACCGCGACGGTCGAACAGATAGCTACCCGTGACTTGATTCTCGTCTATCCGGAGCAGAGTTTGAACGTTGCACTGAACCAGTTTGCCCAGGCCGATGTCGGGCGGCTCCCGGTGGTAGACCGGCGCAACCCGTGCCGGCTGCTCGGTGTGGTGCGGCGGAGCGATATCATCAAAGCCTACCGCCGGGCCGCATTGCAGCGCTCCGAGTTGGAGCACCGCCACCAGCAAATGCACCTGGGCGGCCAGTGCGACACGCACGTCATTGAGATGAATGTGCTGCCCGGTAGCGCCAGCGATGGGCGGGCCGTCCGAGACCTGCACCTGCCAGAGCACGTCATTATTACCGCCATCCGGCGCAATGGAGAAACGATTATCCCCCACGGGAGCACCATTCTCCACGGGGGCGACCACCTGACCCTGCTGGCAATGCCTGAACAGGTTCCGCAGGTAGAAGAGAGCCTGTTGCACGGCACCGGCAACAACACCGAACCGCGCTACCACGAAGTCGTGCTGACTCGCGGGGCCCCAGCGGTGGGCAAGAAAGTTTCTGAACTGCCCCTGCCCCCGGAGGTGCTGATTGTCACCCTGCGCCAGGACGGGCACACCCAGGCCGTTCACGGCAACACCGTTCTGACTACCGGCGACGAATTGACCATCCTATCGCCTCCGGGCGACCTGGAGAAGGCCATTTACTGTTTGAGCGGGCGGTAGAGGGGTAGGGAGAGCAGGAGAAGTGACCAGAAGAAACATGGGTAGTCCTGCAATGGTAGGGTTCCGTCAGGATCGCGGACTTTTGTGGGAAACTCTGCATTACCATTTTGTACCCCACTACCCCCGACTCCCTGCGGCATGTCCGACCCCTTTGATTTCACCAGGCAAGTTGTACCTGCACAGACTTATGTGTCTGCGGGCCAGTTCACGCAAACGACCGCGCCGATGCCTCCGATGGTGCGGGTGAAGCGGACCAGGGAACGGAGGGGGGACTTGCCTCCCCCCCTTCCAACCACCACGGTGGCAGGTCTGGGGTTGGACACGGGGTAGCTCGTCATCTTCGACCGCCACGAGGGGTTACCCGATATCGCCGAGCGCACGACGACCGAGCCAGCCACGACGCCCGCGGGGAGGAGCGTGGTCGTCACGCGGGGGGTGAGGAGAAACGCACCCTGTTCCATTTGCTTGACCAACATTTTTGAAGGGAGAAGAAACGATGAACCACCAGACGGTATCTCGATGGCTCGCTGGTATCCTGCTGCTGCTGATCATTACCTGGTTGGTACCCACCGCGTCTGCCAGGTATTCCTGGTCCTCGCCTGCCCCACCTTCTCCCACCACCTCCCCTGCCAGTCCCGCGATCCAGAAACCCCCCACCAATCCTGAGATACAGGGGTCAGGGTGCCGTCGGCCACTGCCACCCGACGATGTATGTTGTGTCTATGGATATGTCTACCTGGAAGGCGTGCCGGTGAATGGTGCCGAAGTTGAGATTGCTACCTCACAAACCATTCTGGCAACACCTGAGACGGAGATAAGGGAAGGAGAATCCCCGCCGGCCTTTTATGACTATCTGTTTACCTCTGCCCAGATGACAACCCTGAAAATTGGCGAGACTATCACCATCACCGCTCGCTACCGCGGGCGCGAACAGCGCAGGTCCTACACCGTTCAGCCTGGGAGTTGGCAAGTTGATATCGTGCTGAACCGCGAACAGGCCAACGATTATGTTGGGGAATATCTGCTCCCTCCTCCGGCAGGGGCAGACCCCTCCTCACCCACCATCCCCGCGGGTCTGGCCGTGCAGGACACAGACGATGGGAGAAGACTGTACGTTGCCGACGCAGCCAACCAGCAGGTCCTCGTCTTCCAACCCGTGGCTGATGCGCTGGCACACCCCGATGAACCGTTTGAATTGCACTCCCGATGGGAAACGATAGACGGGCAAACCGGACAACCCTTCTCCCCCGGCGGCATCGCCGTGGCCCCCGATGGACAGGTCTATGTGGCCGACCGGCTCCATCACCTGCTCCACGTCTACACCACCAGCGGCGAATGGCGTACCAGGTGGGGCGGCATGGGGAGCGAGCCGGGGCAGTTGGCTTCGCCGGTCGGGGTGGCTGTAGACAACCAGGACCGCATCTATGTCACCGACATGGGCAACCACCGCGTTCAGGTCTTCAGCCGCAGTGGTGAATGGTTGGACGAGTGGGGCAGTCAGGGCAGTGCTGACGGGCAATTCGAGGCACCGTGGGGCATTGCGGTTGACTCCCACGGCTCCGTCTATGTTGCCGACACGGGCAACCACCGCGTCCAGAAGTTTCGCAGCACAGGTGAATGGCAAGAGACCTGGGTCCCCGCAGGCAGCAAACCAGGAGCGTTTCGCTACCCTACCGCGCTCGTGCTGGACCGCGACGGCAATGGGTACGTTGCTGACGCGGGCAATGGACGTATCCAGAAGATGAACCACCGCGGCGAATGGCTGACTGACTGGAGCAACCCGCAAGACACCGGCCTGCCCATCGTCTTTGTTTCCAGTCGTCATGGCAACCTGGAACTGTACCGGGTGAATGCCGATGGATCGAATATGGAGCGTCTCACCTGGACCCCAACCGACGAAACTTCCCCAACCTGGTCGCCAGACGGTCGCAAGATAGCCTTTGCTGCCCGCCACAACAGTCAGAGCGATCTTTTTGTGATGAACCATGACGGAACCGGTGTCGTCACGCTGACCACGGGACTGGACGGTGACCATGCTGACGCCACCTTGCCGGCCTGGTCGCCCGACGGAACCCGTATCGCCTTTGTTTCAACCCACGACGGCAACGCCGACATCTCTCTCATCGCCGCGGACGGCTCCACGCCTCCGGTGCAGTTGACCGATCATCCCGCCACAGACACCCAACCAGCGTGGTCACCCGACGGAACCCGTATCGTCTTTGTTTCGGACCGGGAGGGGAGCGAAGATCTCTATGTGATGAGCAGCGACAGCGTATCCATGACCAGTGCCACCAGGCTGACCAACCACCCGGCCGCAGACACCCAACCAGCGTGGTCACCCGACGGAACCCGCATCGCTTTTGTTTCGACCCGCGACGGCAATGCCGATATCTACTGGATGCTTGCCGATGCCACAGAACCGATCACCAGGCTGACCCACGCCTCAGCTGATGACACCCAACCGTTCTGGTCGGCTGATGGGAACTCTCTGCTCTTCGTCTCAACCCGTGACGGCGACCATGAACTCTACCAAATGCGGCAGGACGGTTCGGGCGAGACCTCCCTCCCCTTCATCAGCAACCCCGCGAAAGATACCGACCCGGCCTGGTCGCACACCCTGCCACCTGGACCGGACCATCCAGAGGCCCTCCTGGAAAAACCCTGGGGATTGGCGTGGGACCAGGACGGGCGTATCTACGGGGCATTCTCCAATGACAACCGCATTCAGACCTTTCAGCCTATGCAATACACACGCCCGATTGCCACAATAGCTCACCTTTCCGCTCGCGAACTCACCAGCCGCGAGGATCGCCTGATTGCCCATGGGATCGGCCAGGACAGTGATGAAACCTCGGACATCACCGCCTACCGCTGGACGCTCGATGGCGCAGAAGTAGAGGGCGATCCGTCTGAACCTGAACAGGAAACAACCCTCTCGCTCAGAGCCAGCGACCTTCTGACCGGCACCCATACGCTGGCCCTGGAGGTGAGCGACGACGAGGGTGAATGGTCCGTGCCGGTCACGAGAACGTTCACGGTGACGTATACGTCAGGTGGTGGTTCGCCCGCTTCGGTAGTATTCCTACCCCTGGTGCTCCGATAGCACCCTAGTACAAGAAGATGTAGAGAAGACAAGAGAAGGAAAAAGGACACCCCGGCCATGACTCAGACCACAACTATCTTATGGTCCCGACGAACACCAGCACAGGTTACCCGGTTCATCCTGCTCTGTGGGATGACGCTCTTGCTCATTTCGGGGGTCTGCTCCCCCCACAATGTAGCTGCTGCTTTTGATTGCGCGGCTCAAACGCAGATACCCCGCGCAGAATGCGAAGCGCTCGTTTCCCTCTATACCAGCACCGGGGGAGAAAACTGGAGTGATAGCCCGGAGAACAACTGGAACCGCACCAGTACGCCTTGCAACTGGAGCGATGTCACCTGCGTGGGTGGTCACGTTTCTGCTATTCAGCGTCGAGAAAAGCAGTTGCAAGGAACCATTCCCGACCTCAGCGCCCTGACCTATCTGGCCTGGTTGTACCTCTCGGAGAACCACCTGCACGGACCGCTCCCATCCAGCATGACAACCATGTCTCGTCTGTATGGACTGGACCTCTCGCACAACCAGCTCAGTGGCGAAATACCGGAACTGCTCGCATTGACCAATCTCATGGGGTTGGACCTCTCGCATAACCAGTTCAGCGGCGACATGCCCCAGATTTTCACCCTGTCTGCTCTGCAAATGCTCGACCTGTCCCACAACCACCTGGGTGGCACGTTGCTGCATCTGGCCTCAAATCTCCAGGTACAGGAAAAGCTCAGCTATCTTGACCTGTCCCATAACCAGATGCAAGGGTCTGTTGAGGTGCTCTGTACCTGGGACAATCTCCGGTGGCTCTATCTGTCGAATAATCGGATGATGGGGACCATTCCGCCCTGCTTTCGCCAGCTCGCCCCCCTGGACAGGCTTGAACTGGGGCATAATGGTTTCTCGGCCTCCGACCCTGATGTCCTGGCATTTCTCACAGCCCACGACCCGGATTGGTCCGACACCCAGACCATCCCCCCGCGAACGTCTCAGCCGTGCCAGTGTCCAGCAGCAGCATCGAGGTGCGCTGGTCTCCAATACGCTACACCGCCGATGGAGGCTACTACCAGGTCCGCTATGCCACCACCCCCGGTGGTCCCTACACCGCTGCGCCATCCCCAACCGCTGACAAGACTGTGGACCGCTCCCTGGTCGTGGGACTGAACCCCGATACCACCTACTTCCTGGTGGTTCAGAGTTTCACCCCTGCCCACGGAGAACAGCAGAATGACCTGACCAGCGTGTATAGCCAGGAGGTTTCTGCTACCACCACCCACGGGAATCCCTATGGAACGCCTGATGTACCGACCCTCACCCCGGCCCCCCCGGCGTCTCCCACGCCCACCACCACCTCAATTCCGACCGCTCCCCCGACTGCGATGCCCACGTCTACGCCCGCGCCCACCAGGGAACCAACCCCGATTCCGTCGCCCACTCAGGTGCTATCCGCTACGTTGCCGGTCGCTGCGGTGCAAGATGCCTGGATGCAAGCGTACCCCCCGGCGACGGCCGCCCCGATGATCAACATCGGAGGAATCGTCTACATGGACGGGGAAGCCATCGCCGGGGCCGAGGTGGAGCTTGCCACACACGATGGGAACCAGGTCACGATGATCACCCAGCAATGGGAGCCAGGATCGCGCCCCTACTACTCCTATCGGTCAAGTGAGCATCTGCCCCGCTTGGTGCTGAGAGCAAACGAACCCGTGACCATCACGGCCCGATACAGCAGCCACGAACGCAGCCTGCGCTATGTGGTGCAGCCGGGCAGCCAGCAGGTAGATATCGTGCTCCATCGGCATCAAGCTCAGGACTACATGGTCGAGGGGGTGCTCAAACGACCGGCCCGGTCAACCCGCGCGGGGTGGGCATGGGCGAAGACCAGGTCATCCAGTTCAATAACCCGCAGGGGCTTGCCCTCGATAAAGGCAGCAATCTCTATGTGGTGGATAGTGAAAATCAGCGTATCCAGGTTTTCTACAGCCACGGGGATTTGCTGCACCAGTGGGGAACCCTGGGCAATCTGCCGGGGCAGTTCTACGACCCCGACGGGATTGCCGTAGATAGCGAGAACTCCGTCTACGTGGTTGACACCTCCAACCACCGCGTTCAGAAATTCACCCGGCAGGGTACCTGGCTCGCAAGTCTGGGCAGCAAAGGATACGGCGATGGGCAGTTCTTCTATCCGGTGGATATCGCGATTGCACGCGGAAGGGGTGAAGGGGGCAAAGACGCGCTTTACGTAACCGACTGCGACAACCATCGGGTGCAGGTATGGTCCAGCGATGGAACGTATGAGCGCAGTTGGGGCAGCCGTGGCTCAGGTGCGGGGCAATTTCAGGGACCAGCGGGGATTGCGCTGGACCGTAGCGGCTACATCTATGTCGCAGACCGACACAACCACCGCGTCCAGAAATTCGATGCGGACGGCAACTTTATCCTCGCCTGGGGAAGCAAGGGGGGGAGAGGACGGTCAGTTTCAAGAGCCGCGAGATGTTGCTACTAGCGTCTTACATGGTCAAGAAACCATC
>JAAUSY010000141.1 GCA_012032475.1 Chloroflexaceae bacterium
TGCAACCGCCCGCCCAGATACCCAATGCGGGTCAATCGGGCGCAGGTCAGCATCTGGCATCGCCAGAGAAACATCGGGGCTATGGGCAATCGTCATTTCTCTCATTCTGATGGGAAATGGAAGATTTTGCTATGGTTTCGGTAACTGTACTCGAAGGCGTACCCTTCGGCAATCAGCGCCTGGTTTACCATCGTGCCATCGGGCAGCCACACGAAACGTAACAGGCGACCATATGGATCAACATCGCCCTGGCTCTGGTCCGTTTCGAGCAGCACCACCTGTCCCTGGAGCAACTCGCTGGCCCTGGTGGTTGCCTCGCGCCCGAAGCACTCGACCGGCTTTTCGGGGTGTTTCGTTTCGGGGGCGTCAATGCCAATCATCCGAATACGCGGTGCGGTGCTCGCAATGGTCACGTCGAGGGTGTCACCGTCTACCACATTGCTGACGATAGCCGCCGTGAGTCCCGCTGGCATTGCGGGGTTCCCGCCGGTATGGGGTTGCTGCATCACTGTCAGACCCCCACTGACCCTCCCCTCGCTCCCTGCTGCGGCGCGTTGGGACACACAGTCGGCTGCGGGGGTAAGCAGGCGCACCCGCACCCACTCCCCCTGAGTTTCCAGGGTGGTCACCTGGTCGCCGGGACACACTTGCCCGATGATGGTTTCCGGGGCGACCTGGGGGATAGAGCGTAGGTTACCACCATTGATGATGGTGCGGTCGGCAGGGATGGTGGCCGGGGTGGAAGTGGGTGTGGCGGTGGTGGTAGGTACCGCTTGTGTCGGGGTGAAAGCGGACGTAGCCGTGACTGTGGGAGGTGGTTGCGTCGGGGCAGCGCCAGGGACAGTGGCAGCAGCAGGGGCGGCTGTTGCTGTCTCGACGAGTAGTGTGGGCGTTGCGTTTGTTGGGTTGGGCGATGCGGGGGGGCAGCTCTGTTGTTGCAAGAGGCCAGAGTCAGGGCAATGAGCAATGCAATGAATAAACGAGCCATATTCGGAAGGAAAAACTGCGACCTGTGATGGAAGGAAAAACCGCGCTCCGTAAGAACACAAGGCTGAGGAAAGTGGTCGGGGCGGAGGGATTTGAACCCACGACCCCCTGCTCCCAAAGCAGGTGCGCTACCGGGCTGCGCCACACCCCGACTTCCAGCAAGAACCAGACCCTCCCTCTCCCTCCATCGCACCTACCCAGAATTATACAGGCACAACCCGGTTTGTCAAGCGCCAGTCGTACTGTGTTATAATGCGAGGAGCATAAACCAGGCCAGCCGGCGGTTCCCCATCACCGTCCCATCACCGGCCACCGGTCCACTGGAACGAGAGAGTTGGTCTATGCGCTGTCCCTTTTGTCATCACCAGGAAACCGACGTCATTGACACCCGCAAAATCAATGATGGCGAAACCATCCGCAGGCGGCGAAAATGTCGCGTCTGCACCCGGCGCTTTACCACCTACGAACACGTCGAACTCAGCCTGGCCGTGGTGAAAAAAAATGGCGAACGCGAACCCTACAACCGCGAAAAACTCATGGCAGGGGTCCGGGTCGCCTGCTACCGTCGCACCATACCGGCGCAGCAAATCGAGCAACTGGTCAGCGACGTCGAAGTCGCCCTGATGTCGCAGGGAGAACAGGAAATACCCTCCTCCGTCATCGGAGATGAAGTCCTGACCCGGCTGCGGGACCTGGATGCGGTCGCCTACATTCGTTTCGCCTCAGTCTACCGGTCATTTGCCGATATCGAAAGACTGCGCGAAGCCGTTGAAGAAATCCTGGCCCATGACCATGACACCTCACCGAATAAACCAGATAGCGAAGGAGAGCGGAGCAAAGACGCATGAGCATTGATATCCAAAAGGAAACGTGTTCCCCCGGAACCGAACGAACAGAAGCGGGAGGCCCGGCCAAACCCGCCACCCCCCTGAACGAACAGATCCGGACCATCGTGGGGCAGATAGTCTGGCGTGACACCCTCATCGCCGCCGTCATCATGGCCGTCGGATGGTGTGCCCTGTTTCTTTCAAGCAACTGGTTGCAATTCCTGGCCGGCATCGTGCCCGTCTCCACCGGCATCTTCCTGGGGCGGCGCTTGAAAGACCAGGCCGTCCTGCATGGCCTGATTCTGGGCGTCAGTGGCTTCCTGCTTGGCCTGGGAATCATGGTCATCTACGGCACCCTGGGAGCCACCGGGGTCGTCCCCATGCCAGAACAGGTGATAGAACCCGGCCAACCCCCGGTGGTCCTCGATTTTCAAGAACTTCTGGCCTTCTACGTCCAATTCTCGCTCTTTGCCATGATCCCCTTCCCCATGTTCGGAACCATGATCGCCCACCGCAACGAGCAGAAACGACGCGATATGGAAACCCAGGTCGCCCGGCGCGGCGGACAACTGGAACGCCCCCCCGTCGTCCGCACGCTGGAAGATATCCGCGGCCTGTCATTGCCACAATTCGGGGGCTATATCAAAAACCTTTTCACCAAACACCAGTTCACCTACCAGAACTACCAGTTTGAAAAGGACAAATACCTGGACCTGTTCCTTGAATATCAAGGCGAAACCTACCTGCTGCGACTATCCGTTGCCGACCGCGTGCGGTCCGGGATGGTCGAAATGCTGGCCCAGGACCTGCAACAGCAAGGCATACCCAAAGGCATCGTGATAACCTCGACCGAATTTGCCGCCGATGTGAACAAATCGGCCCGAAAGCGGTCCAACATTCTTCTGATAGATGGGGAGACCCTCTTTGAGATAGCGGAGCGTTAAAACCATGAACATTGACCTTTCAGACCGTATCGCCCTGGTCACCGGCAGCGGACGGGGTATCGGACGGGCCATCGCAACCACCCTCGCAGCCGCCGGAGCCACCGTTGTCATCAACGACATCAGCCATGAAACCACCGAAGAAACCGTCCAGGCCATTCAGGCAGATGGCGGGCAGGCAACCAGCATCCTGGCCGATATCAGCAGCGCCGCGGAGGTCGAACGACTGGTGAAAGAAACCCTCGACACCTATGGACGCCTGGATATCCTGGTCAACAACGCCGGTATCACCCGCGATGCCCTGCTCATGCGCATGAAGGACGAGGATTTCGACAAAGTCATCAACATCAACTTGCGCGGCGTCTATCTCTGCACCAAAGCCGTGCTTCGCCCGATGATGAAACAACGCTCTGGCCGGATTATCAACATCTCCTCGGTCGTCGGGTTGATGGGCAACCCCGGCCAGGTCAACTACGCCGCGTCCAAAGCGGGAGTCCTTGGGATTACCAAATCAACTGCCCGCGAAGTCGCCAGCCGCAATATCACCGTCAATGCGGTGGCCCCCGGCTACATCGAAACGGATCTGACCCATATCCTGAGCGAAGAGGCCCGAAACGCTATCCTGAGCACCGTTCCACTCCAGCGCCCCGGCCAACCTCAGGATGTTGCCTGGATGGTGTGTTTCCTTGCGTCTGATGCAGCCGCCTACATCACCGGCCAGACGTTTGCGGTGGATGGCGGGATGGTAATGTTTTAGGTATGATGTTTCAAAAATACTGGTTGCCAACCGTGGCGAAGTGGCCGTACGGATTGTCCGAGCGTGCCGAGAACTGGGTATCCAGACCGTTCTGGCCTACAGCGAGGCCGACCGCGACTCCCTGGCCGTGCGGATGGCCGATGAAGCCGTCTGCATCGGCCCGGCGGCCTCCATTCGCTCCTATCTCAATCCACCAGCGCTCATCAGCGCCGCGCTGATTACCGGATGTGACGCGATTCATCCTGGCTACGGGTTCCTGGCAGAGAATTCCTATTTTGCCGAGATGTGTACCGGGTGCAACCTGCACTTCATTGGCCCCCATGCAGAGACCATTCGCCTGATGGGAGACAAAGCGCTCGGTCGCCATACCATGCAACAGGCGGGCGTCCCCGTCATTCCCGGTTCCGAAGGTGAGCTTCGGAGCGTCGAAGAAGCCATCGAACTTGCCCAGACCATCGGGTATCCGGTGCTGCTCAAGCCCAGTGCCGGCGGGGGCGGGCGGGGCATGCGGGTCGCCTGGAATGAAAAAGAACTGCTCAAGGGCTACGCGACAGCTCGTTCCGAGGCCGAAGTCGCCTTCGGGCGCAGCGACCTGATTCTGGAGAAATATCTCCCGCAAGTCCGTCACATCGAAGTGCAAGTGCTGGCCGATGCCTATGGTCATGCCATCCACCTGGGCGAACGGGATTGTTCGGTCCAGCGACGATACCAGAAGATCATCGAGGAAGCCCCCTCGATAGCGGTTGACGCAGCCATGCGCGAGCAGATGGGCATCGCGGCTCTGCGAGGAGTCCACGCGATTGGCTACGTCAACGCCGGAACCTTCGAGTTTCTCGTGGACCCCCAGGGCAACTACTATTTCATCGAAATGAACACCCGTATCCAGGTTGAGCACACTGTGACCGAAGCTGTCACAGGGATTGATTTGCTCCACTGGCAACTGCGCATCGCCGCAGGAGAACGCTTGACGCTAGACCAGAAAAACGTTAGAATAGGCGAGCATGCAGTTGAGTGCCGCATCAATGCCGAAGATCCGGGGCGTGATTTTCTGCCCGTATCGGGAGAGGTTGAGTTCTTTCTTCCGCCAGGTGGCCCCGGAGTGCGCGTTGACTCCCACCTGTATGCCGGGTACGCCCTGCCAACCACGTATGATTCGTTGCTGGCAAAAATCATTACCTGGGGAGCGACGAGAGATGAGGCGCTCAACCGAATGCGGCGGGCCCTCAATGAATGTGTGATTACGGGCATACCAACAACCATACCATTCCACCTGGCGGTCCTTGATGATCCATCTTTCCGTTCTGGCTCAATTTCAACGGGGTATGTTGCAGAGTTTCTCCAACACTGGAAGAACCGGCCATAGCCCGGTGGTCCTGTTGGGAGCAAATGGAGGGGAGGTGGGAAGGTGCCTGGTCTTCGTCATCGGGTTCGCATCGCGGCGATGCAAATACTATTTGAGGTAGACGCAACCGACCATCCGCTGGACGTGGTCATGGAGCGCCGACTTGAGGAAGAATCCTTTGGGCCGGAGGGCAAGCTCTTTTTGCAACACCTGGTGTTCGGAGTCTGGGAACAACGGCTCCACCTTGATTATATCATCGAAGAAGCGGCTCCGAACTGGCCGGTTGACCAGATGCCCGGCGTGGATAAGGCCGTTCTGCGCCTTGCCCTCTTTGAACTCTTGATAGACCGGGTGGAACACACCCCTCCCAGAGCGGTCATTAACGAAGCAGTCGAACTTGCCAAGCACTTTGGAAGCGATAATTCCAGTCGCTTCGTCAACGGAGTGCTTGGAAGTGTGGTCCAACGATATGTTTAGTCCCAGGGGCCAGAAACACAACCCGACCCCGCTCAACCCGACGGGCAGGTTCGGTGGCTCCCTTTTTCTACCGTTTTGTCGTCTTTTCTCTTGTAATACTCTACGAAAGGTTTCAGTCAATGGCGTCAATGGAGGAACGGCTGTGTGCCATTATTGCGGAACAGCTTGGTGTTGATGAAAGTAAAGTCGTCCCAGATGCTTCCTTTGCCGACGATCTCAATGCCGATTCGCTTGACCTGGTTGAGCTTATCATGGCGATAGAAGAGGAATTTGGGGTCGAAATCCCCGATGATCAGGCTGAGAAGATAGAAACAGTCGCGCATGCCTTGCAGTATTTGAAAGATCATGCGAACTAGGCATGAAACGCAGAATGAGGTAGCGCCGGCCCCATCGTGACTTGCTTGTTTGATGGATAGATGGATAGATGGATGGGACGGGCGCAACGGGGGACTTCCCCCCTGATGGGAAGGATCCCCCCCCGCCCCATACGTACGGTTGCTACGGGTCGAAAGGAGGTTGGCGGCAATTTCCCACCCCGGCTGAAAACGGACGGGTTTCTTGCCGCCCTTTTCTATGGAGTTTCTGGGGGTTGGACCGGCTGAACTACTGTTTCTGCTGGTTCTGGGATTGGTCGTCGTTGGTCCCGAACGGTTGCCCGACCTGGCCCGTTCGGCGGGCCGCCTCGTTGCCTGGCTCATGGCCTGGCAGCAGCGGTCGCCCGAATTCCAGACCATCCAGCAGATTCGCCACGATATGCAGCAGGAAATGCTCGGCTTGCGCGATGAACTGGTGCGCACCCAGAAGCAACTTGCCGATAGTGTCCAACCCCTTCAGGAGGCTGTTCCTGCGCTCTCAAAAGACCTCGAAGCCGCAACGTCGGCAACCTCTTCGCTGCTGCCCCGGTCTGCTCCCGATGGAGACCCCGGCAAGACAGCCACCGTTCCGGCTACCGTTCCGACTGTGTCCCGGGCCAAGGGGCCTCGTTTGCTCCACAACGGACGCACGGGAGATATTCCGGCCCTCCTGGCAAAGAGCGGGGAAAGCGGGGAGGACGGGAACGATGGGAAGGAGCCGGCCCCGCACCAGACCACGCCGCCCCACGAAGGGGCACCGCCCGAAGGCGAAGGCCTTGCCGTGGCGCAGTTTCCTGCCGAACATCAAGCACTGCTCTTCCAGGTTCAGGCGCTCCGAGACGAAGTACGGTCCCTGGAAGCCCACCTGCGCGAGCGGGGCTATCTCGCTTCCGACTGGTCAGGCTCCCCTGCCGAAAACCACCGCGAGGTCCCCACTTCATGACCCCGCCCCCCCCCGCACGACCAGTTCGCCGTTCCCGCTGAGGTTTCCCCAAAGGGAGACGAAGGGCTGAGCCTCCCCCTGGTTGAGCACCTGAAAGAGCTGCGTTCCCGCCTGATACGAACGGCGATGGCCGTCGCAGTGGGGATGGGCGTGGGGTTTTTTGTGGTGCTTGGCCCACCCCACCTCGTGGATATCATCATCCGGTCGTTTGCCCCGACCAACCGGCCCTATCCACCGCTCCAGGGTATCTTTACGCTTGAGGCATTTACGAGCTATATGACCGTTGCGCTCGTCGTCGGGATCATTCTGGGAATGCCGGTGATTGTCTACCAGGTCATTGCTTTTATTTCGCCCGGCCTGAAGCCGAACGAGAAGCGGTTTGTCTTTGCAGCGCTGCCTTTTGTGATGGGGTTCTTTCTGGCGGGCATCGCCTTTGGCTGGTTAGTGACGGTGCCGGTGGCTATCCACTTCCTGATGGATTTTGGCGGGTCGGACCTGATTGCCATTCAGCCGTCGGTTTCGGATTTCCTGCACACGGTCACCGTGCTGCTGCTCATCAACGGGGTGGTCTTTGAACTGCCGGTGGTCATCTATATTCTGGCATGGCTGAACCTGGTCACGGCGCAACAACTTGGTCGCTATCGCCGCTACGCCGTGATTGCCGTCGCGGTGGCTTCGGCCATCCTGACCCCGACCGGCGACCCGGTCAATATGATTTTGCTAGCCGTCCCGATGTACGGGCTATTTGAGCTTGGGGTCTTTCTGGCGCGTTTTGTGCCAGAGCGCCCGAAAACCCCCTAGGAATCCGGCAGGGGGTAAGGATATTCCAGGCCAAGCTGTCGGAAGATGCCGGGCCATCCCCCATCCCGCCTGGGTTCAACCTCCTGGCGAATGATTTGGTTCCCCTCCAGCAGGTAGGTGCAAGGTTCGTCCACCAGGGAGATTTTTTTGCCGGTTGGCGCAACGGTCATGAAGCGGTCGGGAAAGGGGGGAATCAGGGTGCCGGTGTGGGTGCCGGTGATATTGACGACGCCCTTGACCTGGTTCGCCTGCTCCTGGACAATCCGCAGGTTGAAACCGATGTCCGGGAAGGCGGCCCACAGCGCTTTCATAGACGATATCAGCGCCCGCTTGTTGAGCGGTTGCACGGTTGGCCCGCTGAACACAAAACTGTCGGCCAGACATTCGTCAACCAGACCCCAGTCGCCCTGTTCTATCCCTCGGTGATAGGCTCTCACCACATCTGCGATACTCATATACGCTCCTGTTCTTGTTCTTTCATCTTTGCCAGTGCCATATTCGCTTGTTCGGAAGGACCCGCCGGGTGCGTTTCCATGATACCAGATCCGGGGGCATAAGCGTACCGCTGAGGCAAAATGAGCGCGGTCAGGTGGCCCAGACCGCGAGAGATGGTGCTTTTCGGTCCGCAGGTTGGCCGGGCCGGTTCCGCTGTATGATATCCGCGCCGTTTGTTGCAGCTCAGAACGGTTACGGCGGTGTTAAGCGGAAGGCGAATGAGGATGGAGGAACAGCTTGGGCAACACCCTGGCACCAAAATGGCTACACCTTCATGGTGTAGCCAGGCTAATAACGTAGTTTATGGTTTTCTAAAATGGTCGGGGCGACTGGATTTGAACCAGCGACCTCCTGAACCCCATTCAGGTGCGCTACCAGTCTGCGCCACGCCCCGCCATACCGACTATTATAGCCTGGAACCGGCAGAGAGTCAACCTGGAAGCCTACCGAGGAACGACCAGGTCTCACGCCCTGTTCCGCCCCCAGAACAGCTACGACACTGCCGCTTCATGCCGGGCAGGGTCCACCAGCATATACCCCCGTCCCCGGTCATTCACTAGATACGCAGGGTCAATTTTCTTGCGTAAATTGAAAATATGCTGCTTCACGAGCATCTGTGCATCGGCCTCATCCGTCTCAAACCGGTGCGTATGGCGCACAATATGGCGATAGGGATGGGCCGTACCTGGATTCTTCGCCAGGCAACACAACAACGCATACTCAATCGGAGTCAGACGCACCGGCTCTCCGCGAAAAGAAACCGCATGGCGAGAATCCCCAATAGACAACTCCCCAATATGAATGGTCCGCGGCAGCGCGGGAAGATGGGGGGACGCATGGGCAGAAGCATCAGAGGATGGCGCATTCGGGGGAGCAACCTCCTCCGACGGCCCCAGAGATGGCACTGGACAACCCCCGTCCCACTCACCCTGCGGATGAATACTCATCAGCAACGCCGCAGAATCCATCAACTGGCGCTCAACCATGCGCCGTTGCGCTTCAACCCTGCGGCGCTGCACCGCCCCGTTCAACTGCCGCAGCAACTCATCTTCATCGCAGGGTTTCACCAGATAATCGTACGCTCCAGCGCGGATAGCCGCAATGGCCGTATCAAGCGTTCCGTGGCCGGTGAGAATGAGCACTTCAGGAGAATAACTCTGCATTCGGGCCGCCTGCAACACCTCGATACCATCAATATCTCCCAGAACAATATCCGTCAGCACCACATCATAGACATCATTCTCCAACAGGTCAAACGCAACCTCGCCATCGGATGCTTGCGTCACACGGTACCCGGCCTGCTGAAGCCAGTAACTCAGAGCAATGCGCGTGTTCAAATCATCTTCGACCAGCAAAATGTGCGGTTTCATACGGTTGTCCACCCACTCCTATCACCACTGGCATCACGTCACAAGGTTCAGCAGGAGCACGTGTTGCTGCCTCCTGGCTGCCCCTACCCCCCTGGCTTGCTCACCGGCAGCCGGACCATGAACGTGCTCCCGACCCCAGCCTGGCTTTCCACGGTGATATCCCCCCCGTGTTGCCGGACAATCTGAGCACTGATAGCCAGCCCCAAACCAGTCCCATGCTCCTTCGTCGTCACAAACGGCTCAAAGATGCGCTCCCGAAGTTCGGGACGGATACCGCACCCGCTATCGCCGATGGCAACCTCTAGCGGACACTGCCGGTCATCCGTCATCCGCGCCGCCAGATGGAGATGCCCCCCATACGGCATCGCATCAAGCGCATTCACCACCAGATTGAGCAGCACTTGGGTCAACTCGTCTGAATGCCCCCACCCGCGCGCAGGGTGTCGGCAAACTCGCGTTCCACCGTAATCTTCTGGTCCCGGATACGCTTGCCAGTGAACAAAATAATCCGTTCAATCAACACAATGATATCCACCGGACCAGGAACCGGAGTGCCAGGATGATACAGGTCGAGCAACTGGCGAACAATGCGTCCGACCCGCTGAATCTCGTCGCGAGCATAGCCGAGAAACGTATCGCGGTCGGCGTCCGTCGCCGCATTCCGGGCGAGCTTCACAAACGTCTGGAGCGATTGCAACGGAGTGTTAATCTCGTGGGCAACGCTGGCCGCAAGACGACCACTCGCGGCAAAACGTTCATTCTCAATCAGCCGCGCTTCCATCTGCACATGCTCCGTTACATCCACCACATGCACAATCACCTGGTGGATTTCCTGGTGAGAGTCGGGCAGCGCAATCGTCTGGATATCGAGGATGCAGGTGGTTCCACGGGGATGATGGTAGCGCGTGCGCTGACTGGTCGTTGACAGCGAAGGCCGCGTGGGTCCGGAAACCTGGTCCGGAGGGAGATTCGCCCCCAACCAGCGGGGGTCTCCGGCTGGGGCCGGACTGACCAGGCAAGGATAGACCACGCCCCAGGACTGCCCAACCAGTTCCTCGGCGGTCCGGTCGAGCAGTTCGGCCATCGAACGGTTGACCGCCTGGATATTCCCTTCCCCATTGAGCAACAACAACCCATCTTCCAGACCATCGAAGAGCGCCCGCAGAACATTGCGGCTGTGGCGCAAATCTTCGTTCAACCCCTTCAGGCTGGCACAAATGGCCTGCATTGATTGCTCTGCCTGCTTCTGCTCGCTCATATCGCGCACCACCACTGTTACTGCCGTAGGGTTCCCTTGCTGGTCAGGAATAACGGCCATACTCACCTCCGCCGGAAAGGTGCTGCCATCCTTGCGCCGCATCCGCTCCTCAATCGTTCGACGATTGTTCATTTCAAACACCGAAGCGAACCGGGTGGCATAAAAGGGCAGATCAGCAAGGAGCACCTCGCGGGCCATCAAAGATCTGGTCTTTCTTCCACACAAATCCTTCACCGAGGAATAGCCAAACAGGCGGGCTGCCTGCTCGTTGCAGAAGCGAATGGTTCCATCCGGGTTGGTCAGGAGAATCGCCTCCGGCGAGGTTTCAACCAGGGCGCGATAGCGTTCTTCGCTCTCTGCCAACGCCTGTTCGGCTTGCTTGCGCTCGGTAATATCCCGATTCACCCCGACCATCCCTATCGCATTCCCCCGGCGGTCCCTGAGCAGCGAAATGGAAGTAAACATATGAATAGGGGTGCGATCCTTGCAGTGCTTGATCACCTCGCCCTGCCAGAACCCCCGTCGCTGGATGTGGTCAAGCAACTCTTGCTGTGAGCCAGAAAGAAACACCACCTGAAGAACTTCGGGAATCGTTCTCCCCATCACCTCATCGGCGGTCCAGCCATAGATCGTTTCGGCAGCCCGGTTCCAACTTCGGATGGTAAAATCGAGGTCGGTCGAAATGATCGCATCCGAAACGCTGTCAATCAGTTGGGCTTGATATTGAAGCACTTCGTTTATCCGTTCGCGCTCCGACATCTCAGCCTGGAGTTTTTCGATGACCCCGTTCAACTGGGCAGTGCGCTCCTGAACCCTCCGCTCCAGTTCATCATGGGCTTTGCGCAGGGCTTCTTCGGCGCGTGCGTGTTCGGCACTGGTCTCAATACGAGCCATCACCCCGCCAACCTGAGCCGCAATGGATTCCAGAGCCGTACGGGTGCTGGCTGGAACATCGTTGTGCCGGCGAGAGGCAAGGGCGAGCACCGCAATGACCCGGCCTTCGTATCGCACGGGGAGCGCAATGATAGCCCGCACCCCTTCGCCCTGCCGCACCGGCTCCAGGTCCGGCATCGCCTCGGAGAACCGGTACGAAACCAACCGTTCCTTCATGATCCGCTGCATCAATGGCGAACTCGAACTGGTATTCTGGTACAAGGCATGCGCAAGAAACGAGACCGACAGGCCACGATAGGACACCAGGTCAAGGTGGTCGCTGTTTTGGTCAACCAGGTAAATCCCGCCACCATCAACCCCGTCAAGCTGGAGGGTTTTTTCCAGCAGACAGTCAAGCGCCTCCTCCAGGTCGCTGGTCGAACTGAGGGCAACCGCAAGATCGCGCTGGATACGGAGCGCCTCCTCCACCCGCCGGCGCTCTTCGATTTCGCTGTGGAGCGCCCGATTGATCTGGAACAACCTCCTGGTGCGCTCCTGAACGCGCTGCTCCAGTTCATCATAGGCGTAGCGCAGGATTTCGTCCTCTTCGCAGGCAATATCGCCGGTTGCTGGCGTTCCGTTCATTCCACGAACCTCCCCCCTGTCCCGTTCCGGGTGCATCCCTCCAGTTCTCTGGATAGTATGGCTATGGTTGTTCCTGGTCATTCATGCTCATTCATAGTCATAACTCGTCACGCGTCACTGGTCTCGCTCGTTCCGCCGATATCATCTTGCCGGCTCCCTTGCAATTGCTCAAGGAGGCGCTCCAATTCCCGCGCCCGCGCCTCCGCTGCCGACCGGGCTTCCTGCTCGGCCAGGCGCGCTTGCTGTTCCTCCCGCGCTCGCGCCTCCGCTGCCGACCGGGCTTCC
>JAAUSY010000142.1 GCA_012032475.1 Chloroflexaceae bacterium
GGTCGTCGGACGGGACGGTGCGGCTGTGGAACGCGCAGGATGGCGCCCTCCTCGCCACCCTGGAGGGGCATACGGACGGGGTCTTGAGCGTGGCGTTCAGCGCGGATGGGACGCGCCTGGCCTCGGGGTCGGATGACGGGACGGTGCGGCTGTGGGGGGTGCGGTGAAGGTGGCGCTGACAGGCACCTACCACTCCGGGTCCAGACGGACGCTCCCGTGAAAATGGCGGGGTCTCGGCGTGACGGTCCGACTGTCCCCCGGCGATGGCATCGGGTCGCCCGGCGCGGGGTGTCCCGACCCGTCCTCGTCTCCCCCACACGCTGCGGGACTGCCGGGCGCGAGGCGGGATGCGGGGACCTCGGCATCAAGCTGGCGACGCGCCACGTCCGGGCGCACCAGCAGCGCCGTATCGTCCTCGATGATCGTGAGGTGCTCCGCCACGCGCAGTCCGCGGTAGCGCCCGGCGGCTTCGTCATAGCTTTCCGCATAGGCGAAGGTATCGCTTTCCCAGGTGAGCGAACTGAGACCGTCCCGAATGGCGTCGAGCAGCACCGCCGGCTGGTGGAGACGCGGCAGGTAGTGGTAGCGCCCGAAATCCTCGACGAGCTGGCGGATAGCCACGTGATCGCCGCGCCAGATGGAGATACCGTTAATCCGAGCGGCACCGCCCCCCGACGATGTCCCGATTCGGGTGAGGCGCTGGTGTTCTGCCCCAAACCGCACATCAGCGAACGACGGATTGATTTCGTCTCGCCCGCACGCGACTGCCTGCACAACCCGCGTCTTTGCCACCTTATGAGCCTCGACCGTTTCAAGAGAGCTTTGCCGCCGTTCGTTCACCGAGTGCAGAGCCAGGAGCAATTGATCGAGACGATTGAAAAATTGCGGAAACTGATGCAAAGCAAGGTAGCCGAGGATGATGAGAGCCTGGAGGCGGATGCAGCACGCTCACAGCTCATGGAGGCGATTGGAAAGCTCACCGAGACCTATCTCCAATGGCGCAAACCAGATACGCTGCATATTGAAGAGAAGTTGGAATTCATCTTTGGGGCGTACTGGAAGCACACCACAGACACCCCACGCGGACTTGCGGATGAAGTCCGCCAGATGTTAATCTCTGGCGAATATGTGCGGGGGGAACTCAAGAAGGCTGGTATTCAAGATTGGGCAGCCTGTGCGGTGCAGTATGTGCGGGCACTGGAACGGGAAATGGGGTATCGTCTGTATGAACCCGGCAAGACCGAATTGAAGTGGGGAAAAAAGGTGATGCTCCCTGGTCAGTTCACATTTGGCACGCCGGGCAAGATTTACCATGACCGTGATGACCAGCAGAAGGCCAACTGGCAGGTATTGCTTATGCATGTCGTGCATCCCAGTGGAGCGACAGAAGATGCTTTTGGGCACCTGCTGAAAGACATTGATGCGCTTCGTGAAGGGCGCAACACTATTGCCCATGGGGAACACGTAGCTTCCTCACTGGCCGAGGAGGTACGCGACGCCGTGCTTGGACAGATGCAGGCGGGCAATGCAGGGGTGCTGGTGCGCCTGGTTGCAATGCTGAATACGCCAGCACCGGGCACGTCATCATCCATTGGGTAATTGGGATGGAAGGAGTTGTACCAGCCCATGAAGGAACGTGAAATTGCCCAGGCACTCGCTGAACGCGAGGGTGGCAGGTGCGAAGTAAAGACCCCGGTTGGTCGCATAGATGTCCTGACCAGCAAATATGTCTATGAAGTCAAGGGAGCGACGGAGTGGAAAGGTGCGATGGGACAGGTACTGGCATACCAATCATATTATCCCAACCACAAACCGCGTCTTTATCTCTATGGAAAGCCCGCTATTACCAAAAAACTTATTGAAGAACAGTGCAAGATTCCCGTGCGGGTTCTGCTTCAGCGCATTCCCGATACTCAAGGGCGTATCCAGGCGCTCGTACGCGAAGGCTTCTGTCGCAACCGCGGAAATGCCCAGGCCGTGGTCGTGCTCAGTGAGCAGCACGAACGTAACTCGGACCGACTGCTAGTGCGGACCGGTGTGCGTGATGGACACCTTCGTTCGCCTCCTTCTGACCAACTGGGGCAGGCTGACGTTGATGCCGTAGTGCAGACTATTCGCACGGTGTTTCAGCGCGTTGCGGAGGCAGATCAGCGAGCGATAGCCCTGGTTGAGGTGGGGCTTTGCACCACGCTAGCGCAAGCGCAGTCCGTCGGTGAGCGCCTGAGCAAATAGCATGAGCGGGCCAGGGCCGACAAACGCGACCTGCCGTTCGCGGCAGGCGTTGAAGAGGAGCAGCACGCGCTCGGCGGGGGTTGCCCGCAGCCGTTCGAGCAATTCCGCCTGGCTGATGGCCGTGCCCACCACGACCTTGCCCCCTGCCAGGCGGGTGTCGTGGGTCGTGAGGTGGTAGGTGCCGTCGGAGCTGTAGTGCCCGTGGCCGCTGGAGAAGAGCAGGAGGGTGTCGGTCTTGCTCGTGTAGGGCAGGTGGTCGAGCGCGGCGAGGATGGCGGCGCGGGTGGCCTGACCGTCGGTGAGCAGCGTGACCTGCTCGGCAGGATAGCCGCAGCAGCGCGGGTCGCGCAGCACCTCGGCCACCGCCTGGGCGTCGGCGGTGGTGGCCGGGACGTTCAAGCGTGGTTCGTGCTGGTACGTTCCCACGCCGATGATGAGGGCGTGGCCGTGCGGGAAGGGCATTGTGTTCTCCTTTCGTTGTGGTTTTGACACCTCTCGTGCTGCCGTGCGGGAATGCCTGGCTATGGAGAAGCCTGGCTATCACTGCCAGAACTGCCATCCCCGACCCGGCCTCCTGCCGCCTCACTCAGCGGGTTCCTCCCTGTCTGGCACGGTGAACTCAACCACCACTGGCAGATGGTCGGAAAGCGACTGGGTATCGTGCTGGCGGACGTACGCCTTGAGCACCTGCATCTTCGGTGACAAGAAGAAGTAGTCTATGGTCTTGTTGGGAGCACTCACCGTCGGGTTGTTGGGAAAATGGGTATACCACTGGTGATAGTCCGCCCCTTCCACGTCCGCCAGAGCTGGCACGGCCTGGAAGTGGTCATAGAGGTGGACCAATTCCGTTTCGGGTTGGTAGTAACGTTTCTGGTCATCAGAGAGGCGGTGATAGGATGTTCCTGGCGGGAGCAAATTGAAATCACCACCGATGATCCAGGCATCGCCCTGGTCGGTGAGCCGCTGCAAGAGGTCCCGGGTCCGGGCTACCTGCCGTTCCATCGTGTCACTGCCCTGAGCAAACGCCTCCAGGTGCGTATTGAGCACCATCACATCGTTCCCACCCGCGGTCGGCAGGCGAGCTTCGAGGATCGCCCGCTTGAGGTTGAACTGCTGCGTCAAGGGGTCGGCGGGAATGAGCGCCAGTTGGTGGCGGGTGGCGCTCGTGATGCGATATTTTGAGAGCGTCACCAGTTTCATCCCGACGGCTCCCCGGATGCGCGGATGGGGGACCCAGGCGGCCTTCCAGTAGAACGTAGAGGTGGAGCACGGGTAGCGCGAGCCAAGCAAGGACTGCAATCGTGCGGCTTGATCCTCGTAATCCGTCCGTTTCGCCCCATCGTCAACTTCTTGCAGCAGCACCAGGTCAGGGTCTTCGTCTCGGATGATCTGCGCCACCCCGGCCATCGTCTGGGAAATGCTCTGCGCGGATGGGCGCTCATCGGGGCCGGAGCCATCCAGGATATCGTAGTAGAAGACGTACCCCTTGCCTGCCATATACTGGACGTTGTAGGTGAGGATTTTGAGTTGTTGTCCAGGTTGAAGCATCGGGACCGGGGCGGAGCAGGTCACCGGCTCCGCCTGGACCGCCGCAGGATGAAAGGTGGTGGCCCATACGAGAGCGACCAGCAGGACAATGAGACCGATTCCAATCCCTACAATCCAGAGAACCATCGTTTTGATGCGTTTCATTCAAACCTTCGCTGCTGCCAGCGCAATGGCAGGATGCCGGTGCAATCAGTTTATGATGAATATATTTACGACTTTTTTGTGCCAAATATCCGCTTAATGAAATATTCCATCCAAAGTTGTAGTCCCAAACCGCGAATGAAGGGGCGAATTAATCTTAAAGTAATAATATATATTACCATAAAAATAACAGGAACTCTTGTCAGGAAAAGACCGAAAGTAAACCAGGGAGGTACAGGGATTCCTATTTCAATAAATACTTCTTGAGAGTGGAGTAGTTGTTGACGTGCCTTCCGTTTTGCAAAGGATTGTATATATGCCCACCCCAAATTACCAGAGAAAGTGGCCTCTAACGAACGATCTCCAAGATTGTGCGCAACTGTAACAGCTTCTTGAAAAAGACGGATCGCTTGTTCGGTCTTCCCTGTGTCATAGTAAACATCTCCTAAATAGCTAAGTGATCTACTCTCATTTCGACGATTTTTCATCTGTCGAGCTTTCGCTAGTGCCTGCTCGTGGTATATAATCGCAAATGGATATTTTCCCTGTTTTGCATAAATTGCACCTAAATTCCCTGAAACCTCTATTTCTCCAATTTGATCACCAGTCTCTTTCATGATACATAAGGCTTGCTCATAATAGGATATAGCCTGATCATAATTTCCAATAGACTTGAGACGAAAGTCATGTAATCCATAGTAGACAAGACCGAGATTATTCAAGGCATGCCCTTCAAGGCGGCGGTTTCCTGATGCTTGAGCCATGAATAGTGCCTGCTGATAAAAAGAAATGGCTTTTTCAGTTTTACCCAAACCATAAAAGGCTTCCCCAATTAAAATCAGACCATAACACTCTTTTGGAAGTTGGTTAGTTGCTTGATATGCAGTTAATCCCTATCAATAAAATCAAGCACTATCGTCGCATCTTTTCCCGGTTCGAGAAACTGGCCTGTCGCTATCTCGCGTTTTTGCATTTCGTTGGGATGTTGATATGGCTTCGGTAAAATGTCAACACAACCTAGCAGTGCTCCGGCTTGGGCAACCCGGCGACCGACCTCTTCGGCCACCGCCGCAAGCTGATGGTCGCACGCCCCGGCCCCACACACGGCGATGATGGGTTGCCGGTGTCCCGTAGTTGGAGGGTTCTTTTTCGGCTCCATATCAGGACTTTCGATGGGTTTGCTCTGATATGATATTACTGAGAGGCGTGGAGCACGAGCGGCAGGTAGACCTGCTCCGCTGCAAAGACCCATACGGGCATCAGCGGGTCACCCAGGAGCGTATAGGTTCGCAGCACATCCTGACAGCAGGTGCCCTGAGTGAAGATGGCGGTATAGCCCGCCAGCGCCAGGAACCCGACGCTGGCGGGGTTGGGGAGCGTCTTCCACAAGGCCTGGTGAAATCCCCGCTGGAGCGTGTCATGGCCGTGGGCCACGCCAAGCCCGGCCGACCCCCACGCTGCCACTGCGCCGCCACCCGGATGCAGCAGCAGCCGTTCGTCCAGGGTGGTGCCGCTGCGGGAGGGGTGTTGAAAGGCCGCCGTCAGGCAAGTCATTTCCAGCACGACCGGCAGCCGCTCCCCGTTCGTCAGCCGGCCAACGTCGTTGATGCTCAGAAGGTAAGAAAGTTCATCGTCTGCATCGGTCACGGCCCACTGCCAGTAGTGGCTGTGCCCGACGTACGTCACGGTCCCGGCTCCCCAGTTCAGCGCGTCGAAGGTGCGCTGGTGCGCCTGCACCGGGTCGGGTTCGCGCCAGGCCACCCCGACGTGCGACGGCGATGGGTCGTAGTAGACCCGGCTGATGCCTACCCCCTGCGGCTGCATGGCAACCCCCTGGTCGGCAATTGCGGCGAAATCGCCCGCCGTATCCGTTTCGCCGGACGCCTCGCGGAAATTGTCTGCGACGTAGACTGCACGAGAGCGCCATATTGCCCTCAGATTGGATGATTCGTAGCCCACGATTTTGGCAACGACCGTGGCAAGCTCGTCAGCGTGCTGCACCGAAAGACGCCCGATGACCAAGTCCGGCAGCGGGTCATCCAGGGGGGTGTTCCCATCAAGCTGAACGTAGCAGTTTTCGCAGGCGGTTTCCCCAAGCCAGGGGTCCACGACGGCCAGGTAGGGCGGGATGTGGTTGGGATTGGCATAGTACAGATAGTTGAGCGGGTCGGAGGTACCGTCGCCCACCAGTGTGACCGCAATGGGGGCCGGGTTCCAGGTTGCGGCAGCATAGCGCAGGAACGAACGAATGGCGTCGGGCGAGACCTGCCCGTAGCTCCAGGCATCGTAGATATCCTGGATATCCACCACCGCGACCGCGTGTCCCTGGGATTGCCGCAGCGCCACGAGCGGTTCGAGAGCCGCGTGGAAAGCACCCGGCGCGAGGTAGAGGACCGTGGCACTGAGCGGACTGGACCAGTCAACTGGCGCATGGGGGGATAGCTCTGGAGCGTGCAGGGTGCCTGCGCCGGTCAGGAGGTACCGATGTGGCTGCGACCCGTCCTCGAACGTCATCACCGAGCCACTCAACGAGGCCAGCAGGCGGGTGGGAGCCTGGGCATTGCTGATATCGTAGAGCGCGGTGGTCGAAATCACCTCCGTCACCTGGTAGCGCCATATCCCCGCTGCCCCCGCAAACCGGGCACCCTGCCCGCCGGTGGCGAGCCGCACCGGACGTTCCCAGGAGAGGCGGTCAAGGTTAGTGCCCAGGGGCAACTTGCCCGGCTCCAGGCGCACCTGGACATTCGTCTGAGTTGCCGAGGGCAGGATGAACGTCTGAGACCAGTCGCCAATGCCGTGCCAGCTACCAGAGCGGAGCGACGCCCCGACCTGCACGGTCATGGTATAGGTCCCCGACAGGTAGGAACTCCCCGTGAGCGTGAAGACGGCGGTCCCCGTTGCCAGCGGCAGGGTCGGCGTCAGCGGAATGGTGACGGACGCGGCTTCTAACCCCGGCCCGGTACGCATATCGGCGGCAAACCAGTGGTCGCCATCTGCGCCGGGCAGGGTCGAATCGTAGAGTGTGGTGCCGTGCTGCTCGCCATACTCGGTGGCGGTGGTGCGGAGCGGCGCGGTGCCGGGCAGCACCCTGCGAGATGCCATCCGCGGGCCGGGCGCCGGCTCAATCGTGAGCCAATAGGTTTCAGTGTGGTTCCAGCGGTCTCCCACCGCAGGCGCATAGAACCACAGTTCGTCGGTACTATCAAGGCTCCCGTCCGTAGTGCCATGCTCCTCCAGGGGAACTGCTGCGCCATCGTGCCACAGGTGAACCTGGGAGGGGACGAGCGATGCCATGTCTACCCCGGCCTCGGCCAGCGCGGCCCCGCTGATGCGCTGCATCCCCGCGCTGGTGACCCGCACCTTGAGCGCTGAACGGGCCGCCAGCGGGTTGGATGGCGCGGGAACGTCGGAAGGGGAAAGAAAGGGGGCCGGGTCGGCCAGGATATCGCGGACGGTATCGCCGTTTTCTGCCAGCAGCACCGCGCCAGGTATCGTTGCCTGGACGTGGGTTGCCAGACGCACCTGCCCCTCGCGCTCAAAAATGGGGCTGAGCGCAACCACGACGAGCCGCCTGCCGCGGATGCGCCCGTCTCGCAGCACCACGACCGGCGAGGATGGGAGCTTTCCCTCCGTCGCCGTTGCCAGGTCGGGCCGAACCTCTCCATCAATGGTCTGCGGTACGGGCAAGCGACGACCGGGCGCTGCTCCCGTCCAGGCCCGGTCTTCCAGGCGGTCTATGCGCGGTTCTATGGCGGCAGCTACCTCTGCGTGCTCACTGGTGAGGCGCAGGGCAACCAGGTGGGCCGGCAGCGGCACCCCGTTCATCTCAACCAGTGGCAGGCCGGGAAGGTCGGCGGCCTGGGGGTAGACCTGCCCCGTCGTATCCCACCATTCCAGCCATACCCCGCCTGAGACGGCCACGACGCGCACCCCCGTGCCCGTCTCAGGTTCGGCCCGGGCGGCGGAAGGGACAATTGCCCCCTCTGCAAGCAGAACGAGCCACAAGAACGCAAGCAGGGCCACAAGCATGACCCTGCTCCTCTGATATGCTACTCTGCGGCTCTGGAATGGCTCGTCGCTCGTCACTCGTCGCTCGTCGCTCGTCGCTCGTTACCCGTTGCCCTTCACCTGCGTCAGGACCGGGCGAAACTTGTAGCCATAGACCAGCACCCCGTCCTTGCCGGTGTCCTTCAACCGCCGCGTGACCATCTCCACCGGCTGCCCGATGAAGAGGTCATCTTCGCAGCAGTCGGTGAGCTGCGCGGTCACCAGCGGCCCTTCGGCCAGGCGCACCAGCGCCACCGGGTAGGGCGCGAGGTATTCGAACCCGGCGGGAGCCTGCCGCACGACCGAAAAACTGTAGATTTCGCCTTTGCCACTCAGAACAAACGGTTCCCAGGCTTCAGCAGCTTCGTCGCTCTCGCCAACGGTGGCCTGCCGGGCCGGAAAGCGCACCTCCCCCGTCACGCGGTGGCGCTGCCCTTCCAGACGATAGTAGGCGGCCTTCTGTCGCCAATGTTTTGCCAGATGCATCGTGCTTTTCCCTCTAGTCGTCTCGTACCAGGATATGGGTCACCGCGGTTGCGCCAACTCCGCCAAGGCTCTGGGCAAACGCCACCCGCGCATTGGGCACCTGCCCCGACGGGGCGCACCCCCGAAGCTGCCGGACCAGTTCAACCACCTGATACACCCCGCTAGCTCCCCCGATATCCCCGCGTGATTTGTAGCCTCCGGCGGTGGCTATCGGGGTGGTGCCGGTGGGGGTGATGCCGCCATCGGCAGCGTGGCGAGGGGAGGTGCCGCGTGTTACAAAGCCGCTCGCCTCCAGCGCGAGCGCCGCGGCAATCCCGTGCGGGTCGGTCAGTTCCAGCACGTCCACATCGGCGGGTTCCATCCTGGCCTGATGCAGCGCCCTTCTGGCACTCTGGTGAACGGCGCTCAGCCAGAGCGGGTCCGGGCGGTCGTGCAACGCTAGCGTGTCCGATGCCAGGGCCCGGCCCGCCACGCGCACCGGCGGATTGCCTATCTCCCGCATCAGTCGCTCGGATACGAGCAGCACGGTTGCTGCGCCATCGGCCAGCGTTGAGCAGTCCAGCATATTCAGCGGCGACGCTATCTGACTGGCTTTCTGGTAGGTACTGATTTTCACCGGAAAGCGATACATCGCCTCCGGATTGGCGGTGCCGTTGGCGTGGGCATTGATGGGGAACGGTGCGAAAGCATCCGCCTCGTAGCCATATTCGTGCATATAGCGCCGCATCAGCATCGCCCACTGCGACGTGACCGTGATGCCGTGAAACGCCTCGAAGTCGGAGTCGGTTGCCAGCGACAGGCTGGCTTCCTGGGCGTCTTGCAGCTTGTCGGTGACCTTCTCGACGCCCAGAATGACGACCAGGTCATGCACTCCGCTGGCAACCGCCATACACGCCTGGTGCAGTGCCACGCCACCGCTTGCGCCCGCCGACGAGAGCCGAAAGGCTTCAACCCCCTGAAACCCGGCCATCGTTGCCAGCAGCGCCCCCAGGTGAGCATCGCCGGCCAGTGCCTCGCCCATCGCGTTGGCGACATAGAGCGCCCCGACCTGTGATGGGGTGGCGTGGTATTTGATATCAACAAATGCCTGGCGCAGGGATTCCAGTGCCAGATCAATGAGCGAACGGGTATAGTGTTCTCCCACCGGGGTCGCCCCGATGCCTGCAAGGTAAACGTTCTGCATAGGACCCTTTCTTCCTCCTACCCCACCACCAGTTCATTGCGCCATTTCACATACATTGCGTAGTCAATGAATTCCTGCCGGGCCAGGTAGTCTGCCGTGCGCGGCGCACGGTCGCGCCGTTCCAGCAGCGTGTCCGTCACCACAACCGAGTAGGCATCGCTGCCGGCTCCGCTCCCATAGCTCGTCAGGAAGATGGTATCGCCGGGTCTGGCGATGTCCAGGATGGCGCTCAGACCCAGAAAGACAATGGCCGAATAGGTGTTGCCAATCTGAGGCGACAGGAGGCCAGGGGCAGTCTGCTCCGGCGTAAATCCAAGCTGCTTGGCAATAGACTGCGGGAACTTGGAATTGGGCTGGTGAAACACCGCGTAGGTGTAGTCCTGCGGGGTGCGGCCCAGGTCGCTCAGCAGCCGCCGGGCGGCGCTGCCAACGTGGTGGAAATAGGCCGGCTCCCCCGTGAAGCGCTGCCCGTGGACCGGGTAGGGGCGCTCGGCGCGACGAAAGAAGTCTGGCGTATCCGTTGCATAGGACACGGTGGCTTCGATGATTGCCAGCGCTTCGCTCGCCGGCCCAAGCACCATCGCCGATGCCCCGGCCGAGGCGGTGTATTCCAGTGCGTCGCCGGGGCGGCCCTGGGCCGTGTCGGCCCCTATCGCCAGCATGTAGTTGACCATCCCGCTGGCGACCATGCCCATACTGGCGGTGAACGCCTCGCTGCCGGCCTTGCACGCAAACTCCCAATCTGCCGCACTGACCCAGGGGGTCGTGCCCAGGGCTTCGGCCACGATGGTGCCGGAGGGCTTGACGCTGTATGGGTGGCTCTCGCTGCCCACCCATACCCCGCCGAGCTGCCTAGCCGGGAGACCGGCGCGGGCCAGCGCGTGGCGTGCGGCTTCAATCGCCATCGTAATCGTATCTTCGTCGGGACCGGGCACGCTCTTGGACTGGACAGGAACCCCGCCCTGCCCGTCGGTCCAGACGCGGGCAATCTCCTTGCCCGCAATGCGATAGCGTGGAACGTAGCACCCGTAGCCGAGAATCCCTACGGGTCGGTCTGGCTGCATCATAATCCTTCTTATGCTCCTCGTAATTCGGTCAGTAGTTCTTCGGCACGGGCCGGCTTGATGACGCGCTCTTCCACCATTCGCCGGGCAACTTCGTCAACCAGGTTGCCGGTTGCTCCTGCGGCCAGCGCAATCTGGCGGGCGTGCAACCCCATGTGCCCGCACTGGATGCCCTCGGTCGCCAGTGCCCGCATCGCGGCCAGGTTGCTTGCCAACCCCGCACAGACACAGATTTCGGCCAGTTCTCTGGCACTGCGCACTCCGAGCAGTTTCAGCGCGGCCTGGGCGGTCGGGTGAACCTTCGTTGCCCCGCCGACGATGCCCACAGCCAGCGGCATTTCCAGCGTTCCCACCAGGTTGCCGGCTTCGTCGCGCTCCCAGACGCTCAGCGAGGTGTAGCGCCCGCTGCGAGCGGCATACGCATGCGCCCCGGCCTCGACGGCCCGCCAGTCATTGCCCGTGGCAATGAGCACCGGGTCAATACCGTTCATGATGCCCTTGTTGTGGGTCGTGGCGCGATAGGGGTCCACTGCGGCAAAGGAGTAGGCCCACATGATGCCCTCAGCAACTTCCTCGCCGCGTATCCCGTTGCGCTCCAGCGCGGCCGGAGGCACCACGGCTCGCGCCCGCGCCAGCCGCCGGTCGCTCAGGTTCGAGAGGATGCGCAGGTAGGCCCGCCCGCCGGTCAACATCTCCAGCAGCGGGGCAATGGCCTCGCACATGCTGTTGATGGCGTTGGCTCCCATCGCGTCAAGGCAGTCTACCACCAGGTGTACCACTACCATTGGCCCCATCGGGCTGGTTGGGAAGGTCTGCACCTCGACATCGCGGGCCCCGCCACCAAGCGCAATCAGGCTGCGGCTCTGGGCATTTGCCAGCTTCAAGATATCTCCCCGATGGGCCAGGATAGTTTCCTGGACGCGCTCCGGGTCGGCCACCTGCACCAGTTGCACCTGACCAATCATGAGCGATTCGGTGCTGCTGGTCTGAAACCCACCACCTGCTCGCACCATCCGCGCCGCGTAGCTTGCGCCTGCAACAATCGAAGGCTCCTCCACCACCATCGGAATCAGCACATCGCGCCCGTTGATCTGGAAGTTGGTGGCGACACCCGTGGGAAGGTTGAACATGCCGATGACGTTTTCAATCATCTTATCGGCCCGATCAATCGTCAGGGTGATGCTGCTCCCGTGGAGCGCCTGAATGTCGCTCTCGTTCAGCCCGTCGAATGAGCGTACGAGTTCAAGCCGCTGGAGCGGCGGAAGGTTATAAAACCCCTGCAAGCGTGAGTTCTTGGTCCCCATATGTTCCTGTGCCTCGCTTTCCTTTCGTCTCCTCAATTCATGTCATATGGTGCAAATCATCTGTTACAACATGTCATGCAATGGTCGTATTGTAGCATACCGAACCATTCAAAGAGGAAAAAATTCCTGTCAAAACCTATCATGTTTCTGCAAGAGACTGTCAGGGAAGGGGCAAAAAGCCTCATTACAAACGATATATCTATTAAAAACAGAGGAAACCATTCCTGACGGTGCGCCAACCGACGCTGCGACGCGATATGGGGGATGCCATCCTGCC
>JAAUSY010000143.1 GCA_012032475.1 Chloroflexaceae bacterium
TCCACCGCACGCTCGCTGCCTTGCGGCGCACGCTGGAGCCAGGTCTCAAGCGGGCAACCAGAGCCGCATGATTCTCTACCACCACGACCGCTACTGGCTCGAACCGGCCTGCATTGCCTGGTGCGACACCGAAGAGTTTGTGGCTGCTGCCGAACGGGGGGTCACCCTGTTTCATCAGCAGAAACCACACGAAGCGGCCCTGTTGCTAGACCGGGCCAATCAACTCTATCGGGGGGATTATATGGACGACTGCCCTTTTTTCGGGGACTCGTCCTATGTGGAGGATCAGCGGGGAATATTGCGGTCCCGCTATATCGAAGTGCTGCTGGCGTTTGGCGCGATCTGCGAGGTCCACGGTCGGGCGGGAGAAGCTGCATCGGCCTATCACCGCGCCCTGGCGCTCAGCTTCGATGGGTGTGCCGTGGCAGAGGAAGGATTGACCCGGCTGCAAGAAAACTTGAGCCGGTGAGGAGGTATTGAATTGATGATGGAGACGGCACCTATCGCCCGGTTCTCCCTCCCGGAACCCTGGAGGGGGAACATGACGACGATGATCATCACCGCTGCGGCTCTGGTTCTGGCGCTGCTGGTGGCCTGTGGCGCGGCTTCACCCGGCCCGCCGCGGCCCGCAGACGGGCCGGGCGACCCGAAAATAGGCCAGCAGCTTTTCTTCAAAACCCAGGAGATGACCGGTGCACCAACGTGTAGCACCTGCCACACCCTGGAGACGGAAGAGCCAGCTATTGTTGGCCCCAACCTGAGCGGGGTCGCCCTCCGGGCCAGGGTGCGGGTTCCTGGGCAATCCGCAGAGGCCTACCTACGTGAGTCTATGCTCGACCCTTCAGCCCACGTCGTCGAAGGATACCAGCAGGGGATTATGGTGCGAAACTATGCGGATTACCTCACTCCGCAGCAGATCAATGACCTGGTGGCGTTTCTACTGACATTGGAATAGCAGCTCTGCCACCACGGTGGCGGGGCTGGCCCGACTCGAACGGGCGACCGACAACTTAGAAGGTTGCTGCTCTATCCATCTGAGCTACAGCCCCACATCCCATCTCCCCCTACTATACCTGAAATGGGCTAATTTTTCAATACCTATCATGTCATCGCTTTTGCAAAATCCCATGGATGGATGGTATGGAGGGAAGGGATATGATATAGCAACCCTGGCCGAATGGTGAACGAGCCGGGAGCGCGAGCGTCTCGCTCGCATTGGAGCAGGCAGGATGCCTGCGTTCCCAAAGGTTCATTTCCAAACCATATCGGGTTGCTATATCAGGAGGGTGACACCTGTGGTAAGATAGAGACAGACGCGGGAGGACCTGCGAGGAGCACCGATGAGAGGAACAGGCATGAACAAAGTGAGGCTTGCAACCGTGTGGCTGGATGGCTGTTCCGGCTGCCATATGTCCTTTCTGGACATGGATGAACGATTGCTCGAACTGGCCGACCGAATCGAACTGGTCTACAGCCCCCTGGTAGATATCAAAACCTTCCCCCAGGGCGTGGATATTACCCTGGTCGAAGGAGCCGTGAGCACCAGAGACGACTGGGAAAAAATCAAACACATTCGCGAACGGACCACCACCCTGGTATCGCTCGGAGATTGCGCCGTGACCGGCAACGTGCCCTCAATGCGCAACCTCTTTTCGGTGGCCGACGTGATGGAACGAGCCTATACCGAAAACGTCTCGACCACCCCGCGCCTGCCGGAGAACGACGATATCCTCCCAGCCCTGCTGTCGCGGGTGCGCCCGGTCCATGAGGTCGTTCCGGTCGACCTCTTTGTGCCGGGGTGTCCTCCCCCCGCCGACGCCATTGTCTTCGCGGTGAGCGAACTCCTGGAGGGACGCCGACCAGCATTCATTGAGCAGACCAGGTTTGGACGATAGGAGCATCAGGAGCAAAACACGGTGGGAAAGAGAATAGTCATAGACCCGGTGACCCGCATCGAGGGGCACGCCAAAATTACCATCTCACTGGACGATAGCGGCACCGTCAACGATGCCCGCTTGCACATCACCCAGTACCGCGGATTCGAGAAATTCACCGAAGGACGCCCGTTCTATGAGATGCCTTCGCTGACTGCCCGCATCTGTGGGATTTGCCCGGTGAGCCACCTGATTGCCTCGGCCAAAGCCTGCGATGACCTCATGGCCGTGCGCATTCCCCCGACCGGGGCCAAACTCCGGCGGGTCCTGAACCTCGCCCAGTTTATCCAGTCGCATGCCCTGAGTTTCTACCACCTGTCGTCCCCCGACTTCTTGCTTGGGATGGATGCCGACCCGGCGCAGCGCAATATTCTCGGCGTGGCGCAGCACCACCCGCAGATTGCCCGTGATGGCATTCGTCTGCGGCAGTTCGGGCAGCACATCATTGAATTGCTCGGCGGAAAGCGCATCCACCCGGCCTGGGTCGTGCCCGGCGGCGTCAACGAACCCCTCTCGGAAGAGCGGCGCGACCAGATCCTTGCGGGTATTCCCGAAGCTCTGAAGATCATTGACCGCGGCCTCTCGCTGTTCAAACAGGTGATGGACACCCACCCGGCCGAAATCCAGAGCTTTGCGAATTTTCCGAGCCTGTTCATCGGCCTGGTGAACGAGCATGGCGAGCCGGATTTCTACGATGGGCACATCCGTATCGTAGACGCCGAAGGGCACATTGTTGCCGATGCCATCCAGGCCAGCGACATTTTTTCGTACCTTGGCGAAGCCGTTGAACCGTGGACCTACCTCAAGTTCCCCTACTACAAAGAAAAGGGCTACCCCCAGGGTATCTACCGCGTCGGCCCCCTGGCGCGGATGAACATTGCTGACCAGTGCGGAACTCCCCGCGCCGACCAGGAGTGGGCCGAATTTTCGGGGTTGCACCGCGGGGCCGTGCTCAGCTCGTTCTACTATCACTACGCTCGCCTGATCGAAATCCTCTACTCGATTGAACTGGTGGAACAACTGCTCCACGACCCGGACATCCTCAACCCGCACGTCCGCGCCCATGCGGCCCCGAACAACCTGGAAGGTATCGGCATCTCCGAGGCTCCCCGCGGCATCCTCATCCATCATTACAAAATTGACGAACACGGCCTGATGCGGTGGGCCAACCTGATTATCGCCACCGGACACAACAACCTGGCAATGAACCGCGGTATTCTCCAGGTCGCCAGACACTTTGTGCGCGGAGAAGAAATCACCGAGGGGATGCTCAACCGGGTCGAAGCGGTGATACGCGCCTATGACCCGTGCCTGAGCTGTTCGACCCACGCTATCGGGCAGATGCCGCTGCATCTTCAACTGGTCGGCCCGGACGGAGCCGTGCTGGACGAGGCATTGCGCGGGGGAGGATGAGGTTGCCAGCGTCCAGACAGCAAGACTTCATGACAACCACCGAGGGGGAGCGAACCCGGAGAAGGGAAGAGTATTCTGCACCTCTGGCAGAGTATCCCGCGTGTTATCGGCCACCCTCCCCCCCGCCCCCGCTGACCCCGCTGCCAGAGAGCACCAGGTTGTCAAAATGGACCACCGCCCCCCGTTCATCGAAGGTGCTGACCGCCACCCCGGCGCGTCCCCGCAGAAAGGTCCCGTCCACCATCGTCTCAAGATTTCGGCCATTGACGAACAGGGTTACCTGGTCATGCGCAAGGTCAACCCGCAGCACATTGGATGCAAAGGGTCGGGTCGAAGGGCCGCGCCGGGTCATGGCCTCGGAGGGGGTCCAGGGAATGAGCGGTATCCAGCGGTTGTCCTCAACCAGTTCCAGACGATACATTCCCTCGTTAGAAACCGTGAAAAGGTAGAAATTCTCGTCATCCTGGTAGCGGAAGATAATACCACTGGCAGCAGGAGAAAAACCCTCCAGCATCCGGGCCTCAACCTGGATAGTGACATCCTCGTACGTCCCCTCCAGCAGGCTCCACACAACCAGGTCCGGTCGTCGGACCTCCAGAACGTAGACCCCCTTCTCCAGGGCATAGCGGGTTTCAGCGCTTTCGCCAACCCCCAGAACCGTCGTGGCCGCATGGGCAAAATCATCCGACAGGATGGGGAACCCCTCGGCACCAGCACCAGCACCAGAAGGACGCAGGCTGGTTTCTGGTGGGAGTGGGGTTTCGGGGGTCTCCGGGCACTGCCCCCTGGTTGCCGACCAGGGTTCGCCTGGGAATGGCCGGCTCTGGCTCCCTGGGAGCAACACCACCGGAGAAAGGACCATCAGAAGCACGAGCAGCGTGATGCCTCGTGTCACGATCCTGGGTTTCATCTCTGGCTTCACACCGCCTCCGAAGGAGGGTTCTGGCATTCACGGCTGCCGAGCGTTGCCCTCCAGGCTAGCGAGCACCTCAGTCAGTGCCGCAATGCACCGCTCATTCTGGTCGGGCAGACCAAAAGAGATGCGGATAGCGCCGGGAACCCCCCACCCGCTCAGCGGCGTCACCATCACCCCGCGCTGATACAACCCCTCAGTCACGGCAGCATCGTCGCCAACCTCAACCGCGATGAAGTTGGCTTCACCGGGCACATAGGGCAAGCCCAGGGTCGTCAACGCTCGCTCAAAGAAAGCCCGGCTGGCATCGGCATGGGCACGGCTACGGGCAACGTGGTCCACATCGTCCAGCGCGGCGAGGCCAGCAACCTGCGCCAGCGCATTGACATTGAAGACCGGTCGGACCCGGTTCAGGTAGTCTATCACATCGGGGTGCCCATAGGCATAGCCCAGGCGTAGCCCAGCAAGCCCATAGATTTTGGCAAAGGTTCGGAGCAAGACCAGGTTGGGACGACCACGCCGCACCTCCGAGAGCAGGTCGGGGTAGTCGGGGCGGGTCGCAAACTCGATATAGGCTTCGTCCACCACCACCAGCACCTCATCGGAGACGTGGGCAAGCAAGTCGTGCATTTCGGATGCGCCATTGGTGGTGCCGGTCGGGTTGTTCGGGTTGCATACAAAGAGCAGCCGGGTGGCCGGGGTCACCGCTTCAGCCATTGCAGGCAGGTCGTGGGTGTATTCGCGGAGCGGCACTGGCACTGGATGGGCGCCCATTGCCTGGCTGCGCAGCAGGTAGCTGATAAACGTTCCCTGCGCCATCACAACCTCGTCGCCCTCGCGCAGAAAGCCCACACAAATCAAGAAGACCAGTTCGTCGGAGCCATTCCCGCACAGCACCGCTTCGGGGGGCAGCCCGGCCCGCTCGGCCAGAGCACGGCGCAAAGCCCCCGCCTGGGCATCGGGGTAACGGTAGATGGTCTCCGCGGCGTTCTGGAGCGCTTCGATGGCCCGCAGCGATGGACCGAGGGCATTTTCGTTGGATGAGAGCTTGACCATTTCAGTCGCCTTGCCGGTGAGCAACCGGGCAGGCTTATAGGCGGGCAGATGGTTAATCCAGTCTTTGTAGTGCATACGAACGTTCCCTCTCGACAAAGAAGAGCCTTACGTATCCGATGATGTCCGATGAGATGAATCGAGCGAGTCCCGCATACCCGAACCGGGTATCGAGCCATAGGAAACCCTGGGCCGGCTCAGGCGGCCCCCAGAAAATCAGAAAATCAGAAGCGTGTCCTCCCAGTCACTACGAACGGGCAGGAAGTTCCGCCTGGTTCTGCCCCGGTGCGCTGGCTGCTGCTTCAGCCGCCGCCTGCGACAACAGGCGTTCAAAGGTTTCCAGGTCGGCCACCTGAATCAGGGAAACGGTCAGGCGGCGCAACTGGTCGGGCCGGGTAAGGCGCTGGATGTCGCGGAGCAGAGAGATGGGAGCATGCGGAAACCGCGCCACCAGGCTGTCTTCCAGAGTTTGCTGCAACTGCTGGATCCCCTGCTGAACCCCTTGCTGAACCCCTTGCTGAACCCCTTCTTCAAGATATTTCTTCTTCAGTTCTTCTTCATATTCCTTCATCCTCCCTTCCAGTTCCTTCCGCGCTTGCTCCTCCACTTCCTTCCACAGTTCCTTCCGCGCTTGCTCCTCCACTTCCTTCCGCAGTTCCTTCCGGAGTTTCTCCTCAAGTCCCTTTGCTTTTTCCTCCAAGAGGTAGCTCAAAAGGTCCGATGCCATCAGTCACTCCTTTCCAACGAACCGCACAAATCGCTCATAGGTCATCATTGGCTCGGCGAAAACGCCCAGCACCGAGAGCAGGTCCGACTGCTGCGGCAGGGCCGTCTGCTCCATCACCAGTCTGGCGGCCTGTTCCACCAGTTCACGGGTGGCTCCCCGCATCAGTGGGCTGAGCACGGCCATACCAGGGCGGTTGGTCGCCAGCGCTGCGGTAGCATCCTGCTGCCACAAACGCACGCATGGGATGCGGCAGCTATGGAAAACTTCCCCGTCCACCGCCTGGGTGAGCGTATCGCCCATATCGCAGGGTGGGGTCAGGTAGACGAGGGTGCCGACCACCGTCTTCGTCGGATTGTGCCGGCCAATCCAGGCCAGATAGCCGAGCACGCGCCACAGCACCCCCTGGTCGGGGTATCCCTGCCACTCGATGAGGTGCAGATATTCAAGCCCGGAGGGGCTGCGAACGTGCAAGATGTTATCGAGGCGGGCATTGCTGGCTGGCAACTCCAGGGTTTCGACGGCCAGCAGGGTGGCATGGGGCACCCCCAGGAGCGGCAATAAATCGGCGGCCCGCAGCATTGTCAATCGTTTGAGGGGAATATCCGTTTGCATTGCGGTTGTTTCTTGTCCCTCCCCAGGTGTCCCTTCTGGGCACCGGTCAAAGCAGTGTTTCAGCCTATTATACAGTTACCAAAACCATCGCGAAATCTTGCATTCCCCATTAGGATGGGAGCAATGCCGACTGCTGATAGCGTTGATGTTTCCCCGCCGCGGGCGGGTGATGACCTGCGCCCGATGGACCCGTGGCGGGTATCTGGGCGGGCGTTGCACTGCGGGCAACGCGGAAGAAAGGGAATACGCTTGATGGCGACGACCCAACAACGCTTTGATAGCGGCGGTATCAGGACAGTCCCGCAATTCCGCATCGGTGAGGCGGGCCAGGATGTTCCCTGCCCCGACCCCATCCGCGTGGGCCGTATAGCCGCACGCCCCGCAGCAAAACGTTTGCTGGTTCGGGCGGTTGGCGCGGGAAACGTGATAACACACGGGGCATTCTTGACTGGTGTAGGCCGGGTTGACCGCGGTCAGGCGCACGCCTCGTTTCTTCGCTCCCCAGGCCAGCTGCTTCGGCAGGTGCCCCAGGTTGCTGGCATACAAGTAGGCATTCATCCGCCGCGTCTTGAAGCGCATCGTCCGCACCGACAGGTCTTCATAGGCCACCTGAAACCCGGCATAGTCGCGCAAGAACGCCTTCACGGCGCGTTTGATTTCCTGTCGCACGTGGCGCGCCAGCCGTTGGTTCGTGAGCGAGGGCAGCTTCGTGACGCCCTTCTTCTTCAGGCAGGCACGGAGTTTCGCCTTGCGTCGGCGCTGCTCGCGGTCCCGCTGGTGGCGCTTTGCCAGTTTACCGTGGAACGAGCCGTACTGGTCGCCCAGGCTTGTGGTGAGAAAGCTGGCAATGCCCACATCCACCCCCACCGCCGGCGAGGCACCATCGCTCGTCGCGGCAGGCTGGTCGTGATAGGAGAGTTGCAGCCACCAGCCGTTCTCCCGCCGGATGAGAGAGACATCCCCGTCAATGTCGTGGCCTGCCAACTGGTCGAGATGATAGTCCGCCAGCGTCACGGGCAGATCAATACGTGCGCCAGCGGTGAGGGTGCTCACGCGCAGCCAGAAAGGGAAGGTGGCGGTATCCTCGGCGGGGCGCAGGGTGGCAACGTCGTTTTCGGCCAGCAGCACCGTGCTGGTGAGGTGCGGCGGCGAAGGTTCGGTCCAGGTCGGTTTCGTGCGATAGGGGCGCGTCGTCCCATCGGGAGAGGTGACGGTCTGGGTGCCTGCCGCCATCTGAAAGCGCACGCGGCACCCCGGCGGCAGCGGCTCGTCGGGGGCGTGCTCGTCGGGATGGGCGTCGTACTCGGCCAGTGCCTCCTGGTACTCCCGCCAGGCGCGGTCGCGATTGGAAAGCCAGCTCTGGGCGATACCCGCGGCCCGTCGCACGGCACAGCGGTGCCATTTGTCGCTCAGGGTGCTCTCGATGAGCAGGGGCGTATGCCGGTCTGCCACGCCCTGCGCGCAGAAGTGGGTGGCGTACCACTGGCAGACCCGCTGGTACTCGTCGGCCAGTCCATCAAGCTGCGCCACCTTGTCGGCATTGGCCTCGGTGAGCGCCAGGAGCGGGATATGCGTGACGGCACGCGTGAGGCTCTGGCGCTTCTGGCGACGGTAGGCGCTGCGCTCGGCTTTGGAAAGCTGTTGCTGGCGCTGGCGGGCCGTGCGCATCGGCTACGCCTCCGTGGGGGCTTGCAGGTCGGCGATCACGCGTTGGGTCTGGCGTTCCAGGTTCTCCCGATGCTCCGCCGAACTGACGCGGGCGTAGATGGCAACGCGCTGCGCGACGGGCGGCGGCGCGGGCGTTTCCGTGATGATGGTGCCGGTTGCGGTCTGGTCGCCCGTGAGGAGACCGGCCTTGAACCAGCGCCAGGCGGTTGCGGAGCGGACGCCCGCGTGTCTGGCATACTGACTAAGTTTCATAACGCAAGGGTACCATACAAACATATGTTTGTCAATCGTTCGCTATGATTTGAGGGAATAGTTTTTTACACCTGGGTTCACTGGTCACCCTATCGTCTGTCAAACAGGTTCCAGGAAAAGGAGGTTTTTGGTGATGAGCGAAGAAGCGCAAGAGAAGCAGCCTGCCACCGACGTACCATCGCAACCCGCTGAAACACAACCCGCCGAAACACAACCCCCCCAGGCGCAACCCGCCGAAGCGCAACCCGCCGGAGGGATGGTCCGCTGTGCGCTGACGGGCAAAGAGCTACCGTCCGACCAGGCCTATTGGGCCCCGCCCCTGGTGACCGCCTGGGAGCTTATCCGCACCGTTTCGGTGACGCTCGTCCGCACGCCGGGCAATCTCGGCCAAGTGCTCTTCGATAACCAGCCCGATGTGCCCTATGACCCGGAAGCTCGTGAGCAGTTGGGAGCACGCCGTCAGGCCGAACAACTCAAGTTGTTGGGCTTTCTGTTCGCCGTTCTTGCCGTCATCGTGGGGATTTTCTACCTGATTTTCTCCTGATTTTCTCTCAGAGCCAGAGCAAGATAGAGATCAAATAGATCATCTGAACTTTCTGGCCCGGACGCGGGGTGGGGAGAAAGGGAACACACTGGCCTCCCCACCCCGTGTTTTTTCGCCCGTCCTGTGCTATAATTCAGACCGACCGAGAACCTTGTCAGTCAGAGAGAGGGACCAGACCCCATGAAACTTACCTGTCTCCAGGAGCACCTGCGGAAAGGTCTTACCACCGTGAGCCGCGCCGTTGGCACCCGAAGTTCGCTGCCGATTCTCTCGAATGTGCTGCTCGAAACCGATGGCGCACGGCTCAAACTGGCGGCCAACGACCTGGAAATTGGCATCACCTGCTGGATTGATGCCCACATTGACGAAGCGGGAGCAGTGGCCCTCCCGGCCCGGCTGTTCAACGACATCGTCAGCAACCTGCCTCCTGACGATGTCCACCTGACCCTTGACGCCCGCACCCAGACGGTCAAGCTGGAATGCGCCCGCTTCACCAGCCATGTCAAGGGCCGCGAGGCCGATGAGTTCCCGCTTATCCCGACCGTCACCAACCGTGATGCGGCGTTGCGCCTGCCGGCGGATCTGCTCCGTCAGAGCATCGAACAAGTCGCGTTTGCGGCCTCGAACGACGACACCCGGATGGCACTCAAGGGCGTGCTCATCCGCGTCATCAAAAACAACCAGTCGGGAGGATGCACCATCAAGCTGTCGGCAACCGATAGCTATCGCCTGGCCGTGCGCACCATCACCGTTCCGGAAGCAACCCTGCCAGAGGAAGCGCCCTCAGCCCAGGAATTTCTGGTATCGGCGCGGGCGCTCAGCGAACTGGCCCGTATCACGGGCGATTCTGACGAGCATGTGTTCATCGCCGTTACGCCGGGGGAAGGGCACGCCCTGTTTTGCACCGAAACCACCGAGCTGGCGTCCCGCCTGATTGGCGAGAAATTCCCGGACTTCGAGCGGATTATTCCAACCGAACACACCACGCGGACGCTGGTGGACACCCAGGCACTCCTGAAGGCGGTCAAACTGGCATCGTTCTTCGCCACCGCCGACCAGAATTTTGTCAAGCTCACCATCGAGCCGGGCGATGAGGTCGGGCCGGGGCGCATGGTCATCAGCGCGAATGCCGCCGAAGTTGGCGACAACACCGGCGAACTGGATGGCACCGTCCAGGGCGAAGGGGGGCAGATTGCCATGAATGTGAAGTTTATGGCTGAGGCGCTGGCCGCGATGGGGACCTCGCAGGTCGCCCTGGAAATCCAGACGCCTGATAAGCCCGGTGTCTTCAAGCCGGTGGGGCATGATGATTACATCCACCTGATTATGCCTATCAGGATGCGCTAAACTGGCCGCTTTTGCCCCCGGTTTCCCTTGTTCTGGCTGTGAGGATAGAGTATAATAAACAGGCTACCGGCCTGGAGCATATTGAGCGCAAGCAAGCAAAACACACCTGGAGGTTGTTGTATGCCCGTTGTTGTTGACCCGAACCGCTGCCCCTGTGCCACACCCTGTTTCCCTGCGAAGATGTGCCCCTATGGCGTGCTGAGCTTTTCCTTCGAAGCGCCCGCCAACCCGGCCACCCTCGACCCCGAAAAGTGCGGCGACTGCCGCGGAGTCTGCACCAACTTCTGCGACCCGCGGGCGCTCCGCTTTGCGGCTACGATGGAAGAGCTACGCTTGATCGAAGCCGAACTGCTCGGAACGATGACCGCAGACGAGATTGTGGCCGAACGCAAACGTTTGAAAGAAGAAACCGAAAAGAAAAAACAGGTCGCAGTGCTTGAGGTCACGGCTGCGACGTTCGAAAAGGAAGTGGTCCAGGCAGCGCTTCCCGTGGTGGTGGATTTCTGGGCCCCGTGGTGTGGGCCGTGCAAGGCCTTTGCCCCCACGTTTGCCCAGGTTGCGCAAGAATATGCTGGCCGAGTCAAGTTTTGCAAGGTGAACACCGATGCGGAGCAACCACTCGCGCAGGCGTTGCGCATCCAGAGCATCCCGACGCTGTTTGTCTTCTACCGCGGACAGGCGCTCGGGGCCGTCCCCGGAGCGATGAGCGCGGCGCAGCTTCGGGCAACCATCGAACAGGTGTTGCAGCATGTTGCTCCCCCGTCGTCTGCTCAGGTCCTTGAGCAAGCCAGCGCCTGAGCCAGGGAAACCAGCCAGCACGACCGGGACCCGGAAGGGGACTCCAGTCCGGCATCCGGCAGAAGGGAAGAGACACCGTTCGTGAGAGCTACGACTATTGTGCTAGTCCACGACCATGCCCTGTTTCGTGAAGGGTTGCGCTGCAACCTGGTATCCTTTCCGGAGTTTTGCATCGTGGGGGAAGCCTCACATGGTCAGCAGGCCATCAAACTCGTGGCCGAGGTTGACCCCGACCTGGTGGTGATGAAGGTAGATTTGCCGGGGGTGAGCGGCCTGGAAATCTCACGGGTGCTCAAGCGCAACCACCCCCATGTCCGTATCATCTTGCTTGGCTCCTCCATGGATGGACCCTATGTGGTGAAGGCGATTCGGGCCGGGGTTGCGGCCTATGTCCAGGGAAATGTCTCCTGGGATGTTCTGCTCGCAACCATCCGCGAAGTCTGCGCGGGCAGCTACCCCATCAACGAACTGGTGCTCTCGATGAAGGAGGTTGCCTCGCAGGTGCTCGAAACGTTTCGCCATATGGCCGTGGACCGCGAAGCGCAGCATATCTATTCGCCCCTTTCGACGCGAGAACTCCAGGTGCTCGAACTGGTCGCCAACGAACAGACCAACAAAGAAATCGCGTCATCGCTCGATATCAGTAGTCAGACGGTCAAGAACCACATCTCTTCTATCCTGCGGAAACTGGCCGTCAATGATCGAACCCAGGCCGTTTTGTATGCCGTGCGTCAAGGCTGGATAAGGTGTGATACCATTGAATGATATCGGAACCGCTCGCTCCCGCATCCCATCGCTGGTCTCCGTGCTCTGCGGTGTCTGGTTGTTGCTCCTGCTGGCTTCGGGTTGCACCGGCGTGACCGAGGAAGAAGCCATTATGAACTACCAAACCTTGATGGCCCTCACCCCGACGGTGACACCGACCTTTACGCCGACCCCTCGCCCACGCTGACCCCCTCGCCCAC
>JAAUSY010000144.1 GCA_012032475.1 Chloroflexaceae bacterium
TAGGGATAGCGCGGCGCACCATCGGGGTCATGTTCAGCAAATCGCTGAAGACCCACGCCTTTTGCCGTCGGGAAGCTGGACCTTGAACCAGTCCTTGTGGCGGGCCAGCAGGTCCACGCGGGTGTCCGCGCCGATGCGCCCCAGGGAGTGGTACACCGTGCCCGGCCCCTCGCGCAGATTGACCGAGTTCTGGTTGATGGCAGCGACCAGGGCCGGGTTGGGGTCGGGGATGTCGTTGGTGATGGGGACGCGGTGGGTGATATCCGGGCCGATATCGAGAAAGTCGGCGTGGACCCACCCTTCGCTGTTTCCGTTGAAATCAACGTGGAACCAGTCTTGGTACATTTCAACCAGGGCCACCTTGGCCCCCACGTCGAGTTTCGCCATGCTCACGTAGTTCGTGCCGGGGCCGTCCCGCAGGTTGAGACCCTCCTCGCGGACCAGGCCGACCTTCGGCGGCGGGGGTGGAGGAACATCCTTCGCGGCGATTTCAGCCAGCGCGTAGTAGGCGGCCTCTGGAATCTGGACCAGTTCTGCGGCGAGCCAGTAGACCGGCTGGCCTTCGCCCTCGCGGACCTGGAACCAGTCTCCATAGCGCCCGATGACCTGGATGGCTCCCCCGGTTTCCATCAACCCAACGGCGTCGTAGTCCAACCCCGGACCGTTGCGCAGCTTGGCCTGCTCAACGGCGATGGTGGCTGGGACGACCAGCGGAGCAAGCGCTTCGCGCCGCGAAACCAGCGACACCGGCATGGGGATAGCGTCCATATCCAGGGGAGGGTCACCGACCTGAATGGTCAACGCATCGGGCTGCCCCATATCGAGCGGGCCGAGTTCGATGGGCGTATGCGCGAGCGACACGGTCCGGGGCGCGGTTTCCACCACCGGACGCTCCGGGAGTTGACTGATCCCAATCGCAAGCGGCACCGTCAGGGCGACAATCCCATGGACGAGATACCGCGAGGGGAGCTTTTGACAGGTCCGGAGAGGAGATGAACCGAAACGGGTAAGAACCGACTGAACCTGACGAACAACCTGGTTGGCCTGCTGCAACCGCTCGCGTTGATGTCTGGCCCGTTGTTGCAGGGTGCGCAGGTCATTTCTCACGAAAGACGACGGGGCCTCGAAGCCTGGCTCTAGCATGGAGCACCTCACCTCATATGGTTATGGTTATGTTCTTAATGGGTTCTTCTGGTTCCGAATGGTCCAGTGATGGTCCATCGCTCAATTCAGCAGCATCGTTTGTGGGGATTATCCCCATCTTCCACAAAACATGGTGGCCTGGTTATTTGAAATTCTGTGCTATCCAGGGAACCCTCGTTTTTGAAAATCACGGCTCTGGAGTGTAGCACAGGTTTGAGAAACATGCAAGTTTTTTCTCAGGTCTTTTTCAGGTCCTTTTCAGGTTCTCCAGAGCCGAAACCGGCCCGCATGCCTGGTGTATCTGGTGTTCGTATGATAAGGGAGGCGACCGGAAATGTCTCCGGTCGTAGCTTACCAGATCATTACGGAGGCTCCTGCCTGACCCGACGACCCGTGCTGACCCGACGACCCGTGCTCGCTCCTGGTTTGCCACAACCATGCTTTTCGGCTATCATAGAAGGGACGTGTCAGGGCATCGGCGGCGACGCCTGCGAGCGGCCTACCACCTACCAGAGGAGAAGCAAGATGTTGGAGGCAATCTTTGCCCCCAGGTCGGTTGCCGTCATTGGGGCCTCACCTGACCCGGACCGCCTGGGGCACCAGGTCCTCAAAAATATTGTGCAGCACGGCTACCAGGGGCGTATCTATCCCATCCACCCCAGAGCCAGCCAAATTCTGGATTTGCCAGCCTTTCCAAGCGTGCTCCACGTCCCTGACCCGATTGACCTGGCCGTGATGGTCATTCCCGCCCGGCAGGTGTTGCCAGTGGTTGAGGAGTGCGGCCAGAAGGGGGTTCAGGGGTTGATTGTCATTTCCGCAGGCTTCAAGGAAGTTGGGGGCGAAGGGAAAGCCCTGGAACGCCAGCTTCTGGAGACCGTCCGGCGCTACCAGATGCGCATGGTCGGCCCCAACTGCCTGGGAGTCATTGATACCATCAACCGGCTCAATGCTTCGTTTGCCGCCCTGATGCCCAACGAAGGGGAGATTGCGTTTATGTCTCAGTCGGGGGCCCTCTGCACTGCCATTCTTGATTGGAGCAAGCCGCAGGGCATCGGCTTTTCGCGCTTTGTGAGCCTGGGCAACAAGGCCGATGTCGACGAGGTTTCCTTGCTCCAGGCGTGGAACGAAGACCCCCACAGCAAGGTTATCCTGGCCTACCTGGAAGGCATCAGCGATGGGCCGGGCTTCATTGCGGCGGCCCGCAAGGTGACGCGCAACACCCCCGTGGTGGCGATTAAGAGCGGCGTGACCGAGGCCGGCACGCGGGCCGCTTCGTCGCACACCGGGTCGCTCACCGGCAGCGAGAGCGCCTACGAAGCGGCCTTTGCCCAGAGCGGCATCATCCGCTCCCGGACGATGAGCGAACTCTTTGACCTTGCCAAGCTCTTTTCCTACCAACCGATGATGCAGGGCAATGCCGTTGCCATTGTCACGAACGCGGGCGGGCCGGGCATTATCGCCACCGACGCGACTGAGCGGAGCGGAGCCGTCCGGATGGCAACCCTGACCCCCGAAACCATTGCCCGCCTTCAGCGCGACCTTCCCCCCACGGCCAATGTCTATAACCCGGTGGATGTGATTGGGGATGCGCGGAGCGACCGCTACCGCGTGGCAATCAAGGCGACGCTCGAAGACCCCGGCGTGCATGCGCTGGTGGTGTTGCTGACTCCCCAGGCCGGCACCGATACCGAAGAGATTGCGCGGGTCATTGGCGAACTGGCGGCGACCTATGGCAAACCCGTCCTGGCGAGTTTTATGGGGGCCATGAGCCTGGGGCCGTCGCTCAAAATCCTCAATGAGCAGCGTATCCCGAACTATACCTTCCCGGAGCGGGCCATCCAATCGCTGGCTTCGATGGCCCGCTACCTCGAAGCTCGCCAGCAGCCGGAGCCGGAGTTTGTCCACTTCGAGGTTGACCGCGAACGGGTGCGTCAGCTCTTTGACCGGGTCCGAGAGTCCGGGCGGGTCGAACTGGGCGAAATCGAAGCCCGCGAGGTGATGGAAGCCTACGGGATGCGTTTGCCCAGGAGCCGCCTGGCACAATCGCCCGACGAAGCCGCCCGGATTGCCGCGGAGATTGGCTACCCGGTCGTGATGAAAATCAGCAGTCCTGATATCCTGCACAAGAGCGATATCGGGGGGGTACGGGTTGGCCTGGCCGATGCGACAGCGGTGCGGGACACGCACGAACTGATTGAGTACCGCGCCCGTAAATACAGCCCCCAGGCGCGTATCTGGGGTATCCTGGTGCAGGAGATGGTGCGCAAAGGGCGCGAAATCCTGGTCGGCGTGAGCCGCGACCCGCAGTTTGGCCCCCTGGTGGCGGTGGGGATGGGTGGCATCTATGTCGAAGTGCTGCGGGATGTGGCGCTGCGCCTGGCTCCCATCAGCCGGCAGGAAGTCGCATCGCAAATTCGCTCGATCCGCACCTTCCCGCTGCTGCGGGGCGTTCGTGGCGAACCCCCGGCGGATATTGCGGCTATCGAGGAAGTCGTGCTCCGCATCAGTCAGCTTGTGACCGACTTTCCTGAAATTGTCGAGATGGACATTAACCCGCTCGTGGTCCACAATCAGGGTGAAGGCGCAGTCGTTGTGGATGCTCGGATTATTCTGGCTTGAACGGTTAGCGAAGGAGGCTTCCTATGGCAACTCTGCTGTACGTTGCGTCAACGGAGACCTTTGTCGGCAAAAGTGCCGTGTGTATGGGATTGATCAGCCATTTGCGGCACGATGGCTTTGAAATCGGCTATATGAAGCCGGTCAGTGTTTCGGTCGCGCACACGACCGAAACCACCCTGGATGAGGATGCCACCCTGATACGCGAAACGCTGGGACTGGAAACATCGGTTGATCAGATTTCGCCCGTCTTCATCACCCCCCAGGTCGTAGACGCTATCATGAACGGGCAACCTCCCATGCTGGCCGAGAAGATTCAGGAAGGCTACCGCACGGTCTCTCGTGGCAAAGAAATTGTTATTATGGAGGGGACCAACCGGTGGGTCGAAGGTGCTCTGGTTGACCTCGCCGCCGACCAGGTGATTGCGATGCTCAACGCGCCGGTGCTCCTGGTCTGCCGCTACCACTCGACCCTCACCGTTGACAATATCCTGACCGTCCAGCGCTACCTGAACAACCGCGTCATCGGGGTGTTGCTCAACCAGATAGAACAACCCCAGCTTGACCTGGTAGAGAAGAAAGTCGCTCCCTTCCTCGAATCCCGCGGTATCATGGTGCTGGGGATGCTCCCCCATGAGCCGTTTCTCGCGAGCGTTTCGGTGGGAGAAATCGAAGCCCACCTGGGGGGAGCCTATGTTGGCAGCCCCGAATGGCGCAACAAACTGGTCGAATCGCTCATGGTCGGGGCGATGGGGGCGGAATCCAGCCTGTCGTTCTTCCGCCGGCGAGCCAACAAAGCCGTCATCACTGGCGGCGACCGCATTGACCTGCAACTGGTGGCCCTGGAGACCAGCACCAGTGCCCTCATCCTGACCGGCAATATGCGCCCGGCGGTCAATGTTTTGAACCGCGCCGAAGAGCGCGAGGTGCCCATCATTCTGGTGACGACCGATACGCTGACCACCGTGGAGCACTGCGAAAAGCTCTTCGGGCGCGTGCGCTTCCGCCAGCATGCCAAGCTCCAGCACTTCATCGAGATGATGGAGCGCCATTTCGATTATCAGCGGCTCTATGATACCCTGGGGCTGCGGAAGAAGTAGCTACCCTCACCTCAAGAAGGCTCCAGGTATCCCCGTTCGCGGCAGGCAGCCACAAACTGCTCATAGAGGGGAGTATACCGTTCTTCGGCGTCGGGTTGCGGCATGATGTGCGTCCGGGTGTGGACCATCGAGCGGGTTGCGGTGGTCAGGTCGGCGTAGAGGCTGGAGCCAGCCGCGAGCACCGCCGCCCCAAACGCTGCCTCGGCCTGCTGCGGAACCAGCAGGGGCCGGTTCAGGATATTCGCACGTATCTGCAACCAGGGCCGGCTGCGGGCCCCGCCTCCTGCCACGCGAATGGGACCCTCGACCGACGCGCCAAGCTGCATCAGGATATCGTAGGCCAGGCGCTCAACGTAGCCCACCCCCTCCAGGCAGGCCGTGTAGTAGCGCTCGGTCGTGTCCGCTGTTCCAAGGAGAAACCCGCGTGCGGATGGGCAGGCAAAGGGGAAGCGCTCCCCCGTGCGCTCCAGGGGGTAGCAGACGATGCCAGTGGGAGTGAGGGTGGCAGCCCGTTCATCCATTGCCGCGAGGTTGGCGTGCGGGAACCGCCGCGCCAGCACCTCGCCGCCGGTGTTGCTGGCTCCGCCGGGCAGCCACATCCCCGATGGGTGGCGGTGGGAATAGATGCGTCCCTGCGGGTCGCGGAGCAGGTGGGACGTCACCCCTTTGATGACCAGGGTAGTGCCCAGTACACTGAGCCACTGCCCCGGCTCGATGGCCCCTCCCGCAACCTGAGCGGCACAACCATCGGTCATCCCTGCGACCACCGACAGACCCGCCGGCAGGCCAGTTTCTTCGGCGGTCCTCGCCAGAACCCGCCCGATGATGGTTCCCGGCGGGACGATGCGCGGAAAATACTCCCGCGGCAACCGCAGTCCATGGTCCTCGTGGCCCTCGTGGCCCTCGTGGCCCTCGTGGCCCTCGTGGCCCTTGTTGCGCACAGGGACCTGACCGATAAAATCGGGCCAGCGGTCTTCGAGCAGGTCGTAGCCGCTCTTGAGGGCGTGGCTCCAGTCGCTCACCCCATATTCACCGGTCAGCCGTCCGACCAGCACATCCGCCGCATGGGCAAAAAAACGCGCCGCTACAAAGATGTCCGGACGATATCGTCGGAGCCAGAGCAGTTTGGGCAGGGCGAAGGAGGCATCAAAACGGTAGCCATGGCGGGCGAGCATCTCCGCCCCGACCTGGTTGAGCCACTCCGCCTCGCCCGAACCGCGCCGGTCGCTGTACATCATAGCGGGGTGGATCGGCCATCCCTGGGCATCGAGCAAACACAGCGTGCCCGATGTCGAGGTGACCGCCATCGCTCTGAGCCTGGAACGCCGGCTGCCGAGGGTCGTCATCACCTGGCGCAGGCAGGTTTTTGCGGCTTCCCACCACTGCTCCGGGTCTTGCTCGAATACGCCGACCGTGGCGGGTGAAGACGTATCGGGCAGTCGGAACGTTTTGCTGGCGTGCGCCACCCGGTGCCCTGCGGCATCGGAGACCAGCACCCGCACCCCCTGGGTGCCCAGGTCCATCCCAAGAACCAGCTCCGAATCGGTGGTGTCAGAAAAAAGAGGTGATATCATCGCGCTTATTCCCCGTTGGTATTTTGGTATTATGGTTGGACGACGATGAGCACCGGGTGGAATCCCACATCCACCGCTGTGACCCCCTGAAGGTCCAGCGTTTCATACCCATCGTCCTCGGTGGTCGTGCCGAAGGTATACACATGGTCGGTGCTGGCGGGCAGGGCATAGGGAAAGATGGACCCGTCATTTGTCCAGTGGACCTGATATTCGTGGGTGTCGCTGCGAAAGGTATAGCTCTCCTGATTCTCGTTTGCCAGCTTCCGGTCAAAGGTCGCCTCATCGAGCACCCCGGCCAGAAAGGACAGCGCCCGGTAGGCCGGGCGCGGCGCGCCGTTGCGGTCAAGCAGGCTGTGGGGTTGCTCGTCCGTATAGTTGAAAGGATACCACATCAGGCCAAGCACGTCTTGCTCGCTCGCCCGGACCCGAAGGTACGTCCGGACGACGTAGTTGGTCTGGTCTTCCAAAAACGCCTCGTCATCGCAGGCATCGCGGTGGTCGCACCGCAGGCCGGCCCGGCTGACCAGGACGGGCTTTTCGATATCGTAGCGCTCCAGCACCTCCTGGATGAAGTCGCGCTTGCCCAGGAGCGCCCCCCCCCGTTCCTGCCACGCAGGGTCTTCGAGGTCCCAGTCCTGTTCGCCGGGTTCCCAATCGACCGTGCTCTGGTAGGCCAGAATATCGAAGAAGGTTCCCCCCCCGTTCTTGAGCACGCCCTCCAGAAAGCGGGACGATGAGCATTCCTCGTCATTGGTATCATCATCAGCAGCAGGGTGGTCCGGGTCGCATTCGAGCAGCAGCCCGCCCATCACGACTCTGGCATCCGAGTCGGCCCGCTTGATGGCCGGGTAGACCTGTTTGAGCATCTCGGCGTAGGCCGCACCGCCGTAGTCTTCGTCCTCGTGGTCGCCCCAGCACCACCCGAAAGGTCGGTACCCGGAGGTGCGGGTGGGGTCTACGTCCGGGTCACTCCCCAGAACCCAGTATCGCACGCGGTGCGACGATGCTTGAAACTGCTCGACGGTCTGGTTCATAAATTCGGCCAGGGTATCCAGCATATCTTCTCTGGGGGGGGGGCTGCACGATGCGTTGGAATATTTTTTGGCCCAGTCGGGGGTCCCTCGAACGACCATCATCGGGGTGATACCCTGCTCGTACATGGCTTGCAGATCATCGTCTATCGCGTCGTCCAGGGTCCCCCAGTCGGGGTCTCCCTGGGTCACCTCAAGCTCGCTCCAGGAGAGCGCATGATACCCGGCCCACAGGATATGCGCCTCGCGGAGCTGGGTGACCATGGCTGGCTCGAACTGCTCTCGTATGACCCCGGCCCCATGCAGCAACCCACCCACCGGGGTTGCGATAGGCGTGGGCACGGCAGTGGCGGTTTCGTCGGTTGCTGAAGTTGGCGTTGGCGTTTCTGGCGAGGCGGTCGGGGTGGGGGTTGCCGTCACGGTCGCGGTCAGAGCCGGGGTTTCTGGCGAAGCCGTCTGCGTGGTCATTGAGGTCGCGGTCAGGGTTGCAGGCGCGGTCAGCGTCACAGTTGGGGTGGTCGGGGTAGGGGTCGCTTCGATTGCTGCCACCGGCCCCGTTGTCCCAGGCGTGGTCGTGCCGGTCCGGGCAGGCGGGAGGGGAGGTGGTGAAAGGGAGGCGTTGGTTGGGGAGGATTGGGGCGTGTTCGTCGGGGACGGCAAGGGCGGGTCGTCAGGGGGTGACCGGGGCGGGTCGGTTGCGGGGGGGGGCATATCCGTCAGCACTGGTGTGGCAGTTACCATTGGACTGACCGGGAGCGGGACCGTAAAGGTCACCAGCGATGTGGCTAAACCGGGTGATGGTGCTCCACCGGGCGGTTCCTGGGCAAGCGGCTCGCCCGGCGGGGATGACCCGGATGGTCTTTCGCCACCTGTCCGGCTCATTATGGTCACAGCAATCAGCACCAACCCGATGGCGACCATGCTGCCAGAGAAAAAGCGTTTCCAGTTTATCTGGTCTTTCTGCTGCTGGTCTTCTACCAGGATGAAGCGGATACGAGGCATATGCGATGAGTCCTTGCCGTCGTGTTTCAGCGACGGGTGATGACCACCCGTCGCTCGTAGATGATTCTTCCCTGATTAAGAGTATAACGTAAAGAGCGGATTGCATCAACGTGAGTTTGACCCCGGATGGTAACCGTTGACCTTTGGAGGGACAGATTTTGTGCCTTGTTTCCTTTCGCCAGGGCTGCGTCGCTGGCACGAGTTGCACGCGGGGGGGAAGGTCTGGTATAATACTGCCCAGGCACCGGGGTGGCAGATACGTGCTGAACCCCGCCAGGGCTGAGAGGCAGCAACGGTAGGTGCGTTCCTCTGGGTTCCCTGGTGCCTCAAGCGGGTAACGGGTAAACAGAAAAGTATCAGAAGAAAACCAGCAAAACCCTACCCCTTTGGCGGGTGGGGTTTTGTGATGCTGGCTCGCAGCGACCACGGTGGTTCCAACCCGTGCGCCTCCATCAACGCGGCATCGTCCATAACCTCGTGGGGCAGGCCATCGGCCACCACCCGTCCCGCATCCAGGATGAGCACCCGCGTGCAGACTTCCAGCACCAGGTCCAGGTCATGCGAGGCCAGCAGCATGGTTTCGCCAGATGCCTGGAGCAACTGGATGAGGCGACGGCGAGCGCGGAGGTCGAGGTTGGCATCTGGCTCGTCGTAGAGCAGCAGGCGCGGGCGCATTGCCAGCACGCAGGCAATGGCGGCCATACGCTTTTCTCCGCCAGAGAGGTGGTGCGGCGCACGCTCTCGCAAAGCCAGACACCCCGTCGTCTTCAGCGCCTCGTGTACCCTGGCGGTCACCTCGTCTGGCGGCAGCCCCATATTGAGCGGACCGAACGCGACATCGTCGCCAACGGTCGGAGAAAAAAGCTGGTCGTCGGGGTTCTGAAAGACCAGGCCAAGGTCCGGGCGAAAGCGCCCTGGCACGACCGGACGGTCGAAAACCAGCACCTCGCCCGTCTCGCGCTTCAAGATGCCGCAAATGAGAAAGAAGAGCGTGGTCTTTCCGCTCCCGTTCAGGCCAATGACCCCCACCCGTTCCCCTAGTCGCACCACCAGGCCAACATCGTGCAGCACCCCGCGCCGCGCCGGGTAGGAAAATGACAGCCCGGATATCCTGAGCGCAGCGCCAGCACCAGGAAGATTCGTATTCACTGGTTCACCTTCGCTCCGCTTGTTGCCTCACCCGAACACCACCTGGGCTGCCACCAACCCCACCGCGACCGCAAGGGTCCCGCAGAGCGCCAGCACGTCGAAGAGACCTGCCCGGAAGGCAAGGACCAGGGCCGTGCGGGAATGGGCGCGGGAGGTATCCCCGTAGCCGCGCAGCACCATGGCCTGGAGAACGCGCTCAGACTGCGCGTAGCTGCGCACGAGCAAACTTCCCGCCAGAGCCGCCACAACCTTCAGGGTGCGCCAGTTCAGGCGGTGGGTGCGAAACCCGCGCAACCGCATCGCCGTTTGCATCGCCGCCAGTTGGTCGGCCAGGTCCTGGAGATAGCGCAGGAAGAACAGCATCATATCTGCCAGGGTGGCCGGAAGACCGAGCGCCCGCATAGCCCTGATGGTCGTGAGCAGCGGACTGGTACCCAGAAGCACCAGGCTCAGGGTCAGGATAGCGCCGAGCCGACCGGCTATCAGCAGCGCCGCCGCCGACCCCTCCTCCCACAGCGTGATGGGGCCGAGGTGGAGCAGAGGGGTTTCACCAGCGGCAACCGGCAGCAGCACGACCACCGCAAGGAGAAACACGGACGGGTAGCTCAGCCGGGTGAGCAAGAAGGAAAGGGCAGCCGAGAAAGGGAATAGAAGCCCGCGCTCACGGCCAGCATCGCCGGCAGCAACCAAACCCCCCGAACCGCCGCAAAAGCCGCCATCAGCGCCATCAGCGCCACCAGTTTGCAGCGAGGGTCCCAGCGGTGCAGGGGTGAATCCAGGTGGGCATAGGTATCTATCTTGAACATGAGGCCACCATTATACACCAGACCCGGTCGCGGCTCTGCTGCCAGGGAAGCGCCTGCTCCTGTACACCAGACGCCAGGTGTGGTACGATGAAACTGGTGTTTGATGAAGGGAGACAGGAATATGCACGACCAGTACGACCAGCTAGGCAAACTCCGCGAGATGCGGGCCAGAGCCTTTGAGGGGGGGGGGAGCGAACGTGTTCAGCGGCAGCACGAACGCGGCAAGTTGACGGCCCGCGAACGACTGGAATGGTTGCTTGACGAAGGGACCTTTCAGGAAACCGGGACGTTTGCCACCCACCGTACCACCGACTTCGGTATGGAGCAGCAGCGCTACTTTGGCGATGGGGTGGTCACCGGCTTCGGCACTATCAACCAGCGGCGCGTGGCGGTGTTTGCCCAGGATTTTACCGTTCTTGGGGGGGCATTCTCCGAGACCCAGGCGCAGAAGATTTGCCGCATTCAGGATATGGCGCTGGCAAGCGGCATCCCCCTCATTGGGATGAATGACTCCAGCGGGGCCCGCATCCAGGAAGGGGTCCGGAGCCTGGGCGGCTATGGCGAGATGTTCACCCGCAATGTTCTGGCCTCTGGCGTCATTCCCCAGATTTCGGTGATGATGGGGCCGTGTGCCGGCGGCTCGGTCTATTCGCCCGCGCTCACCGACCTGGTCATTATGACCCGCGAGACCAGCTTTATGTTCAGCACTGGCCCGGAGGTCATCAAGACGGTGACCGGGATGGAGGTAACCGCCAGAGACCTGGGCGGGGCAATGGTGCATAGCAGCAAGAGCGGTGTGGCCCATTTCATTGCTGAGGATGACCACAGCGCCCTTGAGATGGTCAAACTGGTGCTGAGCTACCTTCCCCAGAACAACACCGAAAATCCGCCACGCGTCGGGACCTATGACGCTCCCACCCGGATGGATGACGAGTTGAACACGCTGGTTCCGACCAGCGACGACGAGCCGTATGATATGCGCCAGGTGATCCAGCATGTCTTCGACCGCCGGAGCTTTCTGGAAATCCATGCGTCCTTTGCCCGCAACGCGCTGGTCGGGTTTGCCCACCTGGATGGCTATGTGGTCGGGGTGGTTGCCAACCAGCCGGCCTATCTGGCCGGGGTGCTCGATATTGACGCGAGCGATAAGATTGCTCGCTTCGTGCGCCTCTGCGATTGCTACAATATCCCGCTTGTGACCTTCGTAGACTGCCCCGGCATCCTGCCCGGCGTGCTGGCCGAACACCGCGGCTCCATCCGCCATGGGGCCAAAATCATCTACGCCTACTGCGAGGCAACCGTTCCCAAAATCTCTGTCGTGACGCGAAAGGCCATCGGGGGAGCCTATATCGCGATGAGTTCCAGGCCCATGCGGGGCGACTTGGCGCTGGCCTGGCCCACGGCGCAGATTGCGGTGATGGGGCCGCGGGGGGCCGTGCGCATCCTCCAGCGTCAGGAATTGCAGGAGGCCGAAAACCCCGCGGTGCTGGAGCAGCAGTTTGTCGAAGACTTCCGCGAGAAGTTCTACACGCCCTACAGCGCCGCGCAGGGCGGCCAGATTGACGAGGTGATTGAGCCGCGGGAGACCCGCCCGCGCCTGGTGCTCGCCCTGGACATCTTGCGCACCAAGGTTCAGCACAACCCCCCGAAGAAGCATGGCCTGATGCCGGTATAATAGGCAGTGATGAGTGATGAAGCGAGGTGAACCGATGAGTAACATGCCGACGACCCCCACCATGCCCCCCCGACGACGG
>JAAUSY010000145.1 GCA_012032475.1 Chloroflexaceae bacterium
ATGATCTGGCTCACCCAGCGATGGTGGGTCCGTCGTCAGCGAGAGTATTCCCTTTCGCACGCGTTGCCCGCAGTGCAACCGCCCGCCCAGATACCCGCCAAGGGTCAATCGGGCGCAGGTCATCACCGCCCGCGGCGGGGAAACGTCAAAACTATATGGGAAATGTAAGATTTCGCGATGGTTTTGGTAACTGTGGTCATAGCAATGGCGGCGCAGGAAACCACCTGCTTCAGCGGGTTTTGGCCGCGCCGCCGTCCTCCTTTCGCCTCACAAGCCACGACCGGAAGGCCACCACCGTCAACCGCTGGCAGTCTCCCGTCCGGGCCCCTTGCGTCAATCGTTGGTTGGTCCGATAGGCGTGCAGACTGATGGTCTGCCGCTTCCGATCACACCCCCCCACCGCACAGAGGCCGTGCTTCGGGTGTCGCACCAGCGTGCCCCGCTTGAAGTTCAGGCTTTGCGTGCCTCCATACGGCGTCCGCACCCCGCCCTTCGACGGTTGGAAGCGATGCAATTGCCGCCGATGCACCCGCACCGGCACCACATACCGAATGCGCGGGTCCGTCGGGTACGCTGCTCCGCTCACCTGGGCCGCCAACACCCACGCATCCACGGCGTGACTGGCGAAGGTCCGCTGCTGCTTGCTCTTTGATTTCTTCAGGCCGTACTGCTCGCGTAGCGCTTTCGTCTCGTAGCCTTGCCGCAGGTGCAGGGTCAACCCCATTCCACGCAGCAGCCGATAGAGGTGCTGTTTGCCGTTCTGAACGGGACAGAACGCCGCGTTCCACTTCCGCGTCTTCCCGCCTCGCCGTTTGCCAGGGCGGGTTTCGGCGCTCACATCTTCCACCACGACATCGGTCAGCGGCAGCACCTTCTGAAGCTGCGCCACGATTCGCGCTTTGGCTTCCCATCGGCTGCGCGTTGAAGGCGGCACCCACCCTGGTGGGCGCGTGCGATGATCGAACCGTGCAGGGCGACGGCGGCACTTCCGATACCGTCGTCCACGACGCATCACCCGCCGCTGTTCAACCGCGTGCTTGACGTGGGTTGGAGCTTCCACCATCAGGTTCACCACCGTGTCCTGGGTTCCAACCACGCTGAAGCCCTCGTAGGTCGCTCCGGGGTCAACCCCCACCACGAGCGGCTGATGGTCTGGATGCTCAACCACATACGCGAGCCGAATGCAGAAGAGACCGAGCTTGTTCCAGAATGAGGTCGCCTTGCCCTGCTTGAGCAGGTGCCGCGCCTTTGCGGGTGTGCAGGGCATCAATGGGGTGCCGTTTGCGTCTATCACGGGTACTCTCACCATCGTTCCTTTCCTGATTGCAGGTCTCCTGGTCGGGGCCAGGGTTGGATGTCCCTTCGACGGGGCCAGTCGGGCATCGTCGCCTTGACGACATGGCATTGAATGGTTCTGCCGAACGCAGTCCGCGCCAGGGAAGCACGCGGAGGTTCTTGTAGCCCGATGGCGGCTGCTCCAAAGAGCCGTCTAGTCAACGGTTGCCTCAGTACCATCATTCCAAGCCACCTGCTTCAGCGGGTGGTCGTTGACTCGAATACCTGTCCCTTTAGCTGTGTCTTACTGCTCTCTTCCCCCGGCGGCTTTGTGATAGGCAAGAATGGCCTCAAAGAAATCCACAAAATTGCGGAAGCGCTGGTGGTCGGTGCCCACCAGTTGCAGGGCCGGGGTCAAGATATCGCGGAGTTCTTCCACCCCGCGCCCCCGTTCGCGCCGCGCCTGGTAGGCCAGACGTGGCTGGAGCAAGAAGAATTCCCGCTGCGCCCGCCGCACCCGCTCGGTGATAGGGTGGCGCTGCGGGGCCTGCCAATCGAGTTCAATTTGCCGAACCGAGCCGAAAATAGACCGTATCTGACTGGTGGTCAACTGGCGCGAGAGTTCGCGGCCAACCCGTTCTGCCTGGGTGATGAGCACCGCGTGGTTGCCTTCTTCGATGATATGCTTCAGGTCTTCGTGGGTTACCAACCCCATGGCTCACTGCTCCTTTCGTAGTTCGAGCCCGGCCCAGCGGGCTGCCAACCCCAGACGTTCGATGTAGCGGGTTCCTTCACTGGCCGGGGTCAGGGTTCCTTCCCGCATCACCCCGTCGCGGAGACGCTGGCGTATGCGGCCTATCAGTGGCCTGGCCGACCGGCGGGCTTCCATCATCTGGGCAAGATGATACTCCCCACGCCAGAGCCATGGTCCATAGAAGAGATGCCCCCCTTGCGGAGTCTGGCGGTAGTTTTGGTAGAGGTGCTGGCAGAGGGACAGCAGGTCCGCCGGGGCGGTGCCCCGCCGCACGGCCTCATACAATTCTTGCTTGAGGGCGAGCAGGTCGGAAACATTGTCCCAGGTCGTCACCTGGTTGAGCCAGCCCAGCGCCGCGCCATCCGGATGGGTGCTGGCCCGTTCCAACTCGCTGCTGGCGGCTTCGACGGCCAGGCGGAGGGGCGAAAGCGGCTCGTGCAGGCTGATACCGGCGGCCAGGCCGAACGATGGGGCACCGCCTGTGTAGGTTGCCAGGTCGCTGCTGATGCGATAGGCCAGGTCGGGGAGCAGGTTCCACGAACCAATGATATCCAGGCGGTCATGGGTGATGGGGAGGTAGAACAGACGCTCGACGGTGCTGCTATCCCCGGCGCAGGATTGGCTGGCCCGACCGGACAGAAAATCCAGGAAGGCCCCACCCAGCGCCACCGCGTGGACGAGCTTCCCCCCGTCTATCCCTTCCCTGAGCCACCGCTCCAGGTCGTTCAGGCGCAGGCGCAGCACTCCGAGCCGCTTGATGCCCCGGCTCTGTTCGGCCAGGAGCGCAAAATCTTTGGCCTGCCCCGGCTGCGGGTGGGGTTCGACCTTCGGGTGGAGCCGGAGCCGCTGCCAGGCCTGAAGGTCCTCGTTGGTTTTCATGGTCGGAGCGATGGTGCGTATCGGGCGGAACTGGCAGACCATGGGGCGGTCCAGGGGTGGAGGGAGCTTTTCGAGCGCTTCGTCGTGCAGCGCCAGCGCGGTGGTCCAGAGGACTCGGTCCGATGGGTCGGGGGGGCAGTTGTCCGTGTGGTCAAGCGGCGCGTGGGGGCCGCACACCTGGAGGTGCATTCCCAGGGGGCGGGCTATCGTTTGCCAGGTCGGTTCGGCGCTCCGTGCGGGGGGAGCAAGGGTAGGGTCGAGGTGGTGCAGCAGCAGGTAGTCCGCCTGGTGCAACAGACCGCCCAGGGTTTCGAGGCTTGCGTCCAGCGTCAGCGCCAGCGGGAGGGGCAATGATGGTTGGCTGCGGGGCTGGAAGATGGCAACCTGCTCGTCGTGGCTCAGGCCAGCGAATGGGTTCAGGCGGGCCTGCTCCATCGCATCATCAAGCCGGCTCCACGCCTGCCGAAAGCTGCCGTCAATCAGGAAATCTTCGTCGCGGAGGGTGCTGCTCCCCCACGCCAGAGACAGGCGTCCCTGGAACGATTCCCTCAGCCAGCGCCCCAGTTCGTCCCACCGGCTGCCAGCCAGGCGTCGGTGGGTTCTCCGCCAATGGTGCCAGGCAGGAGGAGATAGCATCGTTCTCCCCAGGTGGCGAGCAGACTGGTCGGGGGAAGCCCGGCCCAGCTCAGGAGCGACCGGGCGCACAGGTCGGGGAGCAGATGGAGCCAGCACCCGCGCCCGCAAAGCAGCAGCAGCGAGGGGGAGGGGGCTTCGCCGGCTGGCGCATAGCAAAAGAAGTCTGCCCCCACCACCTGCCCCCCCAGGAGTACCATATCTCTGCGGTGCAGCATCATCGCCGTAGCGACAGCGGCGTGGACGCGCACGAAGTCCGAGAGCGAAACGCCCCGCAAGGGGGAGGGGGAGGCAGTGGGCGTGGCGCTGAAAGATAGCGAGCAGGTCGGCAACTTGAAACTGGAGCAGGTCGTCGCGCTCGAACGCCGCGGCGCGGATGAGCGCCTGCCGCTCAACCATTTCCACATCCATCTGAAGCGCGGCGACCGGGTCGTAGCCGGTGGTCTGCAAGGCCCTATCGGCGCTGGCGACTGGGAAAAGCCGGGCATCATCAAGCGACCGTTCGGCCCGGCGCAGGTAGACCGGCGAGCGCTTACCTTCACCTTCCCTGGTACCCTGGTGGCGGCCTGCCAGGTTGAAAAGGGACTCCAGCGGCTGGTTCAGGTCCAGCGGAGGCCACCGGTCGGGGTGAGCCGGTTCGCCCGCAACCAGCCACGCTGCCCGGTGGATGACGCGCTGCTGGTCGGGCGGCATGGGGGTCGGGTCCTGTTTGCCACCGACGGTTGCTGCCCAGAAACGCAGAACTGCCAGGGCCACCTGCTGCGCTGTGGTCATCCCTACCGGCTTCTCCCCTCTTGTTGCCCTTGCTCCATCCTATCCGCCTTCCCCCCGAATACCGGTGTATACGCTCCCATCGAATACCGTTTTTGCGCTCTGGCGCGGCCTTTCGCTGGTGCAGGCGCAGAACGCCGCACCCCTCCCTACGTTGCCGCGGCCTGTTGCTGAGGCGGCTCTACCGGTGGGCGCTGATTCTTATAGAAAATTTCTTTCATATCAACTCTTCGGCCTTCCTCCCGCAAGACCTGCTTCACGAGGAAGAAAAACACCCCGCCTTTGGTGCGTCGGCGGCTCCCATCGGCCAGCATCAACCCGCCCTGTGCCTCAACCACCTCGGCTTCCTGGAGCTTTGCAATGGCAAAGTCGTTTCCAATCCGCTCAACGATGCGCTCAATTTGCAGAATAGCCCTGGAATCAGTTTCGCCAAGGGTTTCAATCACCTGGGTTATCGCCTTTCGTTTGGCCTTGGCCTGCTGCCGTTCCTGAACCTCAGCCTGTTTGACCTGATCTTTCTTTTGCTTTTTCTCCTGTTCACGTTTCTTCCTCATCCGACGTGGTGTCCTTTCTAGCTTGCAACCAACGGTCGAGTGCCGGTACACGGCTATTGTAACACAAACACATCGCCCGGTGGTAACAAGAAGGGGGTGAGCCTCCGGAATCCGAGAACCGGGACCAGCCTTCGCCCTCGTTCGCCCGTCTGTTCACTGGCTCTTCCCCCCCCATTCCGGCCCCAGCAGCATCCGGGCAATCTGCGCGGCTCCATCACGCGGGACCGCGTCTGCCAGGCGAGCAACCGTTTCGGCGTAGCGCTGCCGGTCGGTCAGGGCTTGCACGGCCTCCATCATCCGTTCCATCGTGGGGCAAGAAAAGCCCACCTGATGGGCCTTCACAAAATCAATGTTGCCCTCCTCCTGCAACCCGACCGCGGTGGTGAGCAGCACCGGGCGACGCATCACCAGCGCCTCCATCAGGGTGCCCGGCCCCGCCTTGGTGATGACAATATCGCTGGCCGCCATGAGCACGTCCATATTATCCACAAAGCCGTAGATATGGGTGCGTGCGCCGCGGCACCGGAGGCGCAGTTTCTCATAGAGCGCCCGGTTTTTGCCTGTCACGACCAGCAGTTGCTGGTCTGCCCCGCGCTGTTCCAGGTCCAGCACCAGTTCGTCCATCCGGCCCGACCCGACTCCCCCACTGGTCACCAGAATGGTAAAAACATCCTCCGCTACCCCAAGCTCCCGCCGCGCCGATACCTGCGTATGCACCGACCGCGCAAATTTCGGATGCACCGGAAAGCCCGTGAACTGCATCTTGTGCGGGGGCATGCCGAGCCGGCGTATAGCGCCACCGGCTTCATTGGTTGGCACGAGGCACTGGTCCACGTCGGGGTCGCACCAGGCCGCGTGGATGGTTGCCAGGTCGGTCACGACGGTCACAAAACGGAATGAGAGGTCGTAGGTCTGACGGACCCCATTCACCAACCGCTGGACCAGCGGGTGCGTCGAGACGACCAGGTGAGGGCGGGTTGTCAGGATAGCCCGCACCAACTGGAACTGCGACCACCAGAATACCAGCCGCGAAAGCTGGTTGATTTGCCATGACCCGTTGGTGAGCCGGAACAGAAGGTTATAGAAGGGGAGCAACCTGGTCGAGAACTGGTCATAGATGCCCGGAGCATCGCGCAGGAGGGGAAAGCCAGTGGTCTGCAAGATATCCAGAAATTCACATTTGACTGTGCCACCGCTGGCATCGTGGAGCGCGGCACTGATAGCGACCGCGGCACTTCGATGACCAGCGCCCGTTTCGGAAAACACCAGTAAAATATTCATGAGCGCGTTTTTTTCTATGTCTACGGCAATTTGCCCATCAATGGTAGCATCGGGGCACCACCATGTCAAGCAACGCAACCAACGCAACCTGTGGTATATTTGTGCGGTAGGCCGGCCACCCGGTGGCCGTGAGCGCAAACCGAGAACAAACCGGGAGCAAACCGGGTGCAAACAGGGAGTAACTATGGCAAAGATACCGCAAACGCGGAACAAACTGGGGGTTGTGACGGGGGGGTCGTTTGTCAAGGGGCTGAACGCCCGCCTGGACCAGAGCGTCGAAGATATCCGCGTGGGAAAGTTCGTCGTGATCCGGGGAGTGAAGCATGAGTTTTTTTCTATGGTCACGGATATTGTTCTGGAAGCAACCAACCAGAAAATTTTGATAGATCCGCCGGAGGGAGACGCGTTTGTCCATGAGGTGCTGGCCGGCACCGCGACCTATGGCACCATCACCCTCACCCCGCGCCTGATGCTGCCCGCGACGCTGGAAGAGACCCTGCAACCGGTGCGGACTATTCCGTCGCACTTTTCCTCCCTCTACGAGGCCAGCGAAGATGATTTTACCCTGGTGTTCGGGCAAGAAGGCCCGACCTCGTTTGAAATCGGGCGACCGCTTGATATGGAGGTGCCGGTGCGTATCAATCTGGAACGCTTTGTCGAACGGAGCAACGGGGTGTTTGGCAAGAGCGGCACCGGCAAGAGTTTCCTCACGCGCTTGCTGCTGTGCGGCACCATTGCCGCCAACACCGCCAGCAACCTGGTTTTCGATATGCACAGCGAATATGGGTGGGGGGCGACCGCCGAAAGCGGCACTTCGGTGAAGGGATTGCGCCAGCTTTTTGGCAGCGAGGTGCGGGTCTATACGCTCTTTCACCCCCACTCCACCCGCCGGCGCAGCGGCGTGGATGGCGAACTGGTAATCGGGCTGAACCAGGTGGAGGTGGAAGATGTGGTGCCCCTTCAGGACGAGCTGAATCTGAGCAGCACCGCCACCGAATCATCCCACCTGCTTGCCGACCGCTTCAGGGAGCGGTGGCTCACCACGCTGCTCGATATGGACAGTGAGGCGATGAAGGAGTTTGCCGAAGCCAACGGGGCCCACGCCGGATCCCTCAGCGCCCTGCGCCGAAAGCTCCTGCAAGTGAAGCGCCTGGGGTTTGTCCAGGACCATGCCGATTTCTCGATGGTTGATGGGATGATTGCGAAGTTGGAGCAGGGGCAGCACGTGGTGCTGGACTTCGGCGGCTACGACAGTGCGCTGGCCTATATGCTGGTGGCAAACATTCTGACGCGCCGCATCCACCGCCGGTGGGAGCAGCAGACCCACACCTACCAGGATTCTGGCAATGTGGCCGACAAGCCGCGCCAGTTGATGATTACCATCGAGGAAGCCCACAAATTTCTGAACCCCACCACCGCCAGGCAGACGATTTTTGGCACGATTGCCCGTGAAATGCGCAAATACGGAGTCACGCTGCTGGTGGTAGATCAGCGCCCTTCTTCGATAGATAGCGAGGTGATGAGTCAGCTTGGCACGCGCATCACGGCGCTGCTCAACGATGAACGTGACATTGACGCTGTGTTTGCGGGCGTGAGCGGGAGCAGTGGCCTCAAGGCGGTGCTGGCAACGCTCGACACCCGTCAGCAGGCCCTGGTGCTTGGGCATGCCGTTCCGATGGCGGTGGTGGTGCGCACGCGCCCCTATGATGAGGCATTCTACCGCGCCATCGGAGGGGGGAGGAACCACCGGCAACTCCGCGAGGATGAGGGGAGCATTGACGACCTGTTTGCCTGAGAGAAAGAACCCACCCCCGCGAAATATGCCGCGGGAGTGGGACAACCTGGTAAACTGGTGCTGCACCTGGGATGCTCGATGGACGTTCGGCGTTATTGAAGAAGCAGCTTAAAATTGGGCCGGTCATCTTCGCGGGTGAAGCGGCGGAGCAAGCGGCGCATCAGCCGCGAAAGACTTTCCCCCATCCATGCGGCGAGAATGGACCCGACTATGATCCCGATGACGCTCCCTATGGCCGCTCCGAGCGCAAAGAGAAGGTATTGGGTCTGGTGTGGTGCGGTCGTATTCATCGGCAGTTCCGTTTTCCACTATTGGAACACCACAACCGGAGAAGCCTGGCCCCAGAGGCGTTCAATCTGGTAATAGTCACGCAGTGTCGAGCTGAAGACATGAACCACCACGTCATGATAATCCAGCACGATCCATCCGCTCCTTGCTGTGCCTTCAATACGTGGGTTGAGGCCGAACTCGTGCTGGATGTTCTCATCAATGTGCTCAACGACTGCCTGCAACTGGCGTTCGCTCTCTCCAGAACAGATGACAAAATAGTCGGCAATCGTGCTTTGATGACGGATATCTAGCATCGTAATCCCATGAGCCTGTTTATCATCCGCCAGTTCGACCGTTCGTCGTGCAAGGATTGCTGTCTCGATGACCTGACCTCCCGGTTTTGTGTCCACTCCTTCCCCCTATCGTACCACATGTGGCGCTCGGTGTAAATAGCTACAGCAGGTCCGTTTCGCAGGTTCCCGAAAAACAGGCTAGTTCCTGGGCCAGCGTGGTCAAATCCTTGTCCTCGTAGCGGTAGATTTTGGCGAAATCAATGTCTGGAAACTCCGCGGCGAGGCGCTCGTATTCGGCCTGGCTCATCTCAACATAGGGCATCTGGGCGTAGTTGGCGTCGAAGGCGGGCAAGAAGGTGATGCCACCGAGTTGGCCGCGGTGTTCCCAGACCCATTTCATCAGGTCAATCACTTCGTCGGGCCGGTAGGTGATGGTGCAATTATGCGTGAGAATATTGCCTTCAAGGGTGAAATACGGCTCAGCCCCCTGGACTTCCATGCAATACACCGCCTCTCGCGTACCGGTGTTGCGGACTGAAACGACTTTCCAGTACGTTGCGAACCTGGCCGGCGAGAAACGAGCCTGCTTCTCTTCAAGCAAGAAGAACGGTTCGTCCGGCGTTTCTTTCACCAGGGCGATGGTGTAGAACGTCACCGGGGCGACGCCGCTGTCGGAAAAATGCTCCCCGATCTTCGTCGAAACGGCCAGACCAGCACGCGGGGCAATGGTTTGGAGCCAGACCAGCGCCTCCCTATCGGCACTGGAAATGGTGATCGGGTTGCCGATATGACCATCAGCAGCAAACCAGCCTGCGATAAAACCGCGCAGGTACTCCGCACTCTCATCACCGGCAGGGAGCGACTTCCAATGCTCCGGTAGGCCGTGAAACTGAATTTGCTGGCGATCTTCACGGATATCTGGCGTATAGCCAGCTTCGGCAAAAAGGGTCGCAAGCTTCCGTCTGTCGGCCCCACCAGGATCGTTGCAGAGGGCAACCGAGCCATAGCGCGTACGCCCTTCATGACCACTGGCCCGGGTTCCATCGCCAAAGATAATACCGTGGAGTATCCCCTCCAGATCCAGGTCTATGCGCTCGCGGGGGTTCACGGTGAGCAGTTTGTGCTCTTTTGAGCCAACAGGAAGGTCCCGAGTGGTCCGAAGCTCTGTTGCACTGCCGCGGAATCGACGCATGGGCGAGGTGATTGGCCACAGGTGATTTGCCGTCGTTCGAAGCGTTTGTTGGATACCACAGCGCTCGACCACCAGTTCCCATACGTCCTGTTCCCCGAGGCTGCGAAAGGCAGCCTGTACCCATTGACCATCTTTGCCTAGCACCCGTGGGGTGGCGGCGTCTTCACCGGTCGCCAGGTCCTCGATTTGATGGAAGCTCATCAACCCACGGTCGGTGACAATCCGCGTCTCACCGGTGAAGCACGACGGATTGTGTTCGGTCCAGCACAATTTGTTTTGTAGCCAGTATTGACACTGCTCGATAGCCGAGCGGTCGTTACGGGTGATTGCGCCTTCGGGAGCCTTGACCGGAAAGTGAACGACCCAGGTGTTGGCATCTTCGGGGGTCTGCCCGTTCTCCGGGTCCATCGGCACCCCGGCATCGCGCAGGACCTTGAAGAGGGGTGAGTGGGCTGCCACCCGCACATTCCGGATGTAGTAGGGCGACCAGCGAGCGTGCAACCCGGACGAGCAGTCCACGAGCTGCGACGAATTCCCCGACGGCTTGACGCAGGTGAGTGCCGCCGAGGGGGAGATGCCGAGCATCTGCGCGGTCTTCTGGTTGGTCTCAATCGCAGCGTGGCGAAGCTGTTCTTTGACATAGGCATCCTGGGCCACCGGGCTGTCCATCTGCCCGGTGATGTCCACCCCAAGTAACCGCTCCTCTTCGCAGTTGCGCTTCCACTGGGGGCGCAGGCCAGGAAAGTGGGTTGCCAGAGACTGGATGGTGCCGATGATAGTTGCCAGTTCGACCTTGTCGCGCAGGGTTTCGAGGGTGTCATCCACCCGTGCCACGGCAGACGAGAGGTTGCAAAATTGCCACGGACGGAGGATGATTTCGCCGCACTGCCAGGACAACACGTAGCTCATTTCCGTGCGTCCACGCGAGTCCGTGCGTTCACACCCGATGCTGAAGAAGGTGTGGGTCTCGTCTACCGTGCCGGTATACACCGCTTCATAACCGTCGAACCTCACCGCGGCGACGCGATGATTGGTGGCATTCGCCGTGCTTTCCAGATCGGCCCATGATCGGAATGGGCTACTCACCCGGCTGATTTCGGGCGAGATACCCATCTGACGACAGCGCTCTTGCCATTCCTTTCTGGATGGGTGCCGATAGAGTTTGAAGACCAGATCGTTGTAGACCTGAACTTGCGAAGCACGGACGCGCTCTTTGCGTTCTTCGTGCGACTGGAGCAGGCGGACGCGACGGTCTTCGGTTCCATGCAAGCGGTAATACAGGCGCTGGCTGCATGCCATGCTGCAAGTTGCCTGCTCTCGGCGGCCCAACCTGACCCAGAAGGTGTTCCCACACGCTTCGCAGGTTTTTTGTACATACGTGCGCCCTTGATGCAGACGTACTGGCAGATTCGTCACTCGACGGGCTTCCACTTCCCAGGCGGGCAGGATAGGCAAACCCAGGGATGTGGCAATGCGGTGCAAGGTGGGAGTAATATCACCGCCGAAATAATCTCGGCGGTAGGCTTGCCAGACTTCAGGCCAGTTATTGATTCTGGCGTGGGAAGTGTATTCACTGCGTAGTAGCGCACGGCCTGATAGGCGTGTCAGGTGGATGAGCGCTTGCTCCAGGGCTTCGTTCGATAGTTCTTTCGCGTTACCGTTCACCGCACCGGCACAGGCTTTGCTGAGATTCCGCCGCCACTCGTCATTCATCAGACGTATCGCAGGATTATTATCCCCCATCATACGTGCGCGATGCTCCGCGGCATGCTCAGAGGCTGTCATCAGTTGTAGATTGGAAAGGTGGTTGTTGCACCCATCGAAATCACGGTGGTGCAAGTGATACTCGATACCGGTCAATTCAACGCCGGTGTGGTGGGCATACATTCGTCGGTGTTCAGATTTTCGGGTGGTACCAAACTGTATCATGCGATAGCTCCCAGGCTCGTCATAGTTGCACTTGACAACTGAGGGCAATCCTCTTTTTCGGTAAGAAAAGACGGTCATGGCAGTCAGCGCATCGTTGGGTTGCAAATGGGCCGTGGTTTTTTCACTGCCATCGCGCATGACAAAGCGATGGTTGAGCGTAGAACGGATGAAGGTTCCATCAGCAAATGTGACGCGATAGATGGGCACGCAGGTTCCGGTCTGGCGCGGGTTCCGCATGGTGCGAATAACCAGTTGACCATCTTTGACCGTGTAAACATCAACGTCTTTTCCTTCGGTCACCAGGTCGCTCATACGCACGCGCCCACGCCCATCGGCCACCGCGACCCATGTGTCTCCCGTAACGCACGGGTTCGTCCCGAACTCCGCCGGGTCCGCCGCGCCGGGCGCATCGCCAACGCTGCCTCGCGGTTGAAGATGCCCGGTTCTCCCCGCCCGGACTCCACCATCTCCAGAAACTTCTGAATGAACTCCAGTTGTGTCAACCGCCCTCCGGCCAGAACGGCGGAGTTGTTCGCATTCCAGCGC
>JAAUSY010000003.1 GCA_012032475.1 Chloroflexaceae bacterium
CCGGGGCGACGGACCGGGTCGGGTCGCCCTCCTGGTAATAGAGCAGCAGATTGCCCGACACATAGACGTCCGGTTGGTTGCGAAAGAAGTATTCCAGCGCCTGGATGACCGCGAACATCTCGTCGCGATGCACATCGGTTTCGGCCATGGGCTTGCCATCACTCTCCGGGTATTCGACCTCCTGGACCAGCGGTCGGAGCGCCAGCGACGATTTCATACACCACCTCACAAGATATCCGGATCAATCCCCAACTCGCGCAGCCGCGCCGCCAGTTTCTCGGCCCGCTGCTCAGATTGATGCAACTGCTGCTCGGCAGCGTGGCGGGCTGCGGCTTCGGCGCGGTGCGCGTCGGCCTCCTCGTCCGGGCGGAGCAGCGGCGCCCCACTGGCGAGGTCCACCAACCGCAACCGCTGGCCCGCTACCAGCACCCGCATCCCCAGTTCCTGGCTCACCAGCGACCCATCACGGGCCGCGTGCATCCGCCCATATCGTCCCCGCACCAGGCGGAACCCCTGGAGCTGGGGCGACAGGTATTCCCCCAGCGGGTCGAAGAGCAGGTATTCCCGCACCCCCATCAGGCGATACCGGCGGTGGTTCGTCACCAGGTCCTTGGCGCGGGTGGACTTCGAGGTCACCTCGATGATGACGTTGGGGGGGCGACCCTCCACCCACAGGCGGTAGATGCGCCGTTTGTGCTTGGGGATGCCCTTCACCACCAGCACATCCGGGGCGACGGACCGGGTCGGGTCGCCCTCCTGGTAATAGAGCAGCAGATTGCCCGACACATAGACGTCCGGTTGGTTGCGAAAGAAGTATTCCAGCGCCTGGATGACCGCGAACATCTCGTCGCGGTGCACATCGGTTTCGGCCATGGGCTTGCCATCACTCTCCGGGTATTCGACCTCCTGGACCAGCGGTCGGAGCGCCAGCGACGATTTCATACACCACCTTGCCTTTCTGATGATGTCCAGCATGTATCTTCCATCGCTCTCTCTTCATGGTACACCGATTCGCTCATCTTCGCTCATCTGGAATCGTAGCATGTCATCCCAGTGACGAGTGTCGCGGATTGCTCTTTGCTTTTGCGCAAGCAAGCAGGTGGCGCAGGTTCGGCTACAGTTCTCCCCGCCGCCGCAACTCTTCCCGAAACCAGGGAATCGTCCGTTCCAACCCTTCTTCAAGCGAGACAGCCGGTTCCCAGTTTAATATCCGCCGCGCTTTGGTAATATCCGGCTGCCGCACCTGGGGGTCATCCCGCGTGCGCAAATCCTTGCAAATCATCCCCGCACTATTCCCCGTCAGACGATTGACCACCTCGGCAAATTCCCGGATGGTGAACTCGCCGGGATTGCCAATGTTGACTGGCTCCACCTCGTCGGAGAACAGCAGACGATAGATACCCTCCACCAGGTCGCTCACGTACTGGAACGAACGGGTCTGCAAACCATCGCCATAGAGCGTCAGCGGTTCCCCCTTGAGCGCCTGGATGATGAAGTTCGGCACCACGCGACCGTCGCGGAGCCGCATGCGGGGGCCATACGTATTGAAAATGCGCACAATCCGCGTCTGGACCCCGTGGCAGTTGTGGTAGGCCATCGTCAGCGCCTCCGCAAACCGTTTGGCCTCGTCATAGACCCCCCGCGGCCCGATGGGGTTGACATGTCCGTAGTAGGTTTCCGGTTGCGGGTGTATCTGGGGGTCTCCATATACCTCCGAGGTTGAGGCCAGGAGAAACCGCGCTTGCTTGTGCTTGGCAAGCCCCAGCACCTTGTGGGTACCGAGAGCGCCCACCTTGAGCGTCTGGATAGGCAGTTCGAGGTAGTCAATGGGCGACGCAGGCGAGGCAAAGTGCAGCACTGCGTCGAGGGGACCCTCGACAAACATGTAGTTCGTGACGTCGTACTTGATAAACGTAAACCGTTCGTGGCCGGCCAGGTGGGCAATGTTGTCGGTGTTGCCGGTGATCAGGTTGTCCATCGCAATAACCCTGTGACCTTCCGACAAAAACCGGTCACAAAGATGGGAGCCAAGGAAACCGGCTCCTCCCGTAATCAGAATAGCTAGTGGCATGGAACGTCCCTCGATCCTCATCTCTCCAGGTCCATCGTGACCTATTCAGTCAGGCAATCAGGCAATCAGGTAATCAGGCAATCAGGCAATCAGGCAATCGCGGCAGCCGTCTGGTGGTCGGGTCGTCCCCTTCCCCTTAGTAGGCCCCCCGGCCCATCACGACCGTCGGGATGGTGCGCAGCAGAATGTGAATATCCATCCAGACCGACCAGTTCTCAGCATAGTAGATATCCAGGCGCACCATCTCCTCGAACGAAGTGTCACTGCGCCCGAGCACCTGCCACAACCCGGTCAGGCCAGGGGTGACCTCCAGGCGGCGGCAGTGCCAGGGTTGATACTGCTCGACCTCGGTGGGGATGGCCGGGCGCGGCCCCACCAGGCTCATGTCACCCCGCAGCACATTCCAGAGTTGCGGCAACTCATCAAGGCTGCTGCGGCGTAAGAAACGCCCGACCCGTGTGACCCGCGGGTCGCAGCGCATCTTGAACAACGGCCCATCCGCCTCATTGAGCGCCTCCAACTCGGCCTTGCGCTTTTCGGCATCGTGAACCATAGTGCGAAACTTGTAGCAGGTGAAGAGTCGCCCATGTTTGCCCACGCGGGTCTGGCAGAAGAGCGCCCCGCCCGGCGAATCCAGGCGGATCGCCAGTGCAATGAGCAGCGATAGCAGCAGCGTGAGTGGAGCCGAGAGCACGGTCAATCCGATATCCAACCCCCGCTTGACCGCCAGGTTCCACCCCTTGATGGAAAGCTCCTTCAGGCCGATGAGCGGAACCCCACTGATATGCTGCACGTCCACGCGGTCAAAGCTAATCTCATAGAAGTCGGGAACGATGCGAAACTCGACCCCCAACTCCCGGCACAGGTTAATCAATTGCGGCAGATAGTGGTGTTCCCAGAAGGGGAGGGCAAGAATGACCTGGTGGATACTGCGGGACTCAACTGTGGAACGCAGGTGGTGAATGGTTCCCAGGTGGGGAAATGACGCGTGGTCGGGCGGAATTTGGGGTGCGTGGTGCAGGTATCCCACCAGGTGGTAGCCCATCTCTGGCCGGGACATAATCCCTTCCATCACCTGGCGGCTCAACCCGTTGCCTCCCACCACGAGCACCCGCTCGCACCCGATTCCGTTCCGCCACCCCCATTGCCGGACCCTGAGCAGCAGCACGCGCCAGAGCAGCAGCAGCACCACAATGGCCCCCCCGGCAAAGGCAAAGATCAGGCGGGAATAGTAGTAGGGGCGATAGAGGAATACAAATACCATAATGATGGCAATGCCGATGATGGTGCTGCTAAAAATAGCATCGGCGTACATCAGCAACCCCGATCCCCGTGGCAGACGGTATAGCCCCCTGGTTTCGAACAGGATGGTCAGGATGATGATAAGCAGGATCATGACGGGCAGAAAGGCGTGGAAGGGGGCGAGGCTTTGAGACGGAACCTCGGCGACAATCGAGCGCAGCGACGGGGGCCAGGTTGCGTGGTACCGCAGCCAGTAGGCAACCGCAAAACCAAGCACGACCAGGATCTGGTCACTGATGAGCAGCGCGAGATGCGCAACCCACTTCCATGGCCGATAGTGTTGATGGACGTGGTCTGACGTGAACGTCATCGGTGATGGTCCGACCACCGGGTTCAGGCTCTTGTCCATATCCATAATAATAATGCTCATTCAGCAGGTGCGGCGGGAACCACTGGCTTCAGAGAGGGGCGAAAGGCCGCACGGTTCCCCCCTTCTGTTTCTATCGCCATCGTTCTGGCGGTGGATTCAATTCTACCATGCTTTCATGCTTTGACCATGCGCTGCACCTGCTGCCGCACCACCCGACCCACTCCCTGCCCGACGAACCAGAGGGGCGATGTTCCGCTGAATGCTCCTGCAATGGCATAGAGCATGCGCCAGGAGACCCGCGGCCCCCGCATCACGGCATAGACTGGCTCCCAGGTTTCTGGCAGAAACTTGGCCTTGAACGCGTCCAATCCGTCGAAGTTGTAGAACTGCTGCCCATAGGCTCGTATCCAGTGGAGCACCAGGCGGAGCCAGGCCGGGTGCTCCACCGGCGGAAGGTCCGCTCGGCGCGACAGGGGGGAGAGGCCGAGCGTGACATAGTCCGCGCCGGATGCAGCCATATCGCGTATCGCCGTGTCGAGCAGAAGCTCCGTGGTGCCATTGGGCGCAGAGGTTCCCCGGATGATTTGCTCCACGAACCAGCCATTGCGAACTGGCACTGGCGAGGCCACCAGAAACCCGACCACCGTTCCTTCCGTTCTTTCCGTTCCTTCGCAACGGGCAACGTAGACTCGCCGACCTTCGAGATACGCCAGCGTCTCTGGCTCGACCAGAAAGTGCATCGGGGGCAGGGGCCGGGTCTGGAGCCATTCGCGCAGACACTGCGACAGACCGGCCAGGTCCGGGTCCGGGTGATGGCTGGACGCCAGTTCGGTGGTCCAGCGCGTCACCACCACCTGCTTGTTGCGGGCCCGTGCAAGCTGCGCCCGCAGAGAAGGTTTTCGGGAGACCATCGCCGGCCAGCGCTGTGGCGACCAGACCGGTTGCGCGCCGAGCCGCAGGCAGGCCAGTGGCCCCTGTATCGCCAGCACCCGTGTTAGCCGCTCCTGCACGCCGAAGTAGCACACCCGCTGCCGGCTGCGGTGCGCGTCGTCCTCGAACCAGGCCACCACCGAAGCCAGGTGTTCCGGGGCGCAGATGGGAGACCCGGCCACCACCCGAAACCCCCCGCTGAGCACATAGCCCACGACCGCGTGTCCCTCCGGAGGAAACCAGAACATCATCCCCGGATTCAAAATCTGGTAGGCAGTGGCATTGCACCCATAGCGCAGCACCAGGTTTTGCGCGTCGTGCCACTGCGCAGACCATGGGCACTGGATGTCTGTCTCTGTCATAGGAATCGGAGTGGAAGATTGAGCCAACGGTGTTCTTGCTCCCTCATCTCTGCGGCAGCTATGCTATGGTTGCCAGTCGGGGTAGGCATCGTTCCGGACGTGGTTGCTGACGCGGGTCTGCCCCGATCCATTGACATTCATCACATACACCTCGATATTGCCATCCCGGTCGGTATCAAACGCAATCTGCGTCCCGTCGGACGACCAGGCCGGGTGGTCGTCACGGGCCGGATTCCTGGTCAGGTTCACCGGGGCGGCACCACTGGTGTCCGTCAGGTAAATTTCGTGATTCCCGTCGCGGTTCGAACGAAAGAGCAACTGCCTGCCATCGGGCGACCAGGCCGGGAATGCGTCAACCCCCTCATGCGCCGTCAGACGAACCGGCTCGCTAGAACCATCAAGCTCGACTATGTACACCTCGAAATTCCCATCTCGGTCGGAGACAAACGCGATACGCTCGCCGTCCGGTGCCCAGGCCACGTTGCCATCATTGGACGGGTGGTTGGTGAGGTTGATGAGATCTGACCCGTCGGTGTTGACGACATAAATTTCCCAGTTGCCATCGCGACTTGTCTCAAAGGCAATCCGCCGACCGTCGGGCGACCAGTCCGGGTGCATGTCCGGGGCCGGGTGGGTCGTCAGCCGGGTCAGCCCCGACCCATCAGTTCGCTTTACGTAAACATCATCGTTGCCGGCGCGGTCGGAGGTAAACGCAACCCACAAACCGTCGGGCGACCAGTCGGGGTGGGTGTCGGACGCGATATTGCTGGTGAGCCGGGCGAGGCTGGAGCCGCCCACATCTACGGCGTAGATTGAAGGAAACTGACCATCTCGGTTGGAGGCAAAGGCAATCCGCTTCCGGCGGGGCCGGGTGGGTATCCAGCGCGGGTTGGCATCGTTGGCCGTGTGGTTGGTCAGGTTGGTCAACTGCGACCCACCAGGATTGATGCGATAGATGTCGAAGTTTCCGTCGCGGTTCGAGACAAACACCACCTGCGTTCCATCGGCCGACCAGGAAGGCTGAATATCCGTCGCCGGGTGGTTGGTCACCGCGGTCTGCGGAGCACCGTTGTCTGGCATGACGTACACCTCGTCGTTCCCCTCGCGGTCCGAGACAAACGCAATCCGGGTGCCATCGGGCGACCAGGATGGGTAGCGGTCGTTGCCCGGATGGTTGGAAAGATTGACCAGCCCGGACCCGTCAAGGCTCATGGTGTAAATCTCATCGTTTCCATCGGTTCTGGCGACCAGTGCGAGACGAGAACCCTCCGGTGACCAGGCCGGTTCCCGGAGGTTCTCCAGGGGTCGTTCAGGCACAATCCTTCGCACGTTGGAGCCATCCGCCTGCATCACGTACAGCCCCGGCTGCCCCTCGTCGTTCTGGTTCTCGTTCTCAGCCGCGCCCCCGGCCGCGCCCCCGGCCGGTCCCTCGGAAACGAAGACGATCTGGGAGCCATCCGGCGACCAGGCCGGCGAGGTGTCACGGTTCGGGCTGCTCGTCAGGTTGGTCACCTGGGAGCCATCCGCGTTCATGATATAAATATCATCGTTGCGGTCGCGCAGGGACACGAAGGCAATCTTTGACCCATCCGGCGACCAGGCCGGTTGGGTATCGGCGGCGGGGTTGTTGCTCAGGTTGACCATGTCTGAGCCGTCAGGGTTCATAAGATAGATCTCGTCGTTGCCGTCGCGGTCAGATACCAGCACGATCTTCTCGGTGGTCTGGCTTTCGACCGTCGGCGCAATCCCCCCTGCGACCTGGTCGGACATGGGTGGGGGGGCAGTTCCTGGGGTTCCGACGGTCCCCCCGTTGATTGTGGTCTCCCTCGTCTCTGCTCCATCTGGCGGGGCTGCAACTGGCTCGGTGAGCGAATCCCCGCAGGCCGCGACGACAGGCACCCACAGCATCAGCAGCATCAGCAGCAGGGTTCTGGGGTAGTCGCCAGAGCGAGAGGAGATGAACGGATCTTTTCCTGACGGGGATGGGCCGGTATGGGATTGGTCTGGCACAATTGCTCCTTAACTTTGAGGTTCCTTCGGCTCCACCTGCGCTGGTTCGGCGCTGGTATGGGAGGTCTCAAGCGGTCGTTTCTGGTTCGGGCAGTCCGACGCCACCTGGTATTCCAACTGGTGGTTGGTCGGGCCAGCCGAACTGGCGGCGTGAGCCGTGTGGATGGTTCGGATGGGGAAGGGAATGACGATGCCCTCTTGCTGGTAGCGACGGTGCAGCCGCTTCACAAATTCGTGTTTGAGCAGGAATTGGCTGACAAACTCTTTGCCGCGCAGGATGGTCGCAAAGTTGATGCTGTATTCCCCGAAAGTGTGGTAGCGGATGAACGGCTCGATTTCTGGGACGCCCCCCTCGACTTCTTGCAGCACTTCTCTGGCGACCTCGACCGTGACCCGTTCGACGTGTTCCAGGTCGCTTTCGTAGCCAACGCCGATTTGCACCAGGATGCCCATTTCCTTCTGTGGCTCGTTGTAGTTCGTGACAATGGCCGTGGTCAGCATCGAGTTGGGCACGATGACCATGTTGTTGGCGAGCTGTTGTATCGTGGTGGTCCGCCAGTTGATGTCTATGACAAAGCCTTCTTCCCCCGAACCAAGTCTTACATAATCTCCGGGCTTGATGTTTCGGGACAGGATGATCTGGATGCCCGAAAAGAGGTTGGAAAGCGTTTCCTGGAGCGCCAGCGAGACGGCCAGGCTGCTCACCCCCACTGCCGCCAGGAATGGTGTAATCTCGATATTGAATAACCCAAGGATGATGAGAAACCCGATCAGGTAGGTGACGATTCTAATGATATTATGGAAGATAGAGAGAGCCGCATGCTCGGAAGCATCTCTGGCGAAGGCAACCCCCACCACGAAGCGGGAGGCCGCAATGGTGAGCGAGATGACCAGGATGGTCAGGAGAACCTTGAAGAGGTAGTCCGCGTGCCTGGAACTCAGGACGATGCCCTGAAATGTCCAGGTTGTATTCAGGTAGGGGATAGGCAGTTCGATGCCCCGGACGGCCAGGTAGACCCCAAGGAGTCCAAACCAGAGCGTTGTGACACCGCCTTGCAGAACCTGGAGCAGGCGGTCGTCGCCGCCCCAGGAGGTGCGCCGGGTCAGCCGGTTTAGCCAGCGGAGCACGATACGCTCGACCAGCACCCCGACCAGTAGGGCAGTGATGAGGATGGCAGCGGTCGTCAGCAGTCGTTGGACCAACAACTGGAAGGGGTGGGTGGCTTCAAACGCTTCAATCATGGTTTTCTTCCAGGTTTCTCAGAGATGAACCGATTTCTCACGCATGACCGGCGGTCATGCATAGATAGAATGAATGATAGATCATCGGGCCGGGCAGGTCAAATATCAGTGGCTCTTCCCTAGGGTTGAGACATATATTCTATTCGGAAATATTTTTTCGTGATACAATCAGAGATCACGGTCCGTAACTTACCTTTCAGGGGGATGTAACATGCGGGTGACGAGGAATGAAGCGAGAAAGTGAGGGTTCTCATGTCTCCAGGGTCTCCAGGGTCTCCAGGGTCTCCAATGCCTGATGCAGCAGGTTCCTTTGCCTATCATCTCGATGAACGGGTCCAGCGGCTTCAGGAGCGCATGGAGGGGTTGCTCCAGCAGAGCAGCGAGGTTTTCCCCATGCTGGCGGCAGAGCACCGCACCGAACTGGTGTGTCATCTGGTTGGTGTTGTCCACGAGTCGGCGGTTCGGCAAGATGTGGGTTCCCTGCTTGAATCCGTCCGAGCGCTGGAAACCAGGGCCCGGTCCGGGTGGCACAAGCCAGAACCGGAAAGCGCGCCTCCGGGACCATCCCCCGGAGCTGACGGAGTGATGAACCTGTATCGCCTGATCATCCAGAGCACGGCAACGGCGCTTCGCGCTGGCGATTCGCCCCTTCCGGCTGGCGAAGGTGAACTGGATCTGCTGGAGCGTATTCTGGCGGTGGTGACTCAGGCCATGGTCATTGAGGTGCGTCGGCTCCAGGAGGCGTCGGTGGGGGTCTCGCAGCGGGCCGAGACCCTGATGGAGCAGCACCACGAGATGGAACGCCGCCTGACCGCGCAGGTGGGCGAGGGGGAGCCGCCGCGCTACCCGCACGAGGAGGAGGGGTTGCGCACCCGGCGGGAGCGGTATGAGCGAGCTGTTCGGGCGGCGAACGTTGGGTTGTGGGATTGGAACCTTGAGACGAACGAAATCTACCTGGCACCGGAGTTGAAAGCCTTGATAGGGTACCAGGAGGACGAGGAGCTGAGGCCTATCCACCATTGGAGTCAGTGCGTTCATCCTGACGACCGTGAGAAGGTCCGGGCGGCAACGCAGGCGCACCTGCGCGGAGATTCGCCGGTCTATGAGATGGAGCACCGTATCGTTCACCGGAGTGGGGATATCCGCTGGATTGCGTCGCGTGGGATGGTGATACGCGATGGGCCGCAGCAGGGCGGGTGGATGTCGGGGACGAGCACCGATATCACCGAGCGCAAGCAGGTTGAGCATGCGTTGCGCGAAAGCGAGGCGCGCTACCGGGCCGTGGTCGAAGACCAGACCGACTTGATTTGCCGGTTTCGGCCCGATGGGACGCTGACCTTTGTGAATGATGCCTATTGCCGCTACTTCGGCAAGCAGCGCGAAGATTTGCTCAGCCCTGGTTCTCCTTCCATTATTCCGGCCACTGACCAGACGAAAGCCCGGAAGTACCTTGCCTGGTTTCATCCGGCCAATGCGGTGGCAACCACGGAGCACCGGGTGATAACCCCGGAGGGTGAGGTGCGTTGGCAGCAATGGACGGACCGGGCGATTTTTGACGGGCAGGGAAACCTGGTCGAGTTCCAGTCGGTCGGTCGGGATATCACCGACCGGGTGCGGGCCGAGCAGTCGCTCAAAGTCCAGCGCGACCTTGCCATTGCCCTGAGTTCGGCCAGCGGCCTGACCGGCGTGTTGCACCAGGTGCTCCATACGATCCTTCAGCTTGAGGGGATTGACAGTGGGGGTATCTACCTGGTGGACTGGCGCTCTGGCAACCTGGACCTGGTGTTTCACCAGGGGTTTTCGCGCTCGTTTGTCCGCTGCATCGAGTGTTACCCGGCGCATTCTTTTCAGTGGCAGCGGATTATGGAGGGGGAGCCGCGGTATGGGTTATTTGCCAATCTGGTGCCCCCTAGAGACCCATCGTGCTTTGCTGAGGGGGTGTGCGGGGTGGCGATTATTCCGGTGCTGAATGAGGGGAAAGTTGTGGCGTCGCTGAATCTGGCGTCGCATGTGCATGAGCATATCCCGGTGAGCACCTGCCGTCTCCTGGAGATTATCGCCACCCAGATTGGCGGAGCGATTGCCAGGGTGAAGGCCGAAACCGCGCTGCAAGAGAGCCGGAACAACTTCCAGACCCTCTTCGACACGATGGATGATTTTCTCTTTATCTTCGATGCGAGCGGGCGGATTATCCAGGTCAACCCGGTGGTGGAACAACGCCTGGGGTATTCCGCCGAGGAGCTTGCTTCGATGCACCTGGCGGATGTTCATCTGGCTGAGCAGCGGGGGGAGGTCGTCGCCTTCATTGCGGCGATGGTGAATGGGACGGCGATGGTCTCGACCGTCCCGCTGATGGCTCAGGACGGGACGACCATTCCGGTGGAGACGCGGGTGACGCGGGGAACCTGGGGCAACCAGAGCGTGCTGTTTGGGATTTCGCGGGATATTACCGAACTCAAGCAGGCTGAGGATTCGTTGCTTGAGGCGAATGAGCAACTGCATCTGCGGGTACGCGAGTTGCAGCGGCGCAACCACGATATTATCTTGCTCAACCGGATGGGCGAGTTTCTTCAGAGTTGCCTGAACACGAGTGATGTGTTTACCACCGTTGAGCAGTTTGCCGGGCAGCTCTTTGCGCACCAGGGCGGGGCCCTCTACATTATGCATGAAGCGAACCATATGGTCGAGGCGGTGTCGCGGTGGGGAACGCCTCCGTATGCTGAACTGATGTTTGCCACGGAGGAGTGCTGGGCGCTCCGGCGGGGACGTTCCCATATTGTCGGGCGGTTGCTGGCGGGGCCGCGGTGCCAGCATATCCGAACCCATGGGCACCCTTTTGCGCTCTGTATGCCGCTGATTGCCCAGAGTAAGATTCTGGGGGTGCTCCATCTGCGGAGCGACCTGGCCGATTCTGATGAGGCGGAGGACCGTTGGATTCAACTGGCGACGATGATGGCAGAGCAGGTTGCGATGGCGCTGGCAAATTTGCGCCTGCGCGAGCAACTTCAGGACCAGGCCATCCGCGATGCGCTCACGGGTCTCTACAATCGGCGCTACCTGGATGATACGCTGGTGCGCGAATTGCACCGCGCCGCCCGGCACCGCCATTCGGTCGGGGTGATTATGTTGGATATTGACCACTTCAAGCGGTTTAACGACCGGTATGGGCACGACGCGGGTGACGCGATGCTCATGGCGGTGGGGGAGTTCTTGCAAACACATGTTCGCAGAGAGGATATTGCCTGTCGCTATGGGGGCGAAGAGTTTACCTTGATTCTTCCCGATACCTCATTGCCGGACACGCTCAAACGGGCGGAAGAATTGCTGGCTGGGGCGAGGGAGTTGCAGATTCGGCACAAGGGGCGGTCGCCTGGGGCGATTACGCTTTCCTTCGGGGTGGCGTGCTGCCCCGAACATGGCCGGACGGCTGACGAGGTGATACGGGCGGCGGATACGGCCCTGCTGCGGGCCAAGGAAACAGGGCGCGACCGGGTGGTGGTGGCGCAAGGCGGCGAAGAGGGGTGGCAGGCGTGACACGTGATGCATGCAGGGACGTGGCCCATCACGCCCTACCGGGTCTCACTCGTCGCTGCTCGTGATGGGAGCGACCACACGCACCATGGTGCCTTTGCCAATGACCGACCGCACGTCGGCGGAGCCGCCCGCTAGCCGCGCCCGTTCGCTAATGTTGAACAGGCCGAACGAGCCGCGGGAGCGGGCTTTCTCTTTGCCCTTTTCGACATCGAAGCCTTTGCCGTTGTCGGCAATGGTCATCATCAGGCGGTCGCCATTGACCTTGCACTGCACCCAGATTTGCCGCGCCTCGGAATATTTGAGGGCGTTGTTGACCGATTCCTGGAGGATATTGTAGAGCATATTTTCGACCTTGTAGTTCAGCGATAGCCCCTTGATGCTCTCAGCATCCACGATAATCCGGGTGTCTTTGTCGTGGGTTCGCTTGCGCTCCAGGAACTGGTTCAGGATGACGTATAGCCCCTGCCCCAGGGGCAGCGGACTGAGGGCGGTGAGCACTTCGCGGACTTCGAAGTGGTAGCGCCGGAACTGTTCGTGGAGCGTGTCCAGTTCTTTCTGGGCCCCCTGGGCGTCCTGGACGACCATGCGCTTGAGGAAGTCAACGTTCATCACAATCTGGGCCAGGGTTTGCGCCAGTCCGTCGTGTACGTGGCGGGTGAGTTCTTCGCGGGCCCTGGCCTCCGATTTCAGGAGCTTTTCGCGGTGTGGTCGTAGCTCGGCCAGGAGTTCGCCGTTGCGCAGGGCCACACTGCCTAGCTTTGCCAGCGCGTCGAGCCATTCCATCTGGCCGGGGTGGAAGGTCTGAGGCTGGTCGCTGGCGAGGATCATGGCTCCGTAGACGAGCACTCCGTAGTGCAAGGGGGCGACCCACGCGGCTTTGCAGGGGTGCAGGGTGGCAATGGAAGACAGGTCGGCATCCTGGGCGAGGTCAGGTATCAGGACGGGCCGGGTTTCTGCGTGGAGGAGGGTTGCCAGTTTGCCTTCGTGGTGGATGGTGATGGTGCTGCCCAGGTCACGGGGGTTGAGCGACTGGCCGGCTTCGATGCGCAGGTCGTCGTGGTGGTCCACCGGATGTCCCGCTTCGTCGGGGTCGGTCGGTTTTCTCAGGATGATAGCGTGGGTGTAGGGGATGAGTTTCTGGCTTTCTTCCAGGAGGGCGTTGAGCACCTTTTTCTGCCCGGCGGTTGAGTCGGCCATGGTCGCCAGGCGCGTGGCAACGGTGTAGAGCAGCGATACCTGTTCCTGAGCGGTCTGCGCTGCCTGCCGGGCCTGGTTGCTCTGCTGCTGTGCTGCCTGTCGGGCTTCCTCGACCCGCTGCCGGTTCCAGTCGCTCCAGTGCTCGGCCAGGCTGCTGACGAACCAGGGGAGCAGCGCGAGCGCCAGGCTCATGGCTCCGAGTATGGGGCCGTCGGGAAGCGTGTCGCTCTTGTCAATGAAGCGGTGGCCGCCAGACACCGCCCCGGCAAAGAGGGCTGCCCCGACGATGCCGGCAAACAGGCTCCAGAGTGAGCGTTGGCGGACGGCCAGGTTCATGAGCGGCACGAGATAGGCGGGGAAAAAGATGAGACGGTGCGGCCCGCTCAGGAGGGTCAGCAGTCCCAGGAAGAGGAGGTCGAGTGCCGGGGCAATGGGGGTGATGCGGGCGGCTATGGGTGGGAGCACGAGCACGATGGTCATTGCCAGGGTAAAACCGGCGTAGACCAGGAGCACGAGCATGGTGGGAGTATCGAGCGGGATGGCCCAGGGCAGGGTTTCGTGGATGACTCCGAGCAGGGCCAACAGGAGCACCAGAAGCATCCATCGAGCCGTTGTGGAGAGTCGTTCGCCTGCTGACACTCGCTGGCGGAGGGGGGAGTTTGCGCGGGTGTCTTTTGCTGCTGGTGTGCTCACGGTTGCTGGTGTGTTCATCATCAATGGCAAACGGCTCCATAGTATTCCGGCTTCTGCTGGATATCATACCAGAAGATGGCAAAATGGTGTGAAAGTTGTTACGACCGTCGGTCGTTGGGCGGTTCGGGCCAGGGCTACGTCAAAGTCCGGAGGCTGGACGAAACAAACCACTTAAATACCCCTTTGGAAGAGACTCAAAAGCCTAGAAATGCTGCCAAAGGGCGACTTTGACATAGCCCTGGGTCGTGGCTCTGCCTACTTGCATCCGGCATACTTTTCTGCTATGATAGGGGCAGATGGAAAAAGAGGGAAGGAATGTGCCGAGATGGCGGAATTGGCAGACGCGCCAGGTTGAGGGCCTGGTGGGCAGCAATGCTCGTGTGGGTTCAAGTCCCACTCTCGGCACCAGGGCGATTAGCTCAGTTGGTAGAGCACCTCGTTTACACCGAGGGAGTCGGCGGTTCGAGTCCGTCATCGCCCACCAGAACAAGAGATTTTTTGTATTCCGGGGCAGGGTTCGCTCCACATTGCGGGGCAGGGTTCGCTCCACATCGCAGTTTTGCCGCATCTCAGTCAGGTTCGACCGGGTCGCAGCAGGGGTCTGTGGGGGGGACACATCACGGAAAGCACAGAAAGCAGAAGCACCAATCGAGGGCAAGGTTCGCTCCACATTGCAGCCAGCAGGCACCCTTGAAGATGCTATGTCTGCCGAGTCGTTGAGGTTTCTTGGAGGGCATAGTGGTGTGGTCAGGTGTTCCTGAGCCATAGCCTTTCTCTCCGCGTTTCCCGGTCCCATTTTTCCTGTCTGCATTATACCTGTATTCGTCCTCCCTTTGCAAGAAGCGCTACCCAGACCCGGTTTCTCGCTTCACCCATGTCTGTTCAATGCACTCCAGCACTTTTCGGGTGAATTGCCGCGGCTCATCTCCCCGTTGTTTCCCAAGACATCTGTCCGCAACGTGGGCCAGGGTGCGAATCAGAAGCCACTCCTTGTCCGTCCATTCACTGAACCGAGCGGCAATCTCTTTGAAGCCGTTTATCAGCAAATGAAAGCGCCGCCGCGCTCCTGGTTAGTTTGTCTGCACAACGCCCCGCCGGAACCGGTGGAACGTTGTGCAGACAGGCCATCCGACGAGGAAGGGAACTTACCGCTGTATCAGCGGAATGTAAATGAAGATGGGGGTAGAAACGACCGGGACCTCCTCTTGCATTTCCTCAATGCTCTGAACACCGGTCGAGTCTGTGGTACGCAGACGGAAGGTATAGGTACCTTCGTTCAGTCCATCATAGGTAGCGCTGGTTTGTCCAGTCTCAGCTATCCGCCAATCTTCATCTACCCCAACAAGCAAATACTCCATGGTTACCTGTTCACTCCCCTGAGTTTGAGCAGTCGCCGGAACTTCCGTGCCCACTTCTTGCTCCGCTATGCTGGTATCATGCGGCGACCAGGAAAACACGAGCTGCCCAGTGTTCTGGGACGCAAGGCTGGAGACCGATTGTCGCACCAGGCTACAACTTATCGTTCCTGGATTGTGGATGGTGCATTTGACTTTTCGAGCACGCTGGAGAAAACTGTCTACTGGTAATGGACTCTTACTCGCGTAGGAATAGAGGTAGAAGCTCTCTCCCCGCACTGCATTCATCACAAGACGCCAGCCAGAGGTTGTATTGGGAGAACAACCATTGACTCCACTTTTGTTCCATACCCCAAACACAGTTCCATCACTCACTCGTTGCGAACCAACCTGGTAAGATGGGCCGGACGCACAAACGCGGCTAAAGATACTCGTCTTGCCGTTTTCCAGGCCACTCCAGATAGACGTATTGAAAGGTTGTACCGTACTCGTGTTGCGGGGATAAATAAATGTCACGCTCTCATTGTTCGTCTGGACTCCTCTCTTGTTATAGGAGACGCCACGGTCTCCGACGTGACAACCACGCTTCCACCCCATGTCGCTATATCGGAACCTTCCTTGAGCTTCAACGGCAGTCACATACCCCACATGCCCCCCCCAAGAGGACGATCCCTGCACCCCTTTTTGAAACACGACCACCGCACCTGCTCTCGCTGTGTAGCCAACCCCAAAATTCTCACGCCTGGCTCGGTCTCGCCACATCCAGGCATCTCCCCAGTAGTTACCAATATCAGGGCGCTTGTATTTCGCCCACCAGGTACAGTTACCACCATTGCAAGGGTACGTATTACTGTTGGCATCGTACCAACCACAACACGAGGATGCTTGAAGCACTACCTGGTCCGATTCAAGAAATTGAAGCTCAGGTAATCTGGTATCGGCTGAACTATGGTCAGGGAATTGTACACTGCTGGCGATATCCAGAAAGGTTGGCAACTGCTGCCCATTGTCGTTCATATAGTAATCCAGTGCCACAATAGTGTCCTCATGGGCTACGAGTATGGTTGTTCGGGCATACCTCGCCTCTTCCTGATTCATTGGGTCATGTATCCAGATTCCTGGGAGGCCTGCAATCCGAACATCGGACTCGTCATAAACGATTGCATCATCGGGGTGAAGCGGACGTTCATACGTTTGAAACCAATCTTCCAGTACCAGGTTGGGATGGTTCCGATATATATCCACCCGTATCTGTGATGATGTTTCGGCCCATGAGAGCGCAATCCGTTTAGTTATAACTCCAGGGGCAGGCTTCTCCGACATACCTGGGTATGAAACTTCCAACTGCCACTGCTCAGGATAGCGAAAACTCAATCCATACTCGTCATCCGTGTAGATATCCTCCTCTTGAGTACCATTTGCCGAATCTTCCAACATCGCCAAGATCTCTGAACCATTTGAGAGGCTCAGACCAAAGAGAACAAGGACCAACCAGAAGAGAAGCCGGGTTTTGACTATATGAACCCCAATCCGTCCTGACTGCTTCATCGTAATACTCCTTTCCTGAACAATAATACTACGAACTACCCTAATCTCGACAACGTGTTGCCTGCACACCTGATTGATATATACCACGCTTACCCCCCCCCTGCCCACCCCCCGGATTCGGGGTATTTTGCCCCCAACTTCGGTGATGGCATAGGCTGACGATTCGTGCTAGAATAGGCCGTAGTATTCTTTTCTCCAGGTGGGCAACAAGGGAACGGGCACGCCCACCCGAACCGTGAAGGAGCGCCGCATCGTGTACCCCCAATTGAAAGGGAAGCGCGTGTTACTTGCCGATGATGAGGAAGTGTGGCGAATTGGCTGCCGGGTCAAACTCGAAGAGGCGGGCATGGTCGTCGAGACCTGCACGGACGGCATGGACTTGCAGCATATCCTTGCCGAACGCGCCGCAGACTTTGACGCGGCCATTGTAGACCTCAAGAACATGGGGACTGATCGAACCTTCGAAGACCGGCTCCCCAGGCTGAGTGCGGGTTTTCCCCACCTCCCCATCATCATCTGCTCCAACGACGATACAATGGCCGTGCATTTTCTGAACGTGTCGCAGGGCAATATCAAAGGCTATGTCGTGAAGGTTGATGGAACTGATGAACTCTGCGCGATGCTGGACCGGGTGCTGCGGGGCAAGCCAGGCGGCTACAGCAAGGGGGTGCTGATGCGCAACCGCCTCACCCAGGCCCAACTTGAGGTGCTCAAACTCATCGCCCGTGAAGGATTGAAACGAAAAGAGGTGGCTGAACGCCAGGGTGTCGCCGGGGTGGACGATCACTGCAAGGAGATTCTCACCCGTCTCGGAGCCAGAACGATGCCCCATGCCGTCTACCTCGCCATGAGAGCCGGGATCATCCGGTGAAGCAGCCTCTTCGCTTCTACGGATTATGGGCCGTCTGCGGGGCCAGCCTGATAATGATCGTTGCCAGTGCGATCCACGCCTGGAAGCGCCCGGTCACGGCCCTTTCGAGCATCGCTCCCTATTCCGATACGGTAGACGTTCTGAGCGGGCAGGTGCTCCATGCGCCCGGCGGTGCCCATCGCACGGTTGATCTGCGTCCGGGCGACCGCATGGTCCGCTACGACGGACGCACGTGGCAGGAGGCGCAGCGGTTGAACTGGCACGAACTCTCGGAACGCCGCCCTGGCGAGATGATCGAACTGCTGGTGCAGCGTGGCCCGTCGCTGCATCCCGTCTCGATGCCGGTCACCTCCCCCAACTGGTGGGAGCAACTGGTCTTGTGGCGCTATCCCATTGGTGCGGGGGTCTGCTGGTTGCCCGCCTCCCTGATCCTGTTGACCATGACCCTGGATGCACGGCGGCAATCACCGCACCGGCATAACCTCACCGTCGAGCACAGCAGTATCCCGCTCTGGTTTCTGAGTTGGCAGGCCATGAGTATTGCCCAGAGCATGGGCAGCCTCAAATATCCCATTGCCGTGATGTGGACTGAGGCACTGGTGCCCATTATCGCGCTCCTGATGGCCGCGGTCTCGCTGCCCCATCCCCTGGCCCCGCGTACTCGCCGTTCCTATCGGGTTGAGCTTGCGCTGGCGGCGGTGGCGACGGCGACCGCAACCGCGACCATCGTGCAGGCGTTCCAGTCGCCATTTCTGTCGGCAGACTGGCGGCGCATGGTCCAACTGCTTCGCCCGAATGATCTCGTCTGGTGGTGGAGCTACAGCGTGGCTGTGCTGGGTGCGGCGGCGGCGCTGCTTGGCATTATCGCCACAGCAAGCTCGGAATGGCTCACGAAAAAACTGCGCTGGCTCAGCCAGCACACCCCCGCTCCCGCTGCCACCTGGATACAGGAAGTGGCAGATTGGGTCGAGCGGCTCTACCAGCAGTGCCCAACCAGTATCAACGTGATTGCCCAGTTCCAGGCCATCATCCTGGTCTTCTATCTAGTGTTCGATCTGCTGCCGCGCATCCAGGGTGGGGTAGGTGGGGGCTACAGTTCTCTGTTTCCCATCATTCCGCTGAGCTATCTGCTGCTCTATGGTGATACCCAGGCGCAGGAGCAGGGGCGAATAGGGATATGGGGCATAGCAACCGGCGTGGTGCTCATGCACCTGCTCAACGGTATTCTGTGCCTGCTCAATGGGCCTCCTGGGACTGGAGCAACGGGCGCAACCTGGGCCGATATTGGGAGTCTCCTGCTGGTCGCTCTGGGGACGGTAGGAGGAGGGATGGGTATTGCCATGCATCAGTTTTTGCGGGGGCGGGAATCGTCGCTCACCGTTGCCATTGATGGCCTCTTTCATCGAACCGACCAGAAGGATTTCTGGCACCATCTCACCCAGGTGGTCGGGGGATGGGTGGGGGTTTCTACCTGGTTGTGGGTGAGGCGAGAGGATAATGGCGACTGGCAGCTTGTTGAGCAGGCCGGTCAGGTACGACCGGAGTGGTTGGCGGCTCCCGGCGTGCAGGATGGGTTGGGCAAACTGGCAACCTTGAAGCCAGTGGATGTTATTGTTGACACCCTGGAACTCCCAACGACCCTGATCCTGCTGCCGATTGCCCGTCATGAGCGGGTATACGAAGTGCTGATTGCTGCCAACCCACAAAAAGCCAGGGCCAGGCGCTTGCGGGAGCCGAACGTGGCCGGACGCCTGCGCGAAGCGGTCAACTTGCTGCGCGTGCGGGAGCAGGAACAGGAGCGTGCTGAGGAGCAAGCACGTTATGCCGAGGCGATGCGGCGGCTTCAGGAATGGGAAAAGCGCGGCACCCAGACCGACTATATGCATGCGTTTGCGCTGCTGCACGATGGGCCGCTTCACCAGATGGCTGCCCTTGCCGAGACCATGCGTAAGCTGGAGAAGCAGATGGGAGCGCCACATGGTCACGCGGTCAGCGAATTTGTGGGGGAACTGGAAATCATCAGTCATGCCACCCGACACATCTTTCAAAACCTGGGAGCTGCCATCGTGGTAGAACGACTGGTGGAGACGGTTCGGGAACGCATCAACGAATGGGAAGAACAGTTCCCGGAGATAACCTTTCGCTACGAGGTCACTGAGGAACCGTCCCTGAGCCAGGGTCAGCGAGAGCGTATCTACCTGGTGGTCAAGCAGGCGGTTGAGAATGCCATCAGCCATGCCCGTCCCCAAACCATTCGGGTGACGATGCGGCAGGATGCGGACGGGCTGAAGGTGGAGATAGGCGACGATGGGTGCGGTTTTGACTATGATGCCGTTCGGGTCCAACGACGTGATGACGGGGGCCAGTCCCAGACGGGCCATCTATCGAGTGGGTTGCTCATTATGAAAAAGCTGGTGGAGGAGATGGGAGGCACGTTCGCGGTTGAAACCCATCCAGGCCAGGGGTGTCGTGTTCAGGTTCATCTTTGAAAACGGGTGGTACCATTCCATGTTATCAGCGGTATCGGCCATCTGCCCGGCCTGGAAGCGGGACCAGAACTCATCCGAGGTCAGGTGATATTGCTGCTCAAACGCTTGCAGCACCCTGGTGATGGGTGAGAGGTTCGCCTCGTCCTGGGCTATCTGCGGTTGGACAATCTTGTGCAAGGCCCGGTCGAGAAAATCGTCGTGAAACCCATCAAGATACCGTCGTCGTAACCGTTCAATATGGTGCTGCGGTGCGACTGGTTGGTCCGTGGTGGGCATTGGCTCAATCCTCCTTCCGTTCAATCGGGACGCTTTTAGTATAGCACAGCGTGACAGCAAGGGTGCTATTCCACTGCTCCCCACACCCGCACTATGCCGTCAACTGCCCCCATCACGATGCGCGACCCGTCTGAACTGAATACAATGCTATAGGTAGTCCTGCATATGGATGGTGATACTGGCCCGGCTCTAGCTGGAATGGCGAACTCTACGGGTTTCGCCTGGTTCTGGGCGCGGTGCCCGCTGCCCGATGAGGCGCGGCGGCGCGAGTTTCCCCCCTTTATTCCCCATTGATGAGTTGCTGGAGCTTTTCCTGGTTGATCAGGGAGATCCCGTCGTCCTCAATCCGAATCATGCCATCTTCGCGGAATTCCCCAATGGTTCTGGTTACCGTTTCGCGGTAGGAGCCAATCATTTCCGCAAGCTGCTGGTGGGTTGCGTGGACCACGGCGGGTGGGGGAGGGAGCTGGTCGGGATGAGGTGGGGTTCTTGCCAGCGCCAGGAGGGTTGTTGCCAGGCGCTGGGGCACGCTCTTGAAGGCGATGTCTCCCAACCTGGTTTCCATCTCACCAATGCGCTGCCCCATCACCTCGAGCAGGCGACGGGTGACCTGGGGGTACGATTGCAGAATGGTTTGCAGGAGGGCGGCATTGAGGTACCCGACCGTGCAGGGGGTGATGGCTTCGGCGGCGTTCGTGTGGGTCTTCTGGGGGTTCAGGGGTATTTCTCCAAAGACGGTCACGGCTTCCACGGTGCCCAGGCGGAGCATACGCCCTTCGCTCGAAAGTTTGTAGATTTGCACCCGCCCTTGTTTCAGGAGGAAGAGGTGTTCGCATGGTTCGCCGGGTGCGTAGAAGTGGTGGCCCGACGGACAGGTGGCGAGGGGGATGGCGGCTTCGATGAGGGAGCACTGCTCCTGAGACAGATCGCGGAAGATGTCTCCCACGGCCTGGGAGGGGGGGCTAGCTGATTCGTGTGCCACCGTCTTCAAGCCCTTCCAGGTTCGTAATACGAACGGTGGCGACTCCCGCGGCTCGTGCGGCCAGGGCCGACCGAACTTTGGGGATCATTCCCTCCGTAATGATCCCTGCCTGAATGTGGGATTCTATCTCCGCGGCGGCGAGGTGTGGAATGACCTGCCCCGCGCTGAGCACGCCCGGTACGTTGCTCACGAAGACCAATTCGGTTCTGGAGGTTCGGGTTCCGAGCTTGCCGTCGTCGTTGCGGGAGAGGCTTTCCGCAATGGCGAGCGCGACATGGTCGGCGTTGACGTTGTAGGATAGGCCGTCTTCTTGCCCCAGGGCAACGGGGGCCAGCACCGGTAGCCAGCCCAGGCGGAGCAGGGTGTGAAGCGTCTCATGGTCAACGGCGGTGATAGTTCCGACCCGCCCCAGGTCGGTTCCGCCCGGACGGTGGGGAACACAGCGGAGCAATCCCAGGTCAACCCCGCTCAGCCCGATGGCCCGCCGGCCTGCCATGGTCAGTGCGGCGACCAGGCGCTTGTTGATGCTCCCGCACACGACCATTTCCATCACGGCCATACTCTCCGGGGGGGTGACCCGCAACCCTTCGATGAAGTGGACGGTCTGTCCAAACCGATCCATGGCGGCGCTAATCTCTTTGCCGCCGCCGTGAACGAGCACGACCGGACGGTCAAGGGCCGCCAGGGCCGGGCAGAGCTTCCCCAGAAAGGTGGGGGTATCCAGTTCTTTGCCCCCGATTTTGATAATAGTTATGGTTTCCACGCCTCACCTTGCCTCTTGAACCAGTTCTCTGGGTATTCTACTCAATCTTTTCAAGTTGCACAAGCGGCGGGATTCTGGTACAATCCATGCGACGATTTTATCACGATTGTCTTGATTGATGGTCGTCGGTCAGGTTCGTGGTGTTCGTGGGCGGGTCGCATAGTTGGTCTAGTGCGCGGCATTGGAAATGCCGTAGGGTGTCACAGCCCTCGTGGGTTCGAATCCCACCCCGCCCGCCAGGGATGGGCCGGTTTCGGCTCTGATGGCTTCGGTCTGTTCTCCGTTTGTTCAGGTGCAAGTGCCATTCGGGCGGCATAAACCAGGGAAGCTACGCAGCTTTGAGGATGGCGAGGTGCGTTTCGAGCCGATGGGCGACCAGGGGTACGCCTGCGACGTGGGACTGCTTACCGTGCCGATGACCGCCCGCTTCCTCATCAACGATGGGCAGCATCGTCGGGCAGCAATAGAGGAGGCCCTGCGGGAAAACCCCGACCTGGGCGATGAAACCATCTCGGTCGTGTTCTTCATTGACGCTGGCCTCGAACGCAGCCAGCAAATCTTTGCCGACCTGAACAAGCACGCCGTGCGCCCGACCCGCTCTATCGGTATCCTCTACGACCACCGCGACCCCTTTGCCCGCCTTGCGCTCAACCTGGTGGAAGTAGTCCCGATTTTCCGCGACTTCACTGATTGGAACTATACGCAAGGCCACTGGGACAACACAACGCTGTTCGCAACGTATCTTGATGATACGTTAGGCGAGAAGCATACCAATCGAACCTACCGGGTGATTACCCCGGAGATAGTTGAACGGGTGTTTGAGCGACTGGAGGGCATCAAGTACGTGCCAGGAGTATGGTCGTGAGGCGAGGTATTGACAGCGTGAGGAGCGCCTGGTACCATGGAGGTATGACGAACTTCTTTCCAGGTGCATACGCCCCATTCCTCTTTCTGGTGCGCTTGCGCGAGTTGTCCAATAATTCTACCCCTGAGTTGTCCAACAATTCTTTCCCACTTGTCCAATAATTAGTTAGGCGAGGAGAGGAAAGTGGTGGAACGGAGGGGACTTGAACCCCTGACCCCCTGCGTGCAAAGCTGATACCATTCATTCTCCTACCCCCTCTATACCTGTCATACCCCTTTATAGCGCTTTGTGTTTCTATGGCACATATCTCAACCTCTCAGGATTTCTCACCCTGTTGTTGTCAGCGTTGTTGTCAAAATTCTCCGCGCTACAACCCTTCATAGTCGATCTGCTCCTTGCGGCGAACCCGAATGATACGCACGGTCCGGGTGTCATCGTCCACGGTGTAGACAATGCGCCAACGCCCTGCTAGCCAGAGACGATAGAAACCTGGTTTGCCTCGAAGTTCCTTTGAAGCAGGAGGACGAGGGTCTTTTGCCAGACTGCGGAACTGCTGCCGGGCTTGTGCGCGAATATGTCCTGGTAGTGCCTTCACCTCTGCATACAGTTCAGGGGCAAACTCAACGTGGTAGCTCACCGGCAGCCTCCGCTCGATCTAGTTCGGCTTCAAACTCGTCTAGAGGTATCCAGGCGTCATCTGGAGTGTTCTCAAGTACCTTCATCGCGTCTGCAATCAGTTCCTCATCATCCTCGTCATCCTCCATCGGTTCGACAACAAACGGTTGGACCATCTTCACGATGTAAGCTATCAATTGCAACCGCTCCGCTGGCGAAAGTTCGTCTACCAGGCGCAAAACGTGCTGGTAGCGGTCGGGGGTGGTTGTCGGGGTCGGTGCAGTCATCGTGGTCATTGCTGGCCTCCTTTCAATTCGCTTGCCCTCCATTCGTTTGCCCTCCATTGTACCACCTGTGACGGCAAACAGGTGTACCCCTCTGCGTTGCCCCACGAGGCCGAAACATGTAGCCGTAGGTCATGCAGGTTTCAACCCAGAGGCACCATGCAGACCGTCCTGCGAAGCCTGAGAGGCCATCTGCGCCCCGTCCCACAACATCCACCACAGCGTGAAAGCAAATTTGTTCTCAATGGAACGGATGCCGTTCTCGTTATCAGAACGGCATCGTTGCTAGCCCCACTAACATCGCCTACCATTTGTACAAGTAGTGACATTCAGGGTTTTGCGCTATCGCCGTCTCCAGGTTGCCATACTCCTGCACAACCAGATCACGAAGACGACGCAGGCCATCGCGCCGTCTTTGAAGTAGTGGTGTCATCATGTGCATTCCTCCAGCATCCCCAAATAAGCGTCAAGTTCTGCGTCCGTCATCCTCGACAGAGGCTTCGGAGGTGCTATGGCTTTGACATTCTCAGTGGCCTCGTTTAGTTCGAGTCTCTCCAACTTGACCCCAGTCTCCAGCAAACGAACGGCAGTAGGAAGGTGCCGCCGGGCTTCCTCTGGACTCATTGCCGAAATCTGCGCGAGGGATAAGATGGCGATGCCAGATAACTGCATCTCGTCAGCTTTGCGCAAGCGTTCCCTCGACCGTCTGGAAGCCTCTTTCTTCGCTGCCTCGCGCTGCGCTGCAATAATCTCCTGATCGTAAACAGCAGCACGTTCGACCCATCCATAACGATCCGACCATTTGGCGATGGTGCCGAAGGGAATGCCGGTCTCCTCTGCCAGCCGCCGCAAACTTCGTTCACCGCCCCCCTGATCACAGTAGGCCGTGAACGCATCACGGGCACGAGGAGACTCGCGCTCCTTGTTACCACGACGTGTTGTTGTTGTCATAATCAAAAATCCCCGTCCACTTCGTCCACTACCACACCCGCCTGCTTTGCCCAGGCCGTAAGACGTTTGCCCGCCAGCTTCTCTGCTGGAGTTTGTGATAGATGGCGATGGCCTGGGCGTCTCTCCCTGATAGCCGAGGCTGCGTGGTCACGAACACCGATGGTCGGGGAGACCCGCGCTGCCTCCGGGTTGTGCCAGCCTTCTTCCAGCATCTCCAGCGCCGTGAAGTGCGCCAGGAGACCTGCACCCTGTCTCGCAGCTTCCTGGGCCGCAGCGAGATAAGCGCAATCACGGTCGTTATGGGCTTGCTGAGCGATAGCGCACAGCAGACGAGTGCAGGTCTCCTCGTTCAGGTAGGGCAGCATTATCAAGCCTCCAGTACACCGATCTCGACAAAGCCATTGAAGAGGCTTTGTAGCGCACCCTGTTCCGCCTGTGTTGCATCAAAAAAAAGCCTGTGCCGACGCTACCTTTCGCTGGATGCTGTTTAGCTCATCTTCCCGTGCAGACAAGGCGACCGCTGCCTGGATATGCTTCTTCTTCGCCGTCTCCAGATACCCTGGTAGCGCCTTGACCTCCCTCTCGGCTTCCTGGAGCGCCTGCTGTGCCGTCCGATGGGCTTGCCTCAACTCCTCGTGCCGACGCTGCACACCACGATGGGCAAAACGGGACCGTTCCGCAGTCTCTCGTGCAACGAGAAGCGCTGCGTAGTCCCCTTCTCCTTCCCCGTGTTCCTCAAGCTGCTTCACTCGTTCCTGGGCCAATCTCAATGCTTCAGAACTCTCCTTGAACGTCGGTGAGTAGTTGCGTGAAGCGCTGGCAGCAGCAGCTTCTTCGGCCACAAGGGACTGGTATTGTTCTACGGTGATTTCCATTATTGTCTCTTCCCTTCAAGGGCTTCCTTGTACGATACAATTTGCGAGTTCGCTATCTCTTCGTCAGTCATTCCCGAAAAACGCTTCAGAAGTTGTATGTTCCGGGCCTGCTGAGCACGGAGCATATCTACTCCTGTCAGGCCACTTGCACGATCCAGCGAATAGGTTGTCACTTCAAAACCATTCCCACCAGGCGCGAACCTTATTCTGGTTCTTTTCTGTGTATTTTGCATCAATAATCACCACCTTTCTGTCTTAATTATATCATATATAGCTATCTTTTGCTTCTTGTGGGTGCTTTCTTCGGGATAGTAGATTGTACTCGGTGCTAAGCTGAGTTTCCTCTGTTGTTGCTGTCTTATTCTTTGTGACCATTATATGCCCTCCTCGCTATCATGATATGCCTCTGTGTCGGATTATATCGTACAGGGTGTGGTGTTGTGTGATGTGTCCTCCTCCAGCGACCCGCAGGCATCTTTGATGACTTTGCCATATCGCACCTGCCAGGACTGTTCACAGACAGGCACCAGCACCCATCCTCCGTCCTGGCTGTAGATAGCCTCTCTCGGCGCTGGCGCTGGCGCTGCTGGCCTCGCTAGTTCCGGTTGCGCCCAGACCTGCGCAGCCCATTCATCCTCGAATGGGCCGGCGAGGGCTTTCTCGTTCTCTTCACACCACCAGAACCGTCCGTCGTCGTCCTCGCCACCCCGCAGTTCACCCGTAGCGGCGAGGAGATGGACACGCAACCTCTTACCGTAGTCAATGAGATCTTCCTGCGTGAGTGTCTCCAATGGCGCGTGTGCAGGGATGGGCCGTCCTGCACGCTTCAGTTTGACAATAAGTTCGTTGATGCGACCAAGCAATTTTTGCCTCATCTCCTTCTCCTTCTCCTTCTATGGTCAGAACGAAACCTCAACCTCGTATTCCTCGACTGCCTGATCAAAAGGAATGCCATAGCGTTCACAGAACACTTGTATGGCCTCCTCTCGCGTCGTTTCCAGTCCAGACAATCCTCGAACTCAATCTGACAGGCGAACATACCCCCTCGTGTTTCTATATGGAAGAACAAGCTATCGTAATCGTCGTCGCCTGTCCCTATTGTCCCTTTTTCGTTTTTCGGGGTTCCAGAAATAGGGACAACACATTCACCATTGGAGTGGGGTAAAACGCCACTTGCCCCTGTTGTCCCTAAAGTCCCTGCGTTTTTTTGACACACATTCATATTCCCATTTACCCCTCTATGCGGAGAGGGATTTTCGGGGCCTATATAATGTATATTTTTTGTAGGGACAATAGGGACAGTAGGTACAGGCATCTGTTTTTCCTCATCAGGATGGGTTCCGTTCTTGTCCCTATTTCTCTCTTGCTTCGATTCCGGATAGAGACAATAGGGACAATCGCCTGTCTCCTTGATACCGAAAATGTCACCATCGAAAATGTCACCAGGAAGGAGTAACACACGAACTTTCTCTCCTGTTAACGGATTACGCACCTGGTACGTGCGTTGCCGCTTGTCTTGTGCCAGCAATAACTTGTCCCTCTCTAGACCTGTATTGACCACCTGCTTATTCAAGGGTTGCACACCCTGCGATCTGCGCCATTCATTCACAAGTTTTAGCGCAGCGTCGGGATAGAGGGCAATGGCATCAACCTCGTTGTGTTTGCAGCGAAAACCGATAGGCGTTCCCCGTTGCCAGAGGACACGTTTCCCCTGCGCCTCGTCCGCATCGTTCAGTAGTTCTTCAGCTTCATCTTGCAAACGGGCCATCTCTGTTGCCAGCGCATCACTCAGGATGTTCAAGAAAATACGGTGTTGCTTTGCCTCCTGCTGTTGCTGCTGTTGTTCGCCGGCTGCGGTAATCCTTGCCTCGATATGCGCCGCGTTCAAGGCGTCGTGCTCGCCCTGGTCAATGTAGCCAGCGCGGTGCAGCCAGGTTGTCAGCAGCAGGAATGCGACGCGATTTTGCCTCAACGCGCCTGCCGTGCGCCTGTGTCCAGGCAGATCGGCGTCGTCCTGGGCGATACGATCTCGGATCGCCTGACGCAGGCGCTCCTCGCCGACATCAAGAGTCCTCGCTATCTGCTGCACAAATCCTCGCCAGAAAGCGGCCAGGTGCCCATCCGAACCAGCCTGCTGCAAATCAGCCAGCGCATCGGCATCTACGCTGGTCTGGGGCAACTCGATTGTGATAAGCCTTGCCATAGCCCCGCTGTCATCGAATTCGGGGAGGGTCTCGGCCGTCGCGACGGCGATGGATCGAGATGTCCGAACCCGATCAATCCCCAGTCCCTTTCGGCTGCGGGTTCGCCCCGTGCTTTCGCCGTGGCTATGGAGGAATCTGGAAATCTGATCCTGGCGCATCATCCCAGGCTTGTAGTCGTCCAGGAGGACGAGGCTATCTCGAAAGGTATGAACAACCTCCTGGAGACCGACGCTGGTCGCGTCCCATTTCGTGACTGGCGCGCCATCGCCTCGAACTGCGGTGAACGATGGGCCATATAGCGCCATCACAACGCGAACCAGTGCCGACTTGAGGCTACCTGTCGGTGCGTACAACCAGATTGTTGTTCGCCCTGCGTCTCCATACCAGCGGTGTAGCAGTGGTAGCGCCGCCTGGCCTGCCAGCAGCATGGCAATGTGCTGCTGGCACACCTCGCCTCGGAGGAACCGTAGGAACGCCTCGGCACCTGCCTGGGTGTCCCCAGCGCCGCACATTTGATAGTGGTTGCCCTGGGTTTCCGCGCCGATCTCACACCGAACCGACAGATCTACGCCTCGGCTTGTGACACTCCCATCGTTTGCCAGGTAGTGCCAGCGATTGTTTATCCGCTGCCAGCCAGTCGCCGTGTACCTCTCCAGCTTGATCGGGTCGTCCCCGTGCCTAGAGAGCACCTTGAACGCTCTGAACGCTGTGCCGCCAGCGTCGTCAGCAGTCCCGTCGCCTGCGGCAGCACGAATCGCCTGCATCGCCTTGCGATTGTCACTCCAGTCGCTTCCGGGAACATTGCCGTGTCGGATAGTGCCCGACGGGGAAAGCACGGCGATATCGTGACTGAACGTCTCGTTATCGCCGTCCGTCTCGTGGACGTCGGCAACGATTCTCACCTGGTAGTTCGCAAGCTGCACCGGTCGGCCTTTCTCGTCGTGCCCGTAGGTACTACCATCGCTAATCCAGTAGCTGCGCGGCTTGTGCCTCTCCAGCCAGTTCCAGGCGTCCTGGGACTTCTCAACGACTGCCCTGAACGCCTCAACGCCGTGTGCGAGAATGTAACTGTCTATATCTACCTTCGGTTCATCAGCACGTCGGGGAAGACGTGCAACACGGCACTTGATGTTCATCGCTTTGAAACGCTGGATCTCTTCCTGGATTGCATGAAGCTGGCCTGTGAGGTCGGATGTATCGTCATCTGCCTTCGCGTCCGCCAGCTTCTTTTCAAGCCTCGATTGCTGGCTAACAAGATCCTTGCCGACCAGCTTTTCGGCATTCTGGATAGAAAACCGTTCGCCAGGCGAGAGTACAAACGGATGGTTGCGGGCCTCGCTGTCGTAGCAGATCGTGACCGACTTGCCAGCCAGGGGGCGCAGCGCCTCGTACGGCAGATAACCTATGCCAGGCTGCGCGACACACGGTACGCCGCTCTGGTGGGCCAGCATCGCTTTCAATTCGCCCTCGGCCAGCACGACGCTGCTGGCGTCTTTCGCCAGGTGCAGGCCGAAGAGGACTGGTTCGCCTCCAGCGAACAGGCCTACGCCAGCAGGAGAAAGATATTTCGGGCCGGTGCCAGCGTTCAGCTTGCGGCCTCGTAGCATCCGACAATTGCCGTCGGGGTCGTAGTAGGGGAGGGTGATACACCCTCGCAGCAGGTTTTTCGGTTTCCCCTGTGGACCCAGAACACCCCCATCCATCGCGCCTATATAGGCGTCGTGATCGTTCCTGAACAAGAAATCTCCGACGCCCCCTCGCCAGACATCAGGATGAAAACCGACATCGAACGCCTGGAGGGTCTCATCGGCAAAGCCTCGACGGTGCAGGTAGTCGAGTGCCTGTCGCGCATCGGCGCTGCCCCCGAACAGGTACGACGCACACCATTCGGCAACAGCCTTATAGCCGCGCCAGGCCAGCGCCGTCTGTTCTGGCGTCAGGCTTTTTTGTACTGGTGCGCTGTCCGTCGCGTCTGACGCCTCGCTATCTCGCTCGATGTGCCCACACTGGTTGCATATCCAGATTTGCTTACGGCTGGCGTAGTAAAATCGGTCTTCCCCTCCACAAACAGGGCACGGTTTACTCTTCTTCATCACTCCCCTCCATTCAGATCTTGCAGCATCCACTTCGTCTCGTCTCTGTCCCGTCCTTGTGCCATCACTCGATACCGCTCACCGTCCTTAACCACCACCACGATCTGCCTAAACTCGTTCTGAAACCGGGCGTGTTCATACCTGGTGTGATCCACCTGGTAGAACCCCTGATCACGAAGACCCCTCGTCAGTTCCTCGATAGGTATGTGTAGTCTCATATACTGTGCCTTTCTGTCGCTGTATTGCGCTTTCTGGTGCCCGTATTCTTGCCCGATCTCTCCCCTCGTGGTAAAATATAGGGGAGTATTGAATCGGCTTATGCACCGTTTGTTATCATGTCCTGTCCGTGCTGCTCCAGCGGCGCGGCCTTTTTTTATGCCTTTTCGCATGGTCCTTTCCCTTTCAACTTGTCTTAACCTTTGTGCTAAACAAAAGAGGCAGATCCTGATACCCCGATTTTGAACGAGATACCTGAATCTGCCTCAGCGTCTTTCAGCTCGGACAGCCGTCTCATTCGATTTCTTGCATTGTACCTTAATTTTGCCGTCTTACAGACTGTCAAAAAGCCTCGTCCCATCGCAAAAAGAGTTTTGTTACTTACAAAACGCAACAAAGAGATGGCGACGCAAAGCCTTTTTTCGCGCAGCCCCCTCGTTCTACTATCAGCCTGTCTTATAGTTGTCATCAGATGTTGTTATAGTTGTCCAGGTTATAGGGCCTGCTGATGGGGTTCTCGACAGCGTTTTCTTTTGTACCGAAGAAAATGCTGTGCCCTCTCTAGCCGCAATGAAGATGTAGGATAATCACGCATTGTCCCACCATGTGGGCGTGAGTTTCATTTTGTCCTCGTTCTGTGTGCCATTTTGCCCGTCTCGTTGCTTTGTAGGTACAGACAAAGGTTCTTCTGTTCATAAGCCTTTCTAAGATGTCCCTGGGGCGGCCAGCGTGGTGTCATCGCTGGGCCGCCTTGTTTTTTTCCCTTGCCCCTGTAAAGCAACGAGAGTGCAAAAATGGTACAGGAATTTCACGCCGATGCCAGAACTGCTTCCTGGGCTTTCAAAAGCCTTTTCGTGACAACACGCCGATGCACGCCAACCTTCCTGGCCGTCTCCGTGATGTTGTAGCCGGCAGCCCGGCACAGAACAATATCTTGTGTGTCTTCTGGCAGAGACGCGAGGAGTTCCTGTGCCTCTGCTAGTTCAAAGCCAGCCTCGTCCTTTCCGTAAGCATCAACAAAGTCCTCCACAAGCAACTCATCCTCCTCCTCCGTCGAAACCACCATTCCGATGGTTTGGGTGCTGTGCTTATGGATATGGTCTCGGACATAGGTGCGTGCGTAGAATACGCTCCTCTGGACATACCAGGCGGGGGTGTTCCCTGGACGTGTCTCAAGCGCCTGGACAACTTCCAGTAGGCCAGTGTGAAAGGCATCTTCAAGGTCTTGTGGATTTAGTCCCAGGCCCCCTAACTTGTAGTAGACGGCTGCTTTGCAGCGATAGTACAGGGCATCGAAATCAACTTCCTGAGTGGCCTTCAGGTGGGTTTTGGTGGTTGTCACGCGGCCACCTCTCTTTCGTCCTCGATGGCGTTGGTGAGGTCGGCCAGGAATGACTCGCGCTGCGCTTTGGTGGCTGTTAGCTCGATGTGCTGACGAACACTTGGCATCGCCAGGAACGCCACCAAATGTTCCATCGTCTCGATGTCCAGGTAGTACTGGCCGATAGAGATCGAACCGTCGGGGTAGATAGCGAAGTCTGCGACCTGTGTGTTCATCTCGACCAGGGGGAACGGGTCCTCCCCTTGGTCGCCCACCAGCGCGATGTCCTTGTGAGTGGAGGTGAGGTACTTGGACTGCATTACGCCACCTCCATTTCCATCAAAAGCGCCTCAACCTTCGCCCATCGCTCGGAGAGTTTGTCGTAGGTCTTCCAGTCACCTCGGTTCTCTGCGGCCTCGACCTGGTGCATTAAACTATCGGCCTCTGCCTCCAGCGCCTCGTGATAGCGGTAAAGGATGCGTGCAGCAGCACGATGCCAGCAGGGGAGGTGGTGGGCGAACGCCTGGCACTGGCAGACGCCGTTGGCAGCGTAGGTGGTGTCGCTGGTGTAGCTCGGAATGAGGGCGGTGCCGTCCTTTGCAATCTGGATGGTATCTACAGGAGGGTTCAAGAAGAAGTCGTAGGCTGTATTGATGGCCGTCAGCCATTTGGGGTGATTTGCAGCTTTTTGCTGCGCGTCTTCGACAACCTGCACCAAAGTGTCCAGGTCCATGCTTTGTAGTGACAGGGTGTGATATGATGGTGTTGCCATTACGGGATACCTTTCTGTTTGGCGTTGGCCCTGGGGGTGCCGATAACACCCCCAGGGTTGCTTTATTGTTATGAGTGTAGTATATCACACTATTTATGGTTTGTCAATAGGGAAATATACTTGATTATTTATATCTAGTGCGATATAATCTGAGTTAGATATTCTATGTATTAGGAGTGAATTATGACCTACTTGCGAATACAAGAACTGGCTGAGAAGGAAGGGCTAAACATAACAACTCTTTCAAGAAGAGCTAAGGTGTCATATCCAGCCATGCATAAAATTTGGCATGGAGACGTGAAGCAACTCAACATTCAAACACTGGACAAGATTGCGTGGGCTTTGGGTGTTAAAGTTAGTGATTTGTTTGGAGGTGAACCAGAAGAACCATCGGGGAACGACGTGCCTCTGCGCCTGGCCGCCTGAAGCATCAGACGCAGAGGCGTTGTCGTTGACGCGTTGCGCTGCAAACCCTGGCAAGGCCAGCGCACCGCGAGGGGTATTGTAGCAGAGATGTGTCTGTTCCCTGCTTATGCTACAATCTCATGAGAGTTCAATCGAAAGGAACACCGTATGGATATTGAACAAGCGGTTGTTGAACGACTCCGCACCCTGCCGACGGAAGAACAGCGTGAAGTGCTCGATTTCGCGGACTTCTTGCACCAGCGCCGTCGCAAGCACCCCTATCGCGGGGTGAAGGGACTGTGGAACGATCTGGATATCCAGGTCAGTGCCGACGAGATTGACGAAGCGCGGCGTGAGATGTGGAGTACGTTTCCGCGAGAGGACATCATATGAGTGCAGTTCTCGCTGACACACACGCGGTTGTCTGGTATCTTGGCACCCCTGGCAAACTAACCGCAGCGGCAACAGCGGCGCTGGATGGCGCAACACAGGCAGGTGCGCCGATCTATGTTGCCTCTATCTCCGTGATCGAAGTCCTCTATCTCGTAGAAAAAGGGCGACTCCTGCCACTCGCACTGGCGCGGCTGCTGAATGCGCTAGATGACCCGCACAGCGGCCTGGTACCCGTAACGCTTGACCTGGCAATTGTGCAGGCGATGCCGCGTATTGCCTATACCGCGGTACCCGAAATGCCCGACCGCATTATCGCAGCCACCGCGTTGTATCTGGGTGTGCCGCTCGTCACCCGTGATCTGCGTATTCGGGCATCTGGCATAACAACGATCTGGTCATAAACCGCACTGATTCCAGACGGTGCAACCGATACGCGATCACCTTCTGGGTTTCCCGTCGTTCGGCTACGTCGAGGAGGGGGATACCTTGATCGAGGAGATTTTTTGCTGAATTTTCCAGGTCTGGAAATTCCAGCAAAAAACCAGTCGAAAATGTGGCTCTTGTCGTGCCTGTCACCTCAGCAATCTCCTGCTGTGTCCAGCCCAGACGGTGCAACCGAAAGGTATAAATCAATTTATACCTTTTACCCTCTCATAAACTTCTGCTTGCACTGAGAAATCGTCAATACGTATTAACAATTTGTCGTAGACTTCAGCAGCCTGGACAAGTGTGGGCCAGGTTTCTTCAGGGGCTTTGTGAATAGCAATGAGGTGTGTGGTGCGCTCGGTGAGCTGCACAGGTGGGGTGTTAAATTGATTTAACACCCCCTCATACACTTCAGCAGCCTGCATAAGTTGTGTAATAGATGCTGGTGTTCTGTTTACATTCTTTGCATATTCTCGGTATCCTCCCCCACTATTCCCTCTTCCTGCTGTGTCCAGCCCAGACGGTGCAACCGATACGCGATCACCTTGCCCACCACCTGTGCAATCTGCACATCGCACACACAACCAGCACTGAAGCAACGCGCTGTACTACCCCACAAGGCACGAAAGACACTGCACCTGTGCCCTGGGTATGGAAACAAGCCCATCGCCTCTTAAAACGGCGCACAGCGCGTCTCAAGGCATAACCATTATGATCACGGCAATCGTCTCACCATTGCCAGCCCGTTCGATGGCCTCCGTTCGCGCCTCTTCGGGCGTGGATGGCAACCACTCTGGAAGTTCAATCCATTCCAGTTCGGCCAGGAAGTTGAAGGGAGGGGGAGGGGTGTCAACTGTAACCGCACCGTCATCGCCGTTTTTTTCCTCTCCAATGCGATAATCTGTACCACCTGTAACCGTTGTAACCGTTGTAACTGCGTTTTTAGTAAAATCCCCATGAGAAATCAATTTCTCAAATTTTTGCTTTTTTGTGGTTACATCGGTTACATCGGTTACACCACCAGGCGTTTGTGGCTTTCTGGTGCCAGAAACAAGCTCTTGTGGTGCGGTTACACCTGCGGTTACATCTTCGCCCCTCCCTGGTTTGGTGGAGATGGTGCGGCGAGAAGGTAGAGGGGCGTTTTAAGGGACTTCGGCAGCAAAGCCATAGTATGTATGGCCTCTCTCGCTTTCGTTCGTTCCTGGCCGTCCTGTGAGGTCTTCTCTGCTGGTAGGTGTGTACAATGTGCAGGTTGTACGGACAGGCGAACAAAAACGGGTGCCGTCTCCGACACCGTTTGTAGTCCTTGTAAAAACTGCCCTTCTCGTGACTGGCGAGATAGCTTTGATATCTCGGTTCCGCGTTTCCCCCAAAGGCTGGCTTTTTACTCTGCCTCGTCCTCTGCCTTTGTATGAGACACATCAGGTGATCGGTAGGTACACCATCATATCCTGATATTCATCCTCGGAAGAAGCCCCGGCAATCAACGCCAGTTCAGCTATCATTGCCCCGATGCCGATGTCCAGGTCAATCACCAGAATGCCAGGGACATGGCGTCCCCGAACCAGGTGATCGGCCAGATGGTTCGGCATGGATTTGCGATTATTCGTAACCAGAACAAAGCCATGTACTTCACACCATTCGAGAATCTCCGGGTCGGGAGTGCCAAGCGGAGGCGCACCAGGAGACCCGATGGTCCAGACGGTCAATCCTGGTTCCGTTCGGAGTAGTTGCGTGCGATAGACCGGGGGAATATGTTCATCCAGCAGGTAGCGCATCAGGGAGTGCCTCGCTTGCAGAGGATTGCTGCGCTGCCTTCAACTGGCGCAGTCGTTGCACCACCGGCGGAGGGTTCTGTCTCTGGGCTTCACGGGACTGACGCGCAAACTCCAGCCAGTCTGCCAGATAATCGTCTACCTGCTGGCGATTGCGGAAGTAGTAGAGAATGGTGGCATAGACCTGCTCCAGACTGACGGTGTGGAACCGCGTGGCAATCTCCTCTGGTGACTCACCGCGGTGAATGTAGTGGTACAAAATGCTCTCAATGCCTATCCGCGTTCCTTTGATACGGATGTCATCGGGAGCCAGGAAATCAAAATAGTCCTGGAGGAAAGACATCGGTTCACCTCTTCCTTACTCAACCCTTGCCCATAGCCTTATTGTATCATGCTGGATCTGCGCTGCTTCGTGCAGCGTCCTTCTTTGCACGTAACACAAGACACAACACGAACATCCTCACCATTGACGAATGTGTAGCAAGATGCTACAATTTGCGTAATACAGAACACAACGTACAATGTGAGGTATGAAATTGAGAACGAACCTGCAAATTCTCCTGGCCCAGAAAGGCCAGCGAGAGAAACGGCGCATCACACTGCGCCAGGCGGCAAAGGAGACGGGGATAAGCTATCGTACAGTGCTGCTGGCGTCGAGAGACGAGTTACGAGAGATACCCGTCGAAGTGATTGAGAAACTCTGTGGGTACTTCGGGTGCGAACCAGGAGATTTGTTCTATCTTGACCGAAGTGAGTGAGGTGCAACCATGATCGGTGCTGTACGAAAAAAACAGCAGCAGCCAGCCGCGCCGTCGGTGTCTGCGCCGCGGTCGCTGCCACGCAAGCTCATCGCCGTCGTCCTCTGGGGCTTCGCAACCTACACGACGGGGGTGATGCTGCACGAGGCTGGCCTGCATGACTTATACTATCTGGTGCCTGCTGCTATTATTCTCCAGGGGGCCTTCAGTGCGATGGAACACGATGTCTGGCGAGGCCGACTGCACCTGCTCGGCCTGCTGGCGTTCCTCCTGGACGTGCTGAGTAACGCGGCTGGTGTCTGGTTCCTCGTCGTGAACATCGAACAGACGAGTATCTACCAGATGTTGCAGCAGGTGTTCAGCGAGGTGCCTGCCGAAGTCCCGACAGTCAGCAAGTTCGGCTTTGCTGTTGTGGTTGGGACAATGCTGGCGTTCAGTCCAGAGAGCGTGTGGAAGTGAAGTGAGGTGAGTATGACGGGCGAGGAGATTTTTAACCTGATTGGTGTCGGCCTGGGAGTGGTGGTGTTCTCCTGGTTCGGCCTGATCTACCCGATCATCCAGTGGATACGACGACGGCGGGGGGAACTGGAAGAGGCCAGCGCCTCGCCAGCACCGCAGCGGCCTCCAGAACCACGGCAAATCGTTCTGACGCAGAAAGAGTGGCTGAAGATTATCAACGACTTGCCGAACCTCTATCCCGTGCTGTTCCTGCACGGTTCGCAAGGCACGGGCAAGACAACCATCCTCCGGGCCATCCTCGCGACGCGCAAAGGGGGCATTGTGCTCTTCGCCGTCAAGCCAGATGACGCCTGGGAGTTCGACCACTTCACCATTGACGACGACGGCAGCTTCACGACGATAGAGGTAGCGCTGGTTGCGACCCTCCAGCACGTCAAGCAGCGCATAGCCGACTACAAGGCAGGCATCAGGCACGAACCTATCACCATCGTGGTTGACGATGCCCTGGTCGTTCGGGATATGTGCCAGGATGCCTATGATGCCCTGGTGCAGTACGTAGCAACCGTCGGGCGTTCCTACGGGGTTCGGCTTATCCTCTGCCTGCACAGCAAGAATGGAGTGGTGGCCGGGTTCAAGGGCAAAACTGACATGCTGACGGGATTCCTGAAACTCATCCTCTCGCGCAACCACCAGGCCATCCTGCGAGACGAGAGTGAGAATGAAGAGGCTTCGATAAACACCAGGGGGGTCCGGAAGCTGGCGAGGCGAACGCTGGCTGGTCGGGCGTTCGTTATCCCCGTCGAACGTTCGGAAAATGATGAACTCCTGAACGTCGCGTTCGGGCTTTCTCAAGCCATCGAACCAGATACCGAACGTTCAGGTTCGGGTTCGTTCGGCAGCGAAAATGGCGATGTCCCGGCGGCGAACGGAAACCTGTCTATGACTCCCAATGAACTGTCCAGGCTCACACGGGCCATCCAGATGCACGCTGCGGGGGCCACGAAGGAAACGGCAATCTGCACAGCTTTTGAATGCCGGAAGGGAAGCAGCAAAACGTACCGCCGGGCCGTTGAACTGTTCGGCGCGGCCGTGGAGTAAGTTCGCACGCCTGTCTGGTCGTCAAGGACAATCGAGGATAATCTACGGTCATCCAGTATTTTCTTCGGTATATAAGCCAACAGCGGCAGCAAAGGATGGTACCATGAAGGACACCCGGCACCTGGCCGAACTACTCAGCGACTACAACGCCACCATCGGGATGATGCAAACGTCTGGATTGCCCATTGAGGAGATACAAGCCCTGGAGAGTGAACGCATGGTGCTTCACAACATGATCATCGAGGAAGTGAAGAGGCTTGGCTATACCGTTAGATCACGAGAGGAGGCAATATGGATAGCACAACAAATCGTCTGACAGGGCACGAGATAGCACAGCTTATCGCTGAGGGGAGGATCTGCCCCTTCCCCCGTCCGTCCTACCAGCCACACGACTACAACGCAGTGGCAGTGCAAGAGGTGATGGCGTTGTCGCCTGAACAGCGCCAGGCGTGGCTTGCTGAGAAACGCAAGAAACGTGCGGCACTCCAGACGGCAATGGCTGAATAGCATTTTCTTCGGTACCTAACAAACAGGAGGGTCTCTATGGATTTGCTTGTCCAGTTTCTCGTACTCGTCGTCTGCTGGTCGGGGGGCTTTGCACCCGTCCTGCTCATTGTGAAGTTCAACAGTGTCGCCGATCACAATTCTGAAGGTATCAACGTTGCGGCGCTTGGCTACCTCTTCCTGGCGGTGTTCGTTCTCAGCCTGTGCCCGGATGTCTACACCTTCATCCACTTCACCTGACTGCGCCTACTGTGCCCACGCCTGGTAAGCCTGATGTGCCTACCAGGCGCTTTGTTTTGTGACAAAAAATCACCCGCTTTTCCCGGAAAATCCTCCACCATTCGGGACTGTTCGTTGCTTTCTCTGTGCAGGCGTGATAGATTATGAGAAAACGAGAGACACTATGAACAAAACAATTGACTCATTGCCTGAGACGGACAAGCTGCTGTACCGTGTGGAGGATGCAGCGCGACTCCTGGACATATCGGTGCCGACGCTCTACCGTCTGATGGCGGCTGGCGAGTTGCCCTACACCAAGCTGAACCGTCGTATCCGTCGCATACGGTACCAGGATTTGATTGCCTTCGTGAATCGCAACACGTATGGAGCATAGACATGGCAAAGAAACGGCAGGATGGCGAGGGGAACATCATTAAACGCAGTGACGGACGCTGGCAGGGATCGCTGACTGCGCATAGTCCTGATGGCAGGTCGAAGCGGGTCTATGTCTACGGCAAGACCGCCAGCGAGGTGCGTGAGAAACTGGGGGCCTTACGCAAAGAGCAGGAGCGTGGGGTTAACCTACTCTCCGACAACCCCACCGTGCAGCAGTACCTTGCGAACTGGCTGGAGTACACCGTCAAACCAGAGGCCGCGCCAAAGACCTATGAAAGCTACGAGGAGACGTGCCGGAACCGCATCACCTCCTACGTTGGTTCGGTGAAGCTGAAGAACCTCAAACCCGAACATATCCAGCGTATGGTGGTGCAATTGCAGGAAAGAGAACTATCGCAACGTAGCATACAATATGCGGTCGGGGTACTGTCCAGAGCACTCAACAAGGCCGTGCTGCACGGACACATCGCCAGAAACCCGGCCCAGCACATCAAGCCACGCTGCGACCGTCGCCAGATCGAACCGCTTACCCAAGAACAGGCCAGAGTGTTCCTGGACGCGGTTGCTGGACATCGCCTGGAACCGCTCTATCGCATTGCCCTGGGTCTGGGGATGAGGCGCGGGGAAATCCTGGCGCTGCGCTGGAGTGACGTAGACCTTACCGCTGGCAAGCTCGTTATCCGCAAAGCAAAAACAAAGGCAGGGGAACGAACACTCCTCTTGCCTGACAAACTGGTCAAGGTGCTACAAGCACACTGGGCGTTTCAGCAGCAGGAAAGACGCCTGCTCGACACGGAATGGAGAGAACACGGCCTGGTCTTTCCGAGCGAGGTGGGGACTCCGCTGTTGCCACACAATCTCTTGAGACACTTCAAAGCAGCGTTAAAAAGAGCAGGTTTGCCGAAACATATCAGGTTCCACGACTTACGACACAGTTGTGCCACCTTCCTGGTGGCTCAGGGAGTGCATCCGCGGGTGGTCATGGAATTGCTTGGGCATTCAAGGTTCAGTCTGACAATGGAACTGTACAGTCACGTGGCACCAGAGACCCAACGGGAGGCCCTCAACGGTATAGCGGATATGTTCTGAAATCACCGTGTTTGAGTCTGGTTGTTGTCAGTGTTGTTGTCAAAACAAAGCAAACCTGATAGTTCTGCACAGTGAAACCCAAAAAGCCTGATAGGTCAAAGGCGACCATCAGGCTTTCTTATCGGATATGTTAGCTGGTGGAACGGAGGGGACTTGAACCCCTGACCCCCTGCGTGCAAAGCAGGTGCTCTCCCAACTGAGCTACCGTCCCATGAAACCAGAAATGCACAAATCACCTGTCATCAACCGCTTTGACCAATGACAGATGACCTTTGATTATTGAAATGGTGGGCGCACCTGGACTCGAACCAGGGACCTCAATCTTATCAGGATTGCGCTCTAACCAACTGAGCTATGCGCCCTACAAGGTAGAATTATATCATGTTCGTCGGGCACTGTCAATGGCCCTGCATCGCATTGGTAGCGTCTTATGGTAAACCTGGTCGCAGCTCCTCAATTGCCCCGGCATCCCGACCCAACCGGCCTTACTCTGGTTCCATACCACCTACTGAGCCAACCGATACCCTACCCCCCACTCCGTCAGGAGAAGCTGCGGGTTCTGGGGGTCTTGCTCAATCTTGCGCCGCAAGTGCCAGATATACACCTTGAGGTGTTCATTATCCTTGCTCATATCCTGCCCCCACACCGCCCGTCGCAACCGCTCATGCTCCACAACCTTCCCGGCATGCTCAACGAGCACCAGCAACAACTGATACTCCGTCGGAGTAAGGTCAATCACCTTATCGTAGACCACCACCTCGCGTTTTTGCTGGTCTATGCGGAGTGACCCACCCCCGGCGACCAGCGGACGCTGGGCCGCCGGGAAGCGCCGCAGCAGCGCCCGAATACGCGCCAGCAATTCATCCATATTGAATGGCTTGACCAGATAATCATCCGCGCCTTTATCGAGGCCGGTGATCACATCGTTGCGCTGTGTTTTGGCCGTGAGCATCAGAACGGGCACCTGTGAGAAGTCACGAATGCGGCGGCACGCCTCCAACCCATCCATGTTCGGCATGATAACATCCAGGATAACCAGGTCTGGGCGCTGCTTTCGGACCAATTCCACGCACTCAGAACCATCGGATGCCTGGATCACGTTGTAGCCCTCGTGCTCGAGCGAAACGCGAACCAACTCACGCAAACTCTGGTCATCATCAGTGATTATGATGGTACGCTGCTGATTCATGAATTCCTCGACTTATCTCTCTTCGACCTTCGACAAGGACCGCCGCTTCCTGATTCAGCCGGACAAACCACGCGGCGATCTCCTCCGCCGTAATCTCACGGGGGAGCACGTAGCGAATGGTTCCCTGGCGATCAATGAAAAAGCTCGTTGGAATGGGATAGACCCGGTATTCTCTGGTGACTTCTCCCCGGATATCCAGCGCGATGGGGTAGGTAACCCCAAGCTGTTCAACCACCTCGCGAATATCCTCGTGCGTGCGTTTTTGCCCCTGCTCATCCACCTCGCTGTCGAACAGGTTGATACCAATCACCACCAATCCCTGCTCGCGCAGTTGCTCATAGGCAGCCTGCAATTCGGGCATTTCGTGGACACACGGGCCACACCAACTTCCCCAGAAGTTGACCAGGATAATCTTGCCCTGGTAGTCAGCAAGGCGCACTTCTCCCCCATCCGTCGTGGGCAGGGTAAAATCGGGGGCCGGGCGACGGGACTCCGGTGCGGCGGGCATGGCGGCTCCCTGCCCCCCCACGACCAACCAGATAGCGACCACCAGCACCAGCGACAGCCCTATTCCGCCCAGAGCATACCAGTATTCTCTGGCAACGGGAAACCGGGATGGTCGGGTAGTCGCCGGGGGCGGGTCCGGAAGACTCCCTCCGATGCTCACATCATACGACCGGCGCAGCGCCGGTCCGACAGCACCCGGTAGGCCTGCTCCAGTTCTTCCGTGCGCTGTGCGGCCATTTGCCGCACCTCTTCGTCCAGGCCAGCGACCCGTCCCGGGCGATAACGCTCGCGCTGACGAGCATAAGCCTGCTCAATCTCTTCCTGGGTTGCTCCAGGGACAACATCCAGAATGGCATAATACGTATTCATAGCGTAGGCTTATTTTAACATAGTTTTGGCATTCGGGTTACGACCGTCGGCCTTGACCCGCGGTCACGCCCAGAACCCCCCCAGAAACAGAAGGAGACGTTCGGTGGCCGGAATCACTCACTTGCCAGACGGTAGCCCACCCCCGGCTCCGTGAGCAGGTAGCGCGGGCGGGCCGGGTTCGCCTCCAGCTTGCGGCGCAGGTGCCCCATATAGACCCGCAAATAGTGGCTTTCCTGGGCATAGCCCGGCCCCCACGCCTCCTGGAGCAACTGCCGATGGGTGACCACTCGCCCGGCAAAGCGCACCAGCACCACCAGCAAACCATACTCTCGTGGCGTGAGATGCACCTCCGTACCCTCCACAAACACCCGCCGCTGGGACAGGTCTACCCGCAGCCCACCCACCCCAAACACCGGCTCCTCCGTGCCGCTTGCCGCCCGCGCCGCCTGCCGCAGCGCCACCCGCATACGAGCCATAAGTTCGCCCACCCCGAACGGCTTCGTGAGATAATCATCCGCACCCGCATCGAGCGCATCTATCTTGTCCTGCTCCTGCCCACGCGCCGAAAGCACAATCATCGGGGTAGTGCTCCATTCGCGCAGCCGGCGGGTCACCTCCAACCCATCCATATCGGGCAACCCCAGGTCAAGAATAATCAGGTCTGGCTGGCGCACAGCGGCCAGCGTCAACCCCTCTTGCCCGGTCATCGCCTCCAGCAGATGATAGCCATTGCTCGTGAGGGACGCTCGGAGGAACCGGTGGATTTGCGGCTCATCCTCAATGACCAGAACCGTCACCGCCCTGCGGCCCGACCCCTGACCAACCATCATCACGACCCCTTCTGGCTCATTCCATTATCCCGACCTCCGGTGGTTCGCCCTCTATCGGCAGACTGAAGGAGAACACCGCACCCCCGCCGGGGCGATTCACCGCCCAGATTCGCCCGCCGTGGGCCGCTATCATCCCACGGCAAATCGCCAACCCCAACCCGACGCCACGCCGTGCTCCCGCCGGCTGGGCCTGGGCAAACTTCTCAAAAATACGCTCCTCATCACCCGGTGGCACCCCCGGCCCATCATCGGCGATAGCAACCACCACGCTGGCAGGGATGGATACCGCACCGGAATCAGCCGGTATGGCGTGGGACGAAAGCGCTATCGGACTGCCAGGCGGAGTATACTTCAACGCATTGTCCAGCAGGTTGATGAGCACCTGCTCAATCAGCACGCTGTCGAGCGGCACCAGCGGCAGGTCGGGCGGCAGGTCAAGGTGCAATTGGCGACCATGCAACCGGGCATCCAGCCGGTGCAGCGCCGCGCCCACCACCTCCTCAAGAGGCTGCCACTCCTTGCGCACCTGAATGGTACCTGTTTCGATGCGCGTCATATCCAGCACCCCATTAACCAGCCGCCCCAACCGCTCCGCCTCCTCATAGATAGCCAGCAGCAAATCGTGGCGGTCGGACGGCCCCAGGGCCCCGCCGTGTTCCAGCAAACTGCTGGCCGCACCGATGATGCCGGCCAGCGGCGTGCGCACATCGTGCGAAACGGAACTGAGCAGCGAACTGCGCAGCCGCTCCGTTTTGACCCGCACCTGGGCCTGCTGGGCTTCCGCAGCCAGCGCCACCCGCTCCAATGCCAGCGCCGTCTGGCTCGCAAAGGCTTCCAGCAAGTGCCGCTGTTCGGGCGTGGCACTCGTGGCAGGCTGCGATAGGCGCACACCGAGCACCCCCACGGTCTGTTGCCCGGCCAGCAATGGCACATAGAGCAACTCCGCGCCCGGCAGCGTATCGGTCGTGCGTCCGGCCAGGTGCCCGTGGTCAAAGACCCACTGGGCCACCCCGCATTCGGCACGACTCAGCGTCTCGGCAGGAACCTGCCCGGCCCGCACGGTCACGTGCCCCTGGTCGTCTGGCAGCAGGATCACCGCCTCGCTGGCAAACACCTCGCCGACATGGTGGACCGCGTGGTCCAGGATGGTCTGACAATCGTTAGCCGCGGCAAAAGCCCGGCTGATAGCATACAACGCAGCCGTGCGGCGTTCGCGCCAACGCGCCACCTCGGCCTGCTCGCGGATGCGCACCGTGAGGGTGCTGATGACCAGCGCAACGGTGAGCATCACCGGGAAGGTGACGAGGTACTGGGAATCATCCACTTCGAGTGTGTAATAGGGCATGGTAAAGAAGAAATTGAAGGCGACCACGCTCGCCACCGAAGCCACCACCGCCGCACTACGGCGCACGCGAGTTGCCAGCATCGTGATACCAAGCAGATAGACGAGGATGACGTTATTCTGGCCGATAGATGGAAAAAGCACCACCCCGCTCATGGTGCAAACCACCAGCATCACCCCGACCCACCCATAGTCCGACCAGCGCAACGTAGGGTGCAGGATGGGAGAAGGCACCACCGGTGCAGAAACGTCGTCGCTCCCACTGACGAAGGTCACATCTATCTCGTCGCTCTGGCGCACCAGCGTGTCGGCAAACGAACCCACCAGCAATTCGCGCCAGCGAGGATGAGACGGCTTCCCCGCCATGATGCGCGAGACATTGCGCGTGCGGGCATAGGCAATAATCTCGTCAGCCGCACGGTGCCCCTCCAGGGTCACGACCTCCGCGCCCAGTTGCTCGGCCAGCCGCAGCGTCTGGGACACGCGCATACGGTCCAGGTCGGGCAAACGCCGGGTGTGCGGGGTCTCCACATAGACCGCCAGCCACGGAGCCTGCATGCGCTGCGCCATCCGGCAGGCCGCCCGTACGACCCGCGCCGAGGATGGGCTGGGGCTGACGCACACCAGCAACCGTTCGGTGGTCGGCCAAGTCTGGGCAATCGCATGATCGCGCTTGTAGTGCTGCATCTGCGCGTCTACGCGGTCGGCAGCGCAGCGCAGGGCCAGTTCCCGCAGGGCCATCAGGTTGCCCTTCCGGAAGAAATGCCGGGCGGCAACCTGGGCCTGCTGCGGCACATAGACTTTGCCTTCTGCAAGCCGCTGGAGCAGGTCGTCGGGGGACAGGTCAACCACTTCGATCTCGTCGGCGTGATTGATAATAGCGTCGGGCACCGTCTCACGAATGACGACGCCGGTAATCTGCGCGACCACATCTCCCAGGCTCTCGATGTGCTGCACATTGACGGTCGTATACACCTCTATCCCCGCTTGCAGCAGTTCTTCCGCATCCTGCCAGCGCTTGTGGTGGCGCGAACCAGGCACATTCGTGTGCGCCAGTTCATCCAGCAGCAGCAGCGCTGGCCGCCGCTCCAGGGCCGCATCCAGGTCGAACTCGGGCAGAATGGCGGTGCGATAGCATAGCCTGGTGGGGGGCAACCGCTCCAGGCCATCCAGCAGGGCTTCGGTTTCGGGCCGCCCATGCGTTTCCACCCAACCCACCACCACGTCCACCCCTTCGGCGCAGCGCTGGTGGGCCGCTTCAAGCATGGCGTAGGTCTTGCCCACCCCTGCTGCCGCGCCAAAGAAAACCTTGAGTTTGCCGCGGGTCTGCTGTTGCTCGGCTTGTTGCACGCGGGCAAGAAGCTCCTCCGGGTCCGGTCGTTTCATGGAGCCAGGGACGTTTCCTCCTCTCCGGCCAGATTTTCCAGGGCGATATTTAGTGCGAGCACGTTCACCACCGGCTCTCCTAGCAGACCGCACCCCCGCCCCTGGGTGTGCGTTGCCACCAGTTGTCGCACCACCGCTTCATCCAACCCCCGCGACCGGGCCACCCGGGCCACCTGATAGGCGGCGGCGGCAGGGCTGATGTGCGGGTCTAACCCGCTTCCGGAAGCCGTCACCAGGTCAATGGGAATGGGCGCGGTATTGGTCGGGTCTGCTCCCCGCAGGGCCTCCACCCGCGCCCGTGCGGCTGCCAGCAGATTCGGGTTCAGCGGGCCATAGTTCGAGCCGGATGAAGCGGCGGCCTGGTAGGGAAAGGGCGCGGTGGCCGAGAGCCGCCCCCAGAAAGCACCAGGGTCGCGGAATGCTTGCCCGATGAGCCTGGACCCTACCACCTGCCCACGGTGCTCAATCAGGCTTCCGCCGGCCTGATACGGGAAGAGCACCTGGGCAAAGCCCGTCACCGTCAGTGGATAGATCCCCCCGGTGATGAGAGTCATCATCAGCACCAGCATCAGGGTCGGTCGTATCTGTTGGCGTATCATCCCCATGGTTACCCCCCGTTGTCTCCTGGTCTGTCTATACGCCCATCGCCTGGGCCAATCCGATCAGAAACGCCAGCGCAAACACCATCACGACCAGACTACCGAGGCAATAGCGCATCGTCATGAGCAGCATATCACATATCAGCCGTTCTTCGTACGAGAACATGGGAGCGCCTCCTTTCACATTGCCTCACACCGCCTCACACCGCCTCAAAAGACCAGGTTCAGGGCCACATCTATCACTTTGATACCAACAAAGGGCGCAACCAACCCACCCAACCCGTACCCCAGCAGGTTGTCACGCAGGAGTGCTGCTGCCCCCACCGCACGGTAGCGCACACCGCGGAGCGCCAGCGGGATGAGCGCAATGATGACGAGGGCATTGAAGATGACCGCCGAGAGAACGGCGCTCTGTGGGGTTGCCAGCCGCATGATGTTGAGCGCGTCCAGCGCCGGGTAGGTGGTGGCGAATGCCGCCGGGATGATAGCAAAGTACTTTGCCACATCGTTGGCAAGGCTGAAGGTCGTGAGCACCCCGCGTGTCATCAGGAGTTGCTTGCCCACAGCAACTACTTCAATCAACTTGGTCGGACTGGAGTCGAGATCGATCAAGTTGGCCGCCTCCTTCGCCGCCTGGGTGCCAGTGTTCATCGCCACAGCTACATCTGCCTGGGCCAGCGCCGGCGCGTCGTTGGTACCGTCGCCGGTCATCGCCACCAACCGCCCGCCCGCCTGATAATCGCGGATCAACTTCAGCTTGGTTTCGGGGGTCGCCTCCGCCAGAAAATCATCTACGCCTGCCTCTGCCGCAATCGCCGCCGCCGTGAGCGGGTTGTCGCCGGTAATCATCACCGTCTTGATGCCCATGCGTCGCAGTTCGGCAAAGCGCTCGGTGATGCCGCCCTTCACGATGTCTTTGAGTTGCACCACGCCAAGCACCTCCGCCCCATCCGCCACCACCAGCGGGGTAGCCCCCTGCCGCGCCACCTTCTCCACCGTGGCCTGCACATCGGGCGGCAGGCGGCTGCCTCGCCGCCGGATATGCTCCGCTATGGCATCGGCTGCGCCTTTGCGTATCTGGCGACCATCGGGTAGGTCAACCCCGCTCATGCGCGTATGGGCGCTGAAGGGCACAAACACGGCCCCCAGGGCTTGCATATCGCGCCCGCGCAAGCCGAATTGTTCCTTTGCCAGCACCACGATGCTGCGCCCTTCGGGGGTTTCGTCGGGCAGCGAGGCCAGTTGGGCCGCATCCGCCAGGGACGCCGCGCTGGTCCCCGCTGCCGGCAGAAACGCGGTCGCCTGCCGGTTGCCCAGCGTAATCGTGCCGGTCTTATCGAGCAGCAGCACGTCTACATCACCCGCCGATTCGACGGCCCGTCCCGACATCGCAATGACGTTCGCCCGGATCATCCGGTCCATCCCCGCAATGCCGATGGCCGGGAGCAACCCCCCGATGGTCGTCGGGATGAGGCACACCAGCAGCGCCAGCAGCACCGTGATGGTCACGGGTTGGCCCTGCCCGGCCTGCGCCACGCAGTAGAGCGAGAAGGGCAGCAGCGTGACGGTCACCAGCAGAAAGATGATCGTGAGCGCGGCAAGCAGGATGTGCAGTGCGATTTCGTTCGGGGTCTTTTGCCGCTTCGCGCCCTCAATCAGGTCAATCATCCGGTCGAGAAACGCCTCGCCCGGATTGGTCGTGATGCGGACCAGCAGCCAGTCAGAGAGCAGGCGCGTGCCCCCCGTGACGGCGCTATGGTCGCCGCCGCTCTCGCGGATGACCGGCGCGCTCTCGCCGGTGATGGCGCTCTCGTCTACCGAAGCCACCCCGGCCATGACCTCGCCGTCACCAGGGATGCTATCACCCGCCTCGACCAGGACCACATCGCCCTTTCTCAGCGTGCTGGCTGGCACGTTCGTGTAGCTGCCGGGTGGGGGGGCTGAACCTGGCGTGGTGGGCAGGTGGCCGGGCAGTTTCTTTGCCTGCCCGTCCTGACGGGCGCGGCGCAGACTGTCGGCCTGCGCTCTGCCGCGTCCTCGGCCATCGCCTCGGCAAAATTGGCAAACAGCAGCGTCCCCCAGAGCCAGCCGGTGATGGCAAAGATAAAACTGACGGGCGCTTCCCCCGGCCCTGCGAGTGCCTGCCCCAGCAACAGCGTTGCCAGCATGCTGCCCACCCACACCACAAACATCACTGGATTGCGGATCTGGTGGCGCGGGTTGAGCTTGCCCAGCGCGGCATACATGGCCGACCATACCAGGGTGGGTTCCCACAGCGGGCGGGACCGGGTGCGGGTGGGGGTTACCTGAATTTCCGATGGGGAAGTCATAGGTTCTCCTCTTCGGTTCTACTGATACCACATCAGATGTTCTGCGATGGGACCAAGCGCCAGCACCGGAAAGAAGGTGAGCGCCCCGACGATGAGCACCACCCCCACCAGCAGCGCCACAAAAAGCGGCGTGTGGGTGGGTAGCGTGCCCGGCCCGGCAGGCACCGTCTTTTGGCGGCCAGCGAACCAGCGATAGCCAGCACCGGCAAAGCGACCCCGAAACGCCCCGCCACCATCGCCACGCCCCCCACGAGGTTGTAGAAGAGGGAATCGCTGCTGAGGCCAGCAAAGGCGCTGCCGTTGTTGTTGGCACAGGACGCAAAGGCATACAGAACTTCGCTCAGGCCGTGCGCCCCCGGGTCCTGCAATCCGTCCAGACCCACGGGCGTGATGATCGCGGCGGCGGTGCCGATGAGCACGAACGCCGGGGGTATCAGGATGGCAATGGAGGCCATTTTCATCTCAAAGGCCTCCACCTTCTTGCCCAGGTATTCAGGCGTGCGCCCGACCATCAGGCCGGCAACGAATACCGCAACGATAGCAAAGATGAGCAGGCCATACAGCCCGGAACCAACCCCGCCAAAGATGACTTCGCCCAGCAGCATCAGGAACAGGGGCACCAACCCGCCCAGGGGGGTAAACGAATCGTGCATCGCGTTGACCGAGCCGTTGGATGCCGCGGTTGTTACGGTGGCCCACAGCGCCGAGTCGGTGATGCCGAAGCGGGTTTCTTTGCCTTCCATATTGCCACCGGGCTGCCCCTCGCTGGCCGCGATGTCGGCCCCCAGGGCCGCGAGGTGCGGGTTGCCCTGCTGTTCGGCCACCACGGCGGCCAGCAGCAGCGGCCCGAATACCAATAGCATCGCGGCCAGCAGCGCCCACCCCTGACGCGGATCGCCCACCAGGATACCAAAGGTGATGCACAGCGCGGCAGGGATGAGCAGGATTGCCAACCCCTCCAGGAAGTTCGAGAACGCGGTCGGGTTTTCCAGCGGGTGGGCCGAATTGGTGTTGAAGAAGCCCCCACCGTTGGTGCCCAGTTGCTTGATGGCAATCTGGGATGCGGCCGGCCCCAGGGCTATCACCTGCTCCGTCACCAGGTGACCATCGGCATCGGTGGTCGTTTCCAGCAAACGCGCCGTTGGGTAGGGGGCGAAGGTCTGCACCACGCCCTCGGAGATGAGCGCCAGCGCCAGCACAAACGCGAGCGGCAGCAGGATGTAGAGCACGCCACGGGTCAGGTCGGCCCAGGCGTTGCCAATGGTGGACGCCGATCTGCGGGCAATGCCGCGAGTGAGCGCCACCAGCACGGCCATCCCCGTTGCCGCCGAAAGGAAGTTCTGCACCGTCAGTCCGGCCATCTGCGAGAAGTAGCTCATCGTCACTTCGCCGCTATAGTTCTGCCAGTTGGTGTTGGTGACAAAGCTCGTCGCCACATTGAAGGCCGTGTCGGGGCGCAACCCGGCCAGGTGCTGCGGGTTGAGCGGCAGCACCCCTTGCAGCAGCAACAACAGCAAGAGCACCAACCCACCCACCGCGTTGACCAGCAGGATGACCAGGGCATACGTCGTCCAATGCATCTCCTCGTCGGCCCGAACCCCGCACCCGCGGTAGATGAGCCACTCGGCAGGTGCGAACAGACGGTTCAAGCCGGCGGGTTCGTCCTGGTAGATTTTTGCCATATACCAACCGACAGGCCTGACCAGCAGCAGCAGCGCGGCGAGGAAGACGCCAATACGGAGATAGGTCATCGTCGTCATCAGAACACCTCCGGCTTCAGCAGGGCCACCACCAGATAGACGAGCAGGAAAACGGCTACGACGCCACCAACGATAGGTATGAGGGTCACAGGTTTCTCCTCGTTATGATGCCCTGAATACCAGCAGGGCGCTCTGAGGATATTACACCAGAAACGGCATCAAAAGGGGATCAAGAAGTGGGTAGAGCGCGTAAACATCCGATCAAAATCGAAACGGCCTCCCCTCACACCATCCTTATGGCATCCTTATGGGCAGGCCAGCATCCCAAACGCTTCCCAAACGTCCGGAGCAACCGAAGGGTGCTACACTGGGGCGGAAGGAAGAAGGAAGAAGGAAGAAGAAAGAAAAGATGCTCAAAGCAATCTGCCATGCACGAGAGGCTTTTTTCTATGGTTGATACCCTGTTGCAACTTTTTCAGGGCATTGCCACCCTGGTCGCGTCCGAACCAGCCATCATCGCGGCCCGCATTGGTCTGATGCTGCTGGGGATACTGCTGGTCTATCTCGGACAACGAGGCATTCTGGAGCCGCTCCTGATGATTCCGATGGGGATGGGGATGTCAGCCATCAATGCCGCGGTGTTGCTGCTCCCCGATGGGCAGCACGGGACGCTCTTTCTCGACCCTATCGTGAGCGACGGGTCGCCGCTGCTCACCACGCTCCAGGTGGATTTCCTTCAGCCCATCTATACCTTCACCTTCAGCAATGGCCTGATAGCCTGCCTGGTGTTTCTGGGCATCGGTGTGCTGCTGGATGTCGGCTACGTGCTGGCCCGTCCCTTCGAGAGCATGTTTCTGGCGCTGTGCGCCGAGCTTGGCACGGTGGCGACGTTCCCCATTGCGGTTGCAATGGGGTTGACCCCCAATGACGCCGCCTCGATTGCGATGGTGGGTGGCGCAGACGGCCCGATGGTACTCTATACCTCGCTGATGCTCTCGAAAGACCTCTTCGTGCCCATTACGGTGGTGGCCTATCTCTACCTGGGGCTGACCTACGGCGGCTATCCCTATCTCATCAAGCTGCTTGTCCCCAGGCACCTCCGCGCCATCGCGCCCCCCATGCGCCCTGCGGGAGCCGCCGTCTCATCCGGGCAGAAGATGGCCTTTGCGGTGGTTGCCTGCACGCTGCTCTGCTTGCTCTTCCCGGTCGCCGCACCGCTGTTCGTATCGCTCTTTCTGGGGGTGGCAATCCGCGAGTCAGGACTGACCCACTTCGTCAAACTGCTGAGCGAAACCCTGCTCTATGGGGCAACGTTCTTTCTTGGCCTGCTGCTTGGGGTGCTGTGCAGCGCCACCACCATGCTCGACCCGGTCATCTTCAAACTCCTGGTACTGGGCATGCTGGCGTTGCTCATCTCTGGCATTGGCGGCATCGCCGGGGGCTATATCCTGTACGTGCTGCGCGGTGGCAAGTACAACCCCACCATTGGCATCGCCGGGGTTAGCTGTGTGCCCACCACCGCAAAGGTGGCGCAGCAAGCCGTGAGCGAGGTTGCCCCGCACGCCCTGATTTTGCCAGAGGCCCTGGGGGCCAATATCAGCGGAGTCATCACCACCGCAACCCTGGCGGGGGTCTATGTGGTGCTGCTGCCGTTGTTGAACCATTGAGTCTATGTTCAAGCAAGAAGGAGGGGACCATGACATTCGGCACTTCAGTCATCTTTGCGCTGCTGGCCTATGCCCTGGCAGCCGTGATTTCCCTGGGGGTGGCGCTCATCATCAAAGGACTGGGTATGGTCATCCGCTTTCAGCGTCCCCCGGCCGCGGCAGTGGTGCCACGGCCACGCCCACCAGCGGCCGTCCCCCACGCTGAGTCCGCCGTGGCGGAATCGTAGGAGAGTCAGGGAAAGCCGACGGGAAGGAGCAGGGAAAGTACGATGCGCTCTGATTTGATTGAGGCAATACTTCACCTGGATGAGCACCTGCGGGTGTTCGTCCAGAACTATGGTCTATGGACGTACGGACTTCTTTTTCTGATTGTCTTCTGTGAAACGGGAGTTGTAGTCACCCCCTTCCTGCCGGGGGATTCGCTGCTGTTCGCGGCGGGAACACTGGCGGCCCTCCCAGACGGATTGCACGTGGTCTGGCTGTGCCTGCTGCTCCTGGTGGCAGCCGTTGCGGGGGACACCGTCAACTACTGGGTGGGGGCCATCGTTGGTCCGCGTGTGTTCAACGAACGCATCCCCTTCCTGAAGCGGGAATACCTCGAACGCACCCATGCCTTCTACGAGCGACACGGGGGGAAGACCGTTATCCTGGCCCGTTTCATCCCGATCATCCGCACCTTCGCGCCCTTCGTGGCCGGAGTGGGCCGTATGACCTACGGTCGCTTTCTCATCTACAACGTGGTGGGCGGAGCCACGTGGGTCTTGCTGTTCGTGCTGGCAGGCTATTTCTTTGGCACCATCCCTGTGGTGCAGCGAAACTTCGAGCTGGTGATGGTCGCCATCATTGCCATCTCGCTGTTGCCGGGGGTCTTCGCCTACGCGCATCACCGCCTTGCAGCCTGGGGCGAGCGTCTGGGAGGCCAACCAACCAGGAGTGTGGAATAGGTTCTTCAGTTGGAGGAAAGTTACGGAGGCTATGGAAGGATTGACATCTTTTGAGACGGCCGCAGTCTGGGGCGTGCTGGTCATTTCGCTCATTGGTATCGGCTATGCGTTCTGGCTCCGGAGCCAGATACTGGCTCAGAAAAAAGGCACGGAAGAGATGCGGCGGGTCTGGGGGTTTATCAAGGCTGGCGCGAATGCCTACTTGAGCCGCCAGTTCCGCACCATCATGATTCTCATTGTGGTGCTGACTTTTGTGCTGGCCGCCAGTGTCATCATTATCCCCCCCACCCACGAGGCCACCCAGCGCTTTGGCGATGCTGCCACGGTGTGGGTCGCAGTCGGGCGGGCGGTCGCGTTCCTGATGGGTTCGCTCTTCTCGTATGCGGTGGGCTTTGTCGGGATGAACGTGGCCGTTGAAGGCAACGTGCGCGTGGCCGAAGCGGCCCGCAAAGGGTATAACCGGGCGATGCAAACCGCCTATCGCTCCGGGACGGTGACCGGTATGCTGACGGTCGGATTGGGGTTACTTGGGGGCACGCTCATCTTCATGGTGTTCGGGTTGGCCGCGCCCGATGCGTTGCTTGGGTTTGGCTTTGGCGGCTCACTCATCGCGCTCTTCATGCGCGTGGGCGGCGGTATCTATACCAAGGCTGCCGATGTGGGCGCCGACCTGGTGGGCAAGGTTGAGGCCGGTATCCCCGAAGACGACCCGCGCAACGCGGCGGTGATTGCCGACCTGGTGGGCGACAACGTGGGCGACTGCGCCGGGATGGCCGCCGATGTCTTCGAGAGCTTCGAGGTCACCATTGTCTCGGCGCTGATTCTGGGGCTGATGCTCGGTGACGCAGCGGCAGGCAAGCTCTTCGATGGAGCCTATGACCTGCGCTTCGTCATCTTCCCGCTCATCCTCCGCGGCATCGGGGTCATTGCCTCGGTGATTGGCAATACCGTGGTGAAAACCGATGAGAAACGACGGAACGCCATGGCCGCGATGAATCGTGGGTTCTACCTGGCTGCCGCCATCTGCGTGGCAGGGTTTGCCGTAGTGACCCAGTTCTATATGATTGATCCGTCCACTGGCGCGGTAGACTGGCGTCCTTTCCTGGCAACGCTGGCCGGGATTGTGCTGGCGGTGGTGCTCGACAAAGTCACGGAATATTTCACCTCGACCCACTTCAACCCCGTGCAAGAGGTGAGCCGATCATCGCTCACTGGCTCGGCCACGAACATTCTCTCTGGCCTGGCCCTGGGCATGGAATCAAGCGTGTGGGCCATTGTCGTCATCGGTGGCTCCATTCTTGCGTCCGTGCTCATCTATGGCGGCGAGCCTGAAACAACCCGCTTCACGGCCATTCTCTACGGCGTATCGCTCACCGGCATCGGGATGCTCACACTCACCGGCAACACCATCTCGATGGACAGCTTCGGCCCCATCTCCGACAACGCCAACGGCATTGGCGAGATGGCCGGGCTGGAAAAGGAGGCCCGCCGGGTGATGGACGACCTGGACGCCGTGGGTAACACGACCAAAGCTGTGACCAAGGGCATTGCCATCGGTTCGGCGGTCATCGCGGCGGTGGCCCTGTTCGGCTCGTTCCTCACCGATGTAGGCAAGGTGCAACAGCAGTTGGGTCTGCCACCGCTCACCGGTATCAACGTGGCAGCGCCGATGGTATTCATCGGGTTGCTGATTGGCGGGGCCGTGCCGATGCTCTTCTCATCGCTCACCATTCGCGCCGTGTCGCGGGCCGCCGCGCAGATTGTCAACGAGGTGCGGCGGCAGTTCCGCATCCCCGGTGTGATGGAAGGCACGACCACGCCTGACTATGCACGGGCCGTCAGCATTTCGACCACCGCAGCGCAGAAAGAACTGGTGAGCCTGGGACTGATTGCCGTGCTGGTGCCGGTGCTGGTCGGGTTCCTGCTGGGAGTGGAGGCGTTGGGCGGCTTCCTGGCGGGTATCATCCTGTCCGGCCAGTTGATGGCGGTGTTTCAGTCCAATGCCGGTGGCGCGTGGGACAATGCCAAGAAGTATATCGAAGAGGGCAACCACGGCGGCAAACACTCCGACCCCCACAAGGCAGCGGTGGTGGGCGACACCGTGGGCGACCCGCTGAAGGACACGGCCGGGCCGGCCCTCAACCCGATGATCAAGGTCATCAACCTGGTATCGCTCATCATTGCGCCGATTATCGTGACGGTGCGCCTGCCCGACCAACCGGTCGGGGCCGGGGTGCTCGTGGCAATGGTAGTCTGCCTGGCCGCCCTCGTCTGGGCTATCTGGCAGAGCAAGCGCGAAGGTGAGCAGATGGCCGGGGAGGTCATTGAGGCCGGGGAGGTCATCGAGGCCGTGGTGGCCCCTGGTCAGTCGTAATCGCCCGCAGGAGGTCCGGCAGCTTCGGCCATAGGGGCTGCCGGACCAGAGACATTCCCGGAGGCTCGATTGCCGCTATCCACCGCACCACGGTATAATAGAGTTATGCACACGAACACCGCCAGACCCAACCCCTCGGCCCTCCCGCTCCCCGTCTCTGAGCGGGGGTTGCCGAGCTTTCCCGCTGCACTACCCGCTTCGATGCGAGGAGGACTCTGGGTTGGCAGTATGGCGCTGGTCACGTTGCTCCTGCTGCTGCTGCGCCCCTACATCCAGCACTCCACCGCGGCACTGCTCTACCTTCCCGTCATCCTGGTCAACGCGGTGGTGTCGGGGCTGTGGGTGGGCATCGGGGCCTCGCTTCTGGCCTTTGCGGCGCTCAACTACTTCTTCATGCCACCCTACCATGCCATCGGCATCACCTCGGCTGAGGATGCCGTACGCCTGAGCACCTTCCTCTGCGTCGCCGTGGTCGTGAGCGGGTTGGCCGGGCGGTCCCGCGACCACGCGTCCCGCGCCATGCGCCACGCGGCTCACCTCGATGCCCTCTACCGCCTCAGCCAGGCCATCAGTGCCGAAGTAGAACTGGAGCGCACCCTACCGATCATCACCGACACCACCGTACGATTGCTCCACGTGCAGGCATGCCAGATTGCGCTGCGAGACGAAACAGGTGCGGTGGTTGCGCAAGCATGCAGCGGCACGTTGCCCACTGAGGATACGCAAGATACGCAAGGATGGCTCATCGAGTTGCCCATCCAGTCCGCCGGGCACCCTATCGGTACGCTGCGGGTGGGACACCGCGAAAGCGCTCAACCGCTCACCCCCTCGGAACGTGACCTGCTCCAGATGATTGCCACACAGGTGGCACTGGTACTCGAACGCGCCAGGTTGGTGGAAGCAGCCCGCCACGCCAGTGCCCTCGCAGAGGCCAACCACCTCAAATCGGCGCTGCTCTCGTCGGTCTCGCACGACCTGCGGACACCACTGGCCGTGATGAAAGGGGCCGTCTCGAACCTGCTTGATGAGACGGTTCCATGGGAGCCGGGCATGCAGCGTGAGCTACTCACTTCGATTGACGAGGAGATTACCCACCTCAATCGGCTCGTGGGCGATTTGCTGGTGATGTCGCGCATCGAAGCCGGCGCGCTGGAGCAGTCCCGCAGTTGGCACGACCTGCCCGACCTGGCAGAACAGGTGCTCGCACGGCTGGCGTCGCAGCTAGCGCACCACCGCGTCACACTTGATGTACCGCCCGACCTGCCACCGGTGCGCATCACCTACACCCACATTGACGGTGTGCTCGCCAACCTGCTGGAAAACGCGGCCCACTACACCCCGCCGGGCACGGCCATCACCCTCCGCGCCCACGAATGTGGCAACACCCTCCTGGTGGAGGTGCTGGACGAGGGGCCGGGCTTCCCCGATGTGGTGCTGCCACGTGTCTTCGAGAAGTTCGTGCGCGGGAGCGGCAGTGAACGCCACACCGATGGCAGCGGGTTGGGGTTGGCAATCTGCAAGGGGTTGGTCGAGGCGCACGGGGGTACTATCTCGGCCGAAAACCGCGTCGGGGGTGGCGTGCGCATCGCCTTCACGCTGCCATGCGAAGGCCCCACCGAAATGCCCACGGCGGGGCCGGGGACAGAGGGGGCCCGATGAACATGCGCATTCTGGTCGTGGATGATGAGCCGCAGATGCGGCGTATGCTCAAGACCGGGCTGAGCGTGCGCGGCTATGAGGTGATGGGAGCGGATGATGGTCTGGCGGCCCTGGACGCCATCGTCAGCTGGCGACCCGACGTGGTGGTGCTCGACCTGGGGCTGCCGGTGCTGGATGGGTTGGAGGTGTGTCGTCGGGTGCGGGGGTGGTCGCAAGTTCCCATCATCGTGCTGAGCGTGCGCGACCAGGAACAGGACAAGGTGACCGCGCTTGACCTGGGAGCCGACGACTACCTCACCAAGCCGTTCGGGATGGACGAGTTGCTGGCGCGCATTCGGGTGGCACTGCGGCACGCGGCTCGCCTGAATGCCACGGAGGAGCCGGTGTGTACCTTTGGTGATCTTCAGATTGACCGCGCCCATCGGCGCGTGACGGTGCGGGGGCAGGAAATTCATCTCACCCCGACGGAGTATGAATTGCTGCACACCCTCACGGCGCACGCCGGCAAGGTGCTGACCCATCGCTGGTTGCTGCGGACGGTGTGGGGGCCGGCCTATGAGCAGGATACGCCCACGCTGCGGGTCTTTATGACGCAGTTGCGCCACAAGATTGAGTCGGTCCCCGCGAAGCCCTGCTACATCCTGACTGAGCCAGGTATTGGCTACCGCTTCAACTTGCAAGGATAAAGCCCGGTGCCCATAAACCTCTAGACCCGACAACCGCCATAGGCGGCAATGGAGGTGACCAACGTGGTATAATAGCGGGAACATAGCCCTGAATTCCATCGCCTGTGGACAGCAACTCAGACCGCCTCCTGTGGCAGTGCTGGATGAAGCAGGAATGACCAACGTGTGCCCATGGCGTCCCACCGGGACCAGGCCGTTGGAGCCACGTAGAAAGTCGCAGCAGCAAGGGTGTCTGCTCCAGCACATATTCTGGTTGACCAGCTCGTAGACCGTTTGCGCCTGCTTTGCGCTTCCCCTTCAACCAGCGGGCAGATGCATCAGCTTCAGACCACCGCACGGGTCGTGGCAAATCTGATGCATCGGGTGGGGCTGGATGTCAAGATGGAGCGGACGAGCGGCGCGCCGGTGATACTGGGGTGGCGCATGGGACGCCATCCCTTTACCCTGCTGCTCTACCATCACTACGACGTTGCCCCCCCAGGCCCCTGGCGCGACTGGCAGCACGAGCCGTTTCAGCTTGCCGAGCGCGAGGGCAAAATCTACGGTCGGGGGGTGGCGCATGGCAAGGGACCGCTCATGGCGCACCTCCAGGCCATCCAGGCCTTGCTGAAGGCAGAAGGAACCCTTCCCCACGGGGTCATCGTGGTCGTTGAGGGCGAACACCTGCTTGGTAGCCCCCATCTGGAGGCGGTGATTCGCCGCTACGCCAGCACGGGCGAGGTGCATGCCTGCCTGGGGAGTGGGGGCGAACGCGATAGCACCGGGCGACCTTTTTGCTACCATGGCAGCAAAGGGTTGCTTCAAGTGCGCCTCACGGCGAAGGGAGCGGCGGTTCCGCTGCCTTCTGGCCTGTCGGCCAGCGTGACCAACCCCCTCTGGCGGTTGGTCTGGGCGCTGTCGGAAGTGAAGGGAGCCGATGAAGATATCCGTATCAGTGGGTTCTATGACCGGGTGGAGGGGCCGGGCCGCAACGAGCGTTCGCTCCTGCGCCAGGTGCGCTTCAACGAAGCCGAACGGCTCGCTGCCTGGGGTATCCCCGGTTTTCTCTTCGACATGAGTGGGGCCGCGCTCGTCCGCACCGAAGTGACCCTGCCAACCTGCAACCTGTCTTCCCTGCACGTTGAACCAGTGCATACGACCGCGGGTATCCCCACCACCGCCTCGGCCCAACTCGATTTTCACCTGGTTCCGAAGCAGGAGCCGGAAGAAGTATTTGACCTGCTTCGCAAGCACCTGGAGGCGCGTCTTTTCAGTGATATCGTGGTCGAGAAACTCCCAGGAAGCTACGCCCCGGTCCAGAGCCGGGGCGATGAGCCGTTTATTCAGCACCTTGCGGCAGCAGGAACACCGGTCTATGGGGGACCCCTGCCGGTGCTGCCGTTGGGTACCTTCTCGCAACCCCTGAGCCTCCTGTCGCGCTACCTGAATGCGCCGGTGGCGAGCCTTGCCGTGGCCCGCCACGATAGCCAGGAGCACGGCCCCAACGAACACCTCTCCCCCGAAGACCTGGTGAACCACGGGCAACTCTTGCTCGAATTGATGACCACCACCAGCACCTCGGTGCAAGAAGTGGTCATGCAAGAAGAGCATGCGTGAGCTTTGCGCGTTTGCGGGTTATTGCCCGATCATCTTTTCTGGGCGGACGACCTCGTCAAACTGTTCCCCGCTCATCAAACCGAGCTTGACACAGGCCTCGCGGAGCGTGATGCGCTCGGCGTGGGCCGTCTTGGCAACCTTCGCGGCCTGGTCGTAGCCAATATGCGGGTTGAGCGCGGTCACCAGCATCAGCGAGTTGGTCAGGAAGTGAGCAATCTGTTCGCGGTTGGCCTCAATCCCTACTACGCAGAAATCAGTGAACGAACGACAGCTATCGGCTAGCAGGCGAATGGAGTGCAGCACGTTGTGGATAATGACCGGCTTGAACACGTTGAGTTCGAAATGGCCCTGCGACCCGGCCACCGACACCGCCATATCGTTGCCCATCACCTGCGCACACACCATCGTCATGGCCTCGCTCTGGGTCGGGTTCACCTTGCCGGGCATAATAGACGAACCCGGCTCGTTGGCTGGCAAGATAAGCTCGCCCAGGCCACAGCGCGGACCCGAACCAAGCCAGCGGATATCATTGGCAATCTTCATCAGCGAGCAGGCCAGCGTCTTCAACGCACCGCTTGCCATCACCGCCGGGTCGTTGCTGGCAAGGGCGGCGAACTTGTTGGGGGCAGAGACAAACGGCAGCCCGGTGAAGGCGGCAATCCTCTCTGCGGTCCGGGGGCCAAAGTCGGGGGGGGCGTTCAACCCGGTGCCAACGGCAGTGCCCCCCAGGGCGAGTTCCAGGAGGTGCGGCAGGGTCGCTTCCAACCGCTGCAAGTCCTGGTCAAGCTGCGTCACGTAGCCAGAAAATTCCTGCCCCAGGGTCAGCGGAACAGCGTCCATCAGGTGCGTGCGCCCGATTTTGACAATCTGGGCGAATTCCTGCGCCTTGGCGTGCAGCGCGTCGCGCAACCGCCGGACCTGCGGTATCAGCGTGTGGGTCATCTGCTCAACCGCAGCAATGTGCATCGCCGTGGGAAAGGTGTCATTCGAGGACTGCGACATATTGACGTGGTCGTTCGGGTGGATCGGGTCTTTGCTGCCCATCGTGCCGCCCGTCAGTTCAATGGCCCGGTTAGAAATCACCTCGTTCGTGTTCATGTTGGTCTGGGTGCCGCTGCCCGTCTGCCAGATACGCAGCGGAAAGTGGTCATCCAGTTTGCCGTCCACCACTTCGCGGGCAGCGATGATGATCATATCGGCCTTTTCGACAGGCAGGCGGCCCAGGTCGCGGTTGACTTCAGCCGCCGCCAGTTTGAGGACACCCATGGCACGGATGATTTCTCGCGGCATGGTGTCGTTCCCGATGGCAAAGTGGTGGAGTGAGCGTTGCGTCTGTGCCCCCCAGTAGCGGTTAGACGGAACCTCAATCGGGCCCATCGTGTCCGATTCGGTGCGATAACCTGTTTCTGCCATACTGTTCTCCTTTTAGTTCTCCTTCTGAATATCCGCCGTATCTCCTATCAAAGTCACCACCCGAATCTGGTATCAGACGCGAGCGTTGCTCCGAGGCTCGGACCTACTCCTCTTCCTCTTCCTCCTCTTCCCCTTCCAGCGGCGCGATAACCACGCTCAGCTCCTCGCCATTGACGCTCGTGCCCATACCGTTTTCGGACCGTTCGCTCCCGTCTATGACCTCTTCGTCCGGGGGTTCCTCAAACGAGAGGGCCGCGACGCGGTCGCCCTTGCTGAGGTTAATAATGGTCACCCCCTGGGTGGCGCGGCTAAGCCGCGAGATGCCTCCGGCCCGCTGGCGGTTGACAATACCGCTGGTGGTGATGATGGTGATCAGGGAGGTGTTCTTGATGACGTGTGCCGCGGCCACCTGGTCGTCCTGCCGCAGACGAACGGTAATAACCCCGCCGGTGGCGCGCCCCTTGATGGGATATTCGCTCACGGAGGTGCGCTTGCCAAAGCCTCTGGCGGTCATAATGAGCAGGTCAGCATCGTCGTGGGCCAGGCTCATCCCCACCACACGGTCGCCTTCTTTGCTCAGGTTGATACCATTCACGCCAATGGCCGGGCGACCCACCGGGCGGACCTGGTCTTGCTTGAAGCGAATGGTCTGGCCGAACGCCGTGGTCAGCAAGATATCCTCATGTCCGTGGCTCATCACCACCCATCCCAGTTCGTCGCCCTCTTCCAACCCGATGGCAATGAGGCCGTTGGAACGAACCTGGCTGTACTCTTTGAGCAGCGTGCGCTTGACCTTCCCGCGGACGGTCGCCATCACCAGGTATTCCCCGTCATCGAAGTCGGGCACATGCAGCACCGATGTCACCTGTTCGCCCGGCTCCAGGGAGACTAGGTTGACCAGCGGAAGCCCTTTGGCCGTGCGGCTGGCATCGGGAATTTCGTGCGCCTTCAGGTGGTAGACCTTCCCCCGGTCGGTGAAGAAGAGCAGGCTGTCCATGGTGCTGCATACGACAATGTGCCGCACGATGTCCTGCTCGCGGGTTTGCATTCCGAGCACTCCGCGCCCGCCGCGCCGCTGCGTGCGGTAGGTATCCACCGGCAGTCGCTTGATGTAGCCGCGGTTGGTCAGCGTGATGAGGACACGCACGTCGGGTATCAGGTCTTCGTCGCTGACTTCACCATCCGCGTTGGGGATGATGCGGGTGCGGCGCTCGTCACCATATTGCTCCTTGAGCATGTGCAGGTCGGCTTTGATCAGGTCGAGAATTTTTTGCGGGTCGGCCAGGATGGCTTCGAGTTCGGCAATGAGTTGGATCACGGCCTGATATTCCTCTTCGATCTTCTGGCGCTCCAGAGCCGCCAGGCGACGAAGCTGCATATCAAGAATGGCCTGGGACTGGATTTCGGAAAGCTGGAACCGCTCCATCAGGTTGGTGCGGGCCACCTCCACCGTGCGCGACTCGCGGATGGTGCGAATGACTTCATCGAGGTTATCGAGGGCGATTTTCAGTCCTTCCAGGATGTGGGCGCGGGCGCGGGCTTTCTCAAGCTCAAATTCGGTGCGGCGGCGGATGACTTCCTGGCGGTGCTCGATATAGGCCCGCAGGGTGCGCTTGAGGTTGAGCACCCGTGGCTGCGTTCCCTCGTCGGTGAGCGCCAGCATGTTGACCCCGAAGGTGGCTTGCATCTGGCTGTGCTTGTAGAGTGCGTTGAGCACCTTGCGGGGTTGGGCATCCTGCTTGAGCATGATGACCAGCCGCATACCGGTGCGGTCGGACTGGTCCTGGACATCGCGGATGCCCTCGATTTTGCGGTCCTTGACCATCTCGGCAATGCGCTCGTGCAGGCGGGCCTTGTTAACCTGGTAGGGGAGTTCGGTGACGACAATGTGGAAGGAACCCCGCGTCCCTTCCTCGATGTGGGCTTTGGCCCGCATGATGATGCGCCCCTTGCCGGTGGTGTAGGCATTGATGATTCCTTCGGTTCCGAGAATGGACGCACCGGTGGGGAAGTCGGGGCCGGGGAGGAGGTGGATCAGGTCGTCCACGGAGGTGTCGGGGTGGTCCACCAGGTGGATGATCGTGTCGCACAGTTCGTTCAGGTTGTGGGGAGGGATGTTGGTTGCCATCCCGACGGCGATGCCGGATGAGCCGTTGAGCAGCAGGTTGGGCAGCAGGGCCGGCAGCACTTTCGGCTCTTCGTGTTCGCCGTCGAAGTTGGGGCGAAAGTCCACGGTGTTTTTGTCTATGTCTACCAGGAGTTCTTCGGCAATCTGGGTGAGGCGGGCCTCAGTGTAGCGATAGGCGGCCGGGGGATCACCATCAATCGAACCAAAATTCCCCTGCCCGTCCACCAGCGGGTAGCGCATGTTCCAGGGCTGCGCCAGGCGCACCAGCGCGTCGTAGACGGCCATATCGCCGTGGGGGTGGTATTTTTTCAACACCTCGCCCACGATACCGGCGCACTTGGAATAGCGCTGGTCGTGGCGCAACCCCTCGCGCAGCATGGCATAGAGAATGCGCCGCTGCACCGGCTTCAGACCGTCGCGCACGTCAGGGAGCGCCCGTGAGACAATCACGCTCATCGCATAGTCGAGATACGATGACCGCATCTCTGTGATGATATCGGCAGGTCGGACCGTTCCAATTTCCATAGAAAACCTTCTTTATCCCTCCGGGTCTGGTCGTTCGTAGGACCGTTGCCGGGCATTCCCCGCATCTCGCCGGCTCAAAGCCAGAAGGCCAGGCCCCCGGAACATTGGAGCAATGAGAAGGGACCCACCGGGCACGAACGATGGTCAGGTAATGACGTCGTGCCCAATGAGTCCTTCGTGTCTTGATCCTTCACTTCATCGTTCATCGTTGACCGTTCAGGACAGAATACCCGATACTGCCCTGGGTGCATCTCCAATTTACAGCATATTATACCCCTGGAACGGGTTTTTGTCCAGGAAAAGAAGAACCTTTGTTTGGTTCTCCCGGCATCCCGCGCACCGCCACCGGCCCGAACCCCAGGTAGTCGCACGCCGTAAGCTGGTAGAATACGCCGTCAATGGGTCCCTGCACGGCGCTGGCCCAGTCCTCTTCGCGGTGCAGGTGGCCGTAGATGCAGGCTGCCGCTCCTGCCGCAGCGATGCGGTGGGCAAACTCGGAAGGCTGACCACCGACAAACGGTGGGTAGTGAATCATCACGATAATCGGGCGATGTCCCTGGGCCAGGTGTTGCGCTGCGGCCAGTGCTCGTTCCAACCGCCCGACTTCGCGGTTGTAGACCCGCATATCTTTCTCCGGGTCGAAGCCCATCGTTCCGGGGGTAATCCAGCCGCGGGTTCCGCACGCCACCGCCGCCCCCAGGTCAGTGGCGTCGCTTTCGAGCACGGTAATGCTGGGGGGCAGGTGCGGGCGCAAGGGACCGGCCCGGTGCCACCAGTAGTCGTGGTTGCCCTTGATCATCACCTTTCGCCCCGGCAGTGAGTCAATCCAGTACAGGTCGGGCAGAGCTTCTTCTATCTTCATAGCCCAGGAAATATCGCCGGCTATCAACACCCAGTCGTCGGGCCGAACCCGCGCCCGCCACGCCGTGGCGATGCGGTTGGCGTGGTCTTTCCAGTGCTGCCCGAAAATGTCCATGGGCTTGGGGTTGACGGAAGAGAGATGTAAGTCAGAAATCGCCCAGATCATCATCGGTCAATATCGGTCCGTGTGGGGTGCTTCCAGGGCCGCCCCTTCAGGTCAATCGCTCGCATGTCGGGGGGCCTGGTTCCCTGCGTTCGGGTCTCATGCATGGTACCAGCAAGTATACCAGATGTTGCGGGGGTGGTTGCACCCCGCGCCGTCTTCTGGTATAGTGATGCATCGGAGGGGAAGGGCTTCTTCCTTCCTCCGTTTTTCCTGCGGTTTTCCTGGCAACCAGAGAGACCATGACGGGGTAGGGGATGAGGGGATATGGAACGGACGGAATATGAAACCCTGGCGAACACCGAAACCGCCCACTGGTGGTTTCGAGGGATGCGGGCCCTGACCGCGGCGCTTTTGGACCCGCTCTACGAGGCAAAGCGCGATAGGCGTATCCTCGATGCCGGGTGCGGCACCGGGGGCAACGTGCGGTTCTTGCAGCGCTACGGCTCCGTGGTCGGGTTGGACCAGGCACCGGAGTCCTTCGAATTCTGGCCGCCCCATCATCGGTACGGGCATCTCGTGCGCGGCTCCGTGCTCTACCTCCCCTTTCCCGACGAACAGTTCGACCTGGTGACATCGTTTGACGTGCTCTACCACCGCGGAGTCCCCGACGAACTTGAGGCCCTGGGCGAGATGCACCGGGTGTTGCGCCCCGGCGGACGGGTGCTCATCCGTCTCCCCGCCTATGAATTTCTGCGGAGCAAGCATGACCGCGCCGTGCATACCCGCCGGCGCTACACCATCTCCCAGGTTCGGGAGTTGCTCCACGAAGCCGGTTTCTTCATCGAATATTGCTCATACGTCAATAGCCTGCTGTTCCCCCTGGCGCTGGCCCAACGGATGTTCGAACGGGCCATTCCAGCCCTGGAGCAGCAGCAGTCAGACCTGACCCTTCTCCCACCCCTGCTGAACGGCCTGCTCCAATGGCCGCTAGAACTGGAAGCTACCTGGGTGGGCTTGCGGAAGACCCTGCCCGCTGGCCTTTCGATTCTCTGCCTGGCCCACTGCGGAAAACTTGAGCGCGTGGTGGTGAGGGGGGCGCAGAGGTAAAGCCATGATCGATTCCCTGCTCGACCGCATCAGCCAGACCCCGCACCTCTGGAACCTCCTGCGCTCCATCGTGGAGGACGGTTTCCGCAGCGAAAAGATGGTCATTGCCAGCGAACTGGTGCCCCGACACCAACACCAGGATGGGCAGCGCCCGCGCCGCTTCCTCGACCTGGGGTGCGGCACGGGGGCCTTTGCCTCTTGCTTCCCCCCGGATGCCTATGTCGGGGTGGACCTTTCGCTCCCCTACGTGCGCTTCGCGGGGCGGACCCGCCGGGGGCGCTTCGTTGCCACCGACAGCACCCGACTGGCACTGAGCAGCGCATGTTTCGATGCGGCGCTGGTTCTGGGGGTGCTCCACCACCTCCCCGACCCGCAGGTCCGCGAAACCGTCCGAGAGTTGCACCGCGTGCTGCGCCCCGGAGCCACCGCTCTGGTGATGGAAGACATTCCCCCGCCCGACTTCTGGAACGTGGCCGGGCACGCGATGCACTGGCTCGACCGCGGTGGCTTCATCCGTACCGAGGCCGACTACCGCGCCTTCTTCCAGGCAGGCTTTCATTCCGTGCGCACCTACCACATGCGGAGTGGGATTTGCGACTACGGGGTCTACGTGCTCCGCCGGGTCTGAGCCATGCCCTGGGTATCATCGGTCATCCGGCGGGCCGGTCTGGTTGGCCTGATAGCCCCGACGGCGTCGGTGGGGGTCGCGCTGCTGCTCTGGGTGCTGGCCTACCAGGTGCCATTCGAAATGGCGCTCCCCATTGGCGGGGATACGGCTACTCACCGCCGCGATTACGACGCCCCGTTTCTGCACGGCTTCCACGAATCCGAACCGGCCCACCCCGCGCAGCCGGAGTGGTGGACCCTCTCGCCGGGCGACGCCTACCGCTGGACCTCCAGCCGGGCCATGGTCGCGCTGCCGGGCGTGGGCGGTGGGCAGTGGGCTTGTCACCCTGCTGGCAACGAGCGGTCGCCCCGACCACGGCTCGACCGTTGGGACGTGGCGTGCGGGCAC
>JAAUSY010000146.1 GCA_012032475.1 Chloroflexaceae bacterium
GCCAGCAACAGCTTTCCAAAGCCGAGCGCAGCGCCTACGTCGCCAGAAGCGCCAGAGCCTCACGCGTGCCGTCACGCATATCCCGCTCCTGGCACTCACCGAGGCGAATGCCGACAAGGTGGCGCAGCTTGATGCACTGGCCGACGAGTACCAGCGGGTCTGCCAGTGGTACGCCACCCACTTCTGCGCGCAGGCGCGGCAGACCGGCATACGCCCCTGCTCATCGAGAGCACCCTCAGCGACAAATGGCACCGCTGTGCCATACGACGGGCCGCGGGTATCGCCCAGAGCTGGCTTTCCAATCGCGACCGCGCCTGGCGGGAATACCAGGAGGCGCTGGCCGAGTACGACGCCCATCCCGACGAGCACGCCCCCGACGAACCCTTGCCGCCGGGGTGCCGCGTGCGCTTTCAGATGGCGGCAGGCACCCAGACCGTCACCTCTCCCGATGGGACGACGCGCCCCTATCGCACCCCGCCCACCTGGACGGAGCCGTCGCTGCCGCACCTGACCCGCACCGTGCTGCTGGCCGAAAACGACGTTGCCACCCTGCGCCACGCCGAGGAGGCCGACGCCTTCCCCTTCTGGCTGCGGGTCAGCACCCTCACCGCTGGCGCACGTATTGATCTGCCCGTGACGCTGGCGGACTATCATCTCGACCAGTTGGCAGGCCACGACATTGACGGGGATGTCTACCTCATCCGGCGGGAGAACGGCTGGTGGCTGCAACTCTCTTATCACGACCAGCCTGCCGCGACGAGCGATGGTGCCTCGCCGGCGGTGGGGGTGGATGTGGGCATTGCCAGCTTTCTCACCACGAGCCTGGGCGACCAGTACGGCACCTTTCGGGGGAAGTTGGCCCGTCGGCACCAGCGCGACCGCGAGCAGCGCCGCCGCAAAGCCAAACTCCGCGCCTGCCTGAAGAAGAAGGGCGTCACGAAGCTGCCGTCGCTCACGAACCAACGACTGGCGCGCCACGTGCGACAGGAAATCAACCGCGCCGTGAAGGCGTTCTTCCGCGACTATGCCGGGTTTCAGGTGGCCTATGAAGACCTGGCGGTGCGGACGATGCGCTTCAAGACGCGGCGGATGAATGCCTACTTGTATGCCAGCAACCTGGGGCACCTGCCGAAGCAGTTGGCCTGGGGTGCAAAGAAACGCGGGATGAAACTCACGGCGATCAACCCGGCCTACACGAGCCAGGAATGTCCCGTGTGTCATCACGTTGCCCGCGCCAATCGCCCGAACCAGCAAACGTTTTGCTGTGGGGCGTGCAGCTACACGGCCCACGCGGATGAGGTGGGGGCCGGCAATATCCTGGCCCGCCTCACCGATGCGGAACTCCGCACCTGTTCTGATACCGCCGCTATCAAAGCGTTGTTGGGTCGTCGCCATCGAGATTATTCCTTTTCGCACGAGTTGCCCGCAGTGCAACCGCCCGCCCAGATACCCGCTACGGGTCCATCGGGCGCAGGTCATCACCGCCCGCGGCGGGGAAACATCAACGCTATCAGCAGTCGGCATTGCTCCCATTCTGATGGGGAATGCAAGATTTCGCGATGGTTTTGGTAACTGTCATTTCGACTCGATGCTGGTTCGATGTCCAACCGGGTGACGGTGGGACGATAACCAGACCCGGTCCAGTATAGCGCAGAGTGGCAAGAGATGCAAGTGGTCTCAGGCGGCACAGGTGGCCGAGGAGGACGGCGGCCCGGCCACCGCCACCACATAGTCTTCAGTCGAGAGGTAGGTTCGGGCAACCGCGATAATCTCTTCACGGCTCACGCGGTTGATGATATCGGGGAAGCGCTCGATAAAATCCAGCCCCAGGCCGTAGATTTCCAGGTCGAGCAGGGTGGAGACCAGGCCAGCGTTCGATTCGAGCACCAGCACCATGCTGCCAGTCAGGTAGGCGCGGGCATCGGACAGTTCTTCGCTGGTCGGGCCTTCTCGCTTGAACCGCTCAATCTCGTGCAAGATGGCCTGGATGGCCTGCTCGACGCTGGCCGGGTTGACCCCGGCCGTCGCCACCCACGGCCCGGCACCCAACCCGGCCTGGAGGCTGCTGGAGACGTGATAGGCCAACCCTTGCTTTTCGCGCACGCTTTCGCCCAGTCTGCCAAACAGGCCGAGCTGCCCCAGGATAAGGTTCCCCAACAGGAAGGCATAGTAGTCGGGGTCGGTACGCGTGATACCGTGGACCCCCATCACCATATCCGACTGCACTTTGCCGGGGATGGTCATGTTGCACCGCTGAACACCGCTGAGGGGGGGCACATCGGGGAGGGTTCTGGTCAGCGAGGTTTCTGGCGGGTTCCAGTCCCCAAAAATCCGCTCCAGCGTCTCGACCACAGCTTCCGGCTGCACATCTCCGACGATGGCAATGGAGGTAGCGGCGGGGTGGTAGTGCTGGTGAAAGGCGATCATATCATCCCGCGAAATGTTCTGGATGGTTTCGATAGTTCCGAAGGACAGGCGACTATAGGGGTGGTCGGGGGGGTAGAGCAGGCTCCGCAGAGCGCGGGTGGTTCGCATCCCGGTATCTTCCTCATACTCGCGCAGGTCTATGAGCATCTGGTTGCGCAGCTTTTCCATCTCTGGTTCCGGGAAGGTCGGATGCACCAGCATATCCGCCAGGATTTCCAGCATGAGGGGCAGGTCTTCGCTCAGCGCCTTGCCATAGAACCCGCTGAGGTGGTTGCCGGCGTCGGCTCCGATGCTGCACCCTCGCGCTTCTGTTTCGGTGATCATCTGTTGGTAGGTGCGGCTGCGGGTGCCCCGAATGAGGGCCGAAGCCGTAAAGTCGGCCAACCCGGAGCGGTCAGCCGTTTCGTGGATAGCTCCCACGCCGACGGCTCCGCACAGACTCACCGTGGGGCTGGATGGGTTGTTCAGGACCAGCACGACCATGCCATTGGAAAGGGTTTGCCGGGTCGTGCTGGAGAGTCCCCCGACTGGGCCGGGGGAGTTTGTTCCGAAGAGGGGAGGAAGCGCAGGATAGGCCATGAAACCGTACGTGTTCACTTTCCTCGTGTCTCTCATCATTTCATTGGTCCTTCGTCTCTCGCCCCTTGCCCCTCGTCGCTCATTCCTCGTTCCCGGTCGGAATAAAATGCCCGATGGTGGAGCGGCGTGTGGTGAGGTAGGTCTGGGCAACGCGCTGCACATCTTCTTTGCGCACCGCCATCAGTTCTTCGAGCAGGGTTTCCGTTCGTCCGAAGTGGTCGAGCATTTCCCACATCCCGATCATCATAGCCTGCCGGGTCACGCGCTCGCTCCCATAGGCTATCTGCGCCCGCACCTGCTTGATGATTCTGGTCAGTTCCAGGTCGCTCACCCCATCCTGCTGAATCTTCTCAACCTCGCGCAGCAAGGCGGCCTCGACCTCATCGGCCTGGTGGTCCACGTTGACGGTCGCGTAGAGTTCGAAGAGCGACGGGTCGTAGGAGGGGTGGAAATAGCTGCCGGTGCTGCTTGCCAGTTCGGTTTCGACCAGCGCCTGGTAGAGGCGGGCACTGCGGTTGGTCTGCACTTCTTTGCCGAACGTGAGCGACCGTGCGCCGCCAAGCACGGCGTCGAGCACGGCCACCGCGGCAAAGTCCGGGTTGCGGCAGTCCGGCACGAGAAAGCCCATCTGGAGGTAGGCGGCGGGTCCGGGGCGGCGAATGGTCACCCGGCGCTCGCCCTGTGGCTCTGGCTCAGCCGCGTGGGGCCGCGGGACGGGGGGGCCAGCGGGCAGGTCGGCGAAGAAGTGCTCAATCCGGCGCAGCAGGTCCCCGGTCTGAAAATCGCCCACCAGCACCAGCACGGCGTTGTTGGGCATGTAGTAGGTCTGGTAGTGCGCGTAGAGGTCGTCGCGGGTCATCGCCCGCAGGTCGGCTTCATATCCGATGACCGGGTGGTGATAGGGGTGGGCCGTGAAGGCAGCGGCTCGTACGGCATCGTCCAGCCAGGTCCACGGCTCGTTGGCATGCTCTTCCAGTTCGGCCAGAATGACGGTTCGTTCGCGCTCGACTTCTTCGGGCGCAAAGTTTGCGTTCATCATCCGGTCGGCCTCGATGTGCAGCGCCAGGTCCAGGCGGTCGGCGGGCAGGGTTTCGTAGTAGGCCGTAAAGTCGGTGGAGGTGAAGCCGTTGAAGATGCCGCCATTGCGGGCCACCAGCCGGTCGAGCATCCCGGCGGGCATCTCCGGGGTGCCTTTGAAGAGCATATGCTCAACCCAGTGGCTGACGCCGGTGCGCCCGCTGATTTCGTTGCGGGAGCCAACGCGATACCAGATCCAGCAGGTTACGACGGGAGCGCTGTGGACCTCTCTGGTGAGCACGAGCAGGTTGTTCGGCAAGGTGTGGGACCGGGTCAGGTGAGCCGTCATGGATCACAGATTTTCTGGGTCTGATTCTCACGGGGCAGATTTTGCCCGGCTCCTATTATACCTGATATTTGATAGTTCATGGAATGGTGACCGGGGGGTGTCCGTTCACTTTGACCCACGCGCCGAAGCAGTGCGGGTTGGAGCGAATCAGGTCGTCGCTGCTGCGAAAGCTCTGGATGACCAGCGGCGTTCCCAGGGAGCCAAGCGCCACAATCGGCCCGGTGACCATAAAGGTGTAGCGACCGGTGCGTTTGGGGTCGGGCAGGGAACAGTAGCGGGCAAATCCTTCGCGCCCCAGTTCGGTTTCGACAAATTCGCGGTCGGCTCCGACCTTAAAGCCCTGCCCGAAGATTTTGACCTGGAGCTGGCGCAGGATGGTCTTGTCGAAGTCGTGGAGCGTCTGGGTGATGAAAAACCAGCCGACGCCGTATTTCCCGGTCATTCGGACGCTCTGGGCCAGGAGCGAGCGGGTGCGCGAACCATCGCTGTTTTCGCTGGCGTGTTCGCCGGCAAAGAGGTGGGCTTCGTCCAGCACGACCAGCGCATTGCTGGTTTGGCCCTGGTGAAAGCTGCGGTGGATGACCTGCCGCAGCCGGGTGAGGATTTCGTTCAGCAGGAAGTGGGGCACGGCGTCGCTGCCGTGTTCTTGGGAGAAGGAGAGCACGACGACGGCGCGGTCGGTCAGCACCCGCTGGATAAGCTGCGAGAGCGCGACGCGCTGGCCGTCGGTGCGGAAGGCGGCGAGGCTCTGGAGCCAGACCTTTTTGAGCCGTTCGCGGTCAAGGTCGAAGCGGGCCAGCACGTCGGTGGCCCGCTGGCCTTCGCCGGGGGTGGTGCCGGGCCGCGAGGCGTAGATGACATCGGCAAAGCGGGCCAGTTCTCGAACGAGGGTGGTCAGGTCGCTGGGGTGCAGGTCGCGAATGGGGCGGCGCTTCCCTTCGGTGTCGGTCAGGTCGCCGAGGAGGCCGGCGAGGCGTTCGCTGGCTTCGCGCTCTTTGCCGGCTCCCTTGAACCCCAGGCTGTGGAAGAAGCCAGCCCGCCGCAGCATCTCCGTGAAGGCTTCGGCTCCTTCCAGAGCAACGTCGTCGGTGGTGGTCAGGATGACTTCGCGGGGGGTGTTGAGCGAACCGAGCAACCGTTTGATGCTGAAATCCACACGGTGGTCGCCCGCGGCAAAGCGGTCGCGGCCAAATTCGCCCTGCGGGTCGAGCACCAGCAGGCCCATCTTCGGGTTGGCGGCGAACCCGGCCAGCAGTTGCGCGGCAAAGATGCTCTTGCCGCTGCGGGTCTGCCCGAAAATCCCCATCATGACGGCCTCCCCGAAGCCGCCTTCTTCGGTTCGGCCAAAGTCGCGCAGGGTGAGCGGGACGGGCAACCCGTCGCCGGGCGAGTGGCCGGAATAAAAAATCCCTGGCTCGGTGTGGACCAGGTCTTGCAGGGCGAGCGCATCGGCGGGGAAGACGGGGGTTCCACTGGGTGGTGGGGTACAGAGAGTGGTCCGGCGTTTGACTCGACCGTCGTCATCGAGCAGGAAGACGCCCAACGCGGTGAGTTGGGCGCTGATCAGGTCGCTGTCGCCGCTGAGCGCGGGGAGCGCTCCGTGGTGTTTGATCACGGCTCGGATGACGGGGTCTTCGTGCCAGCGGTTGCGGGTGACGATGCCGCCGAGCTGGCAGAGGGCGCGTTTGCGGTAGACTTTGCCGTTGAACCGTTCGAACACTTCAAAGATGACCCAGGCATGGTCCAACGCCCGGTCACGGGCGGTTTCCAGGATGTCAACCGTGAAGGTGGTGGTACTGTTGGGTGACCCGATTATCGCGATTGGTTGCATAGGCGTTCCGCACGGAGTTGCTGAACCGACATGCTGATTATAGCAGATATTTATAGTGTGTCAAGAAGCTATAACCAGAAGTTCGGTCGGAGGCCCCAAAATGTTGATATCCTGTTGATAGGATGTGTGAAGATGGGGGTGAAGATGTGGATAACAACGAATTTTCCTGGAACTGAGCGGCAATTTGCAGAAATGGCGTTTTGACCACGGGGGCCGGGGTGACCCAGGCGGGTGGGACGACCCGTTCGGAGACGAGCGGGACCGGGGCCAGGTCGGGAGCCGGGGAGTGAGACTCTGCTGATACGATGCTCTTTGCCCCCGTGACCAGCGGGCCAGAAGTTATGATAGAAGGAACCCGCCGCAAACCACGCCGTTTGAACGGCAGTGGTAAGGCGGGTTTCTCGCAGGCTTCAGCCCACCGAATGGCGCTCTTGCCAAAAAAACACCCACCTGGTATCATTCGTTCAGGTCTCCCACCCAGAAACCGAAGGCCCACGGGCAGACTTGAGGTTCTCAGGCGTCGGGAGGGTCCTTATTCCAACGTAAACGTATCGGTATCGGGTTCCATCAGCGAACCTTCCGATGGGTCAAACCGGTCGAGTTCGAGCCATGCGGCTCAAGCATCGGAGACCGGCTGCTGCTTCGGCGGCAAGCGGAGCATGCGGAGAGGCCGGGACACCGGCCCCCTGGCACCAGGGGTAGCTTGCGGGCAACCGCAAGAAGCCGCGGGGCTTTAAGCCCCTGCGGAGTGTCACATGACAGATACGCTTGAATTTCACAGATGCTTGCCTTTAGGCGCGGAAGCCCACCCGCTTCAGCGGTGGGAGGAAGCGCCCTGCTTCAGCGGCTTCAGCCCATTGCCAAAGCCACTCGTGTGTACTATACTTCAATATATGAAGGTGATTGCACAAATCAAACTGATCCCCACACCAGAGCAGCACGAGGCACTGACTCGCACGATGGAACAGGCGAATGCCGCGTGTGACTACATCAGCCAGGTCGCGTGGGAGACGCGCACGTTCAAAAAGTACGACCTGCAAAAACTGGTTTACCAAAAGGTGCGTGATCAGTTTGACCTGTCGGCGCAATTGACCGTGCGAATGCTTGCCAAAGTAGGCGATGCCTACAAACTGGACACCAGAACCCTGCGCACATTCAAGCCACACGGTGCGATTGCCTATGATGACCGCATCCTGTCCTATCAACTGAGCCAGGGCACGGTCAACATCTGGACGCTGGAGGGACGGCAGCGCATCCCGTTTGTCTGCGGTGAGCGCCAGCGCGAACTGCTCCAGTTTCGCCAGGGGGAAAGCGACCTGGTGCTGGTCAAGAACACCTTCTACCTGCTGGTCGTCTGCGACATTGAGGAGCCAGGCTCTGCCGAAATCGAGGGCATCCTGGGCGTGGACCTGGGCATTGCCAATATCGCCTCGGACTCGGATGGCGAACACTATTCGGGTGAACAGGTCGAGCAGACCCACCAGCGCTTCCACGACCTGCGCCAGCGATTGCAGCGGTGCGGCTCCAAATCGGCAAAACGCCACCTGAAGAAGCTGCGCAAACGCCAGGCACGGTTCCAGAAAGACACCAACCATCGGATCAGCAAAACGCTCGTAGCGAAAGCAAAAGACACGAATCGCGGCATCGCGTTGGAAGACCTGACCGACATCCGCGAACGGACACGGTTGCGCAAAACGCAACGAGCACGACACAGTAATTGGGCATTCGCACAACTGCGCCAGTTCATCAGCTACAAAGCTGCGCTGGCAGGGGTGCCAGTCTTCATCGTTGGTGCGGCCTACACCAGTCAGCGATGCAGCGTGTGCGGTCATACGGAACGGGGCAACCGTCCGACCCAGAACCATTTCTGTTGTCTGTCGTGTGGACATACCACCTCTGCTGATACCAATGCGGCGATAAACATTTCCAGGGCGGCTGTCAGTCCGCCTACGGTCTCGGAGGCGGCGTTGCCGTCGCGCCAGGGACAAGCCCACGCGCTTTAGCCGTGGGTAGCTGACAACATCTGGTTTCAGGTAGACGACTAGAAAGGTAGATTGAACGGTGAAAATTGGTATCCTCACAGGGGGAGGCGATGTTCCAGGTCTCAACCCCTGCATCAAAGCGGTGGTGAACCGGGCCGAAGAAAACGGGTGGGAAGTGATTGGCATTCGCCGCGGATGGGGGGGCTTGCTCAACTACAACCCCGACGACGACTTCCATTCGCAGGCGGATTGGATTCAGCCCCTTAATCGCAGCATTGTCCGCACCATTGACCGCTACGGCGGAACCCACCTCCACACCTCGCGGACGAACCCGCAGAAGGTTCGCCCCCACGACATCCCCGCGTTTCTCAAGGACAAATATCCGTTTGCCGAAGGGCAGAAGACCATAGACTGCACCCCGCACATCGTCAAAGTGCTGGAGCACCTGGGGATTGAAACACTCGTTCCTATCGGAGGGGATGATACCCTTTCCTACGCCGCACGGCTCCATTCCGAAGGCTTCCGGGTCGTCGCTATCCCCAAAACGATGGACAACGACGTCTATGGCACCGACTACTGCATTGGCTTCAGCACCGCCGTGACCCGCAGCGTAGACTTCATTCACTCGCTACGAACCCCAACCGGCAGCCATGAACGCATCGCCGTGGTCGAACTCTTCGGGCGCAACAGTGGCGAGACCGCGCTCATCTCGGCCTACCTTGCCGACGTGGACCGGGCGCTCATCAGCGAAGTCCCGTTCGACATTGAAAAGCTAGCCCAGATGATCGTCGCGGACCGCGAGAAAAACCCCAGTAACTACGCCATTGTGGCCGTCTCCGAAGGGGCCAGTATGCTCGGCGGCCAGGTGATAGAATATGGGCAAGAAGACGCCTACGGGCACAAGAAACTGGGAGGCATCGGCCAGATTCTTGGCGACGCCCTCAAGAAGCTGACTGGCGTGGACATCGTCAATCAACAACTGGCCTACCTCATGCGGGCTGGCGCGCCCGACTCGCTCGACCGGATGGTTGCAACCTCCTACGGCAACATGGCCGTGCAGCAAATCGAAAAAGGCCACGTCGGCCTGATGATGGCCCTGCAAAACGGCATCTACACCACCGTGCCGGTGGATTCGTGCATCCGCGGGACCAAGCGAGTGGATGTCGGCGAACTCTACGACGCCGAGAACTACAAGCCCAAGGTGGCCCACCTGTTGGGCAAACCCATGTTCCTGTATTGATTGATGGATTGTATGGATTGTATGGATTGTATGGATTGATATTGCTGGAATGGCATGACATTGCATTGACTGGCGCGAACCAGCAGAGAGCAGATACACCGCGACAGAAAGGAAAAAACGAAAAACCACCCGGTCTGGTCTCGTCCTTCTGCGGGCTAGTTTTTGCTCTCTGCTGTGATAACCCGCTCCAAACGGTTGCATCGAGCGTTCTGGTGTGCTATCATTCATACATCACGGGGCACCTTTCGCCAGAAGTTCAGGGGTTCTATGTTTCTTCCCGCCGAAACCATACTGGTGTTGCTTGCGGCGCTCGTGGTCGTCGCCATCACGTGGTGGTACCACGCCCGCGCCATGTCCGGGGCCGTGCCAGAGCGTCGCCCTCTCCCGGCGCTTGACCCGTTACAGGCTGCCCTGGGGCGCGGAGCCGAAACCGGGCGGGCCGTCCACCTCTCGCCAGGGGGCGGCACGGTGGGAAGCCGAAGCACCATCGCTGAAACCATGGTCGGCTTGCTCGCAGCCGAGCGCGTTGCCAACAAAGCGGCACTGAAAGGATCGCCCATCCTGGTGAGCAGCGGCGACGCGGTTGCTCACCTCGCGCTCCGCGGCATCCTTCGCCAGGCCTACCGGCGGGCCGGGCGCGCCCATGACTACGACCCATCAAGCATTCAACTCCTCTCGCACGAGAACGCCACGGCCTATGCCACGGGAGTAATGACCTTCTATGCCCGTCAGCGGTTGGAAGCCAGTCAGCTTCTGGGAGGGTTCGGGACGGAATTTCTGCTCTTCGCCGAAGAAGGGTCCCGGCGAGGAATTCCCCAGGTCATGGGGACCACCTCCGTAGCAGCGCTCCCCGTGATGGTCCTGAGCACTCCATCTCCCCTCATCGGGGAAGAAGTCTTTGCTGCCGAAGCCTATCTGGCGGATTCAGCGGCTCCCCAGGCCCGGTTGATGACTCAAGATTTGCTGCGGACCGGTATCATCGTCTTGCTCGTTGGCGGGTGCCTCTACAGCCTCCTCCAACCCTGGTTGCGCCCCTGGATTGAGCAACTGCAATCAGCATTGGGATAACCTGACCTATGTCATCACCACCAGTATCTTCGACCGAACAAAAGACCTCACTCTTCAGGCAACCGGTTCGGTTGTTCCTGGTGACCGTCCCCGCGGGAGTGGCAGGCTTTCTGGTGCTCATTGACTCCTTCGGGGCCGGGGGAGTTATTCAACCGCTCGCATTCCTGCTCATCAACTGGGCTGCGGTGCTGGTTGCGCTGGCCCTGGTGGTCGGGCTGGTGAGTGTGGCCGGCTCCCATGTCATGCGGGTCCTTCGGCAAAAAGAAGACTGGGGCTATAGCCTGGTGTTGCTCGCCGCCATGTTCGCCGTGATAGGGATTGGAGTCTCCGGAGTGACCCTGGCCGAAGAGCCGGTTCGCCGCTTCTTCCATGCCGTCTACGAACCGCTCACCAGCAGCCTCCTGGCCTTGCTGGCGTTCTTCAGCCTGAGCACCATCATTCGGGCGCTTCACCAGCGCACCCGCGAAAACCTGGTCATCATCGCGGTGGCGCTGGTCGTGTTGGTCACACAAATTCCGCCGGTGGCCTCGCTTCCGCTGGTGACCGAAACCATGCAGTGGCTTGACCAGTATATCGCCCTGGCCGGGGCGCGTGGCTTGCTCATTGGTGCAGCGGTTGGAACGCTGGTTGCCACGATGCGGGTTTTGCTCGGATTTGACCAGCCATACCTTGACCGATAATCAGAAGGACATGCGGCAAAGATAGCGATAAATAAATAAGGGTCGAACCCTTACGTACCCTATGAAACACCTACCACCCTGGTTACAAGATGTTCCGTTACCGGCGCGGCCTCAACCGCGGAAGGCACCGGTCCCCCCTGTTCCCACCAGCAGTGCGGAGCCAGAGGCTCTTCCCGAATGGCTTCAGAGCACCGAACCTGATGACGATTCCCCCGAAACAATTGAGCCATCCGAACCACCGGGAACTTCAGACCGAGGGGATATCACCGTTCCCGAATGGCTGCGCGGTATTCAGAACGAATTTGGGGCCGGGGCCGAGTCAACATCGCCCGCTCCCCAATCCTCCCCCACCACAGCGCGTATCCGCCCTCCGGTGGGCGCAACCGATTGGCTGCGGAGTCTGGGGGTGGAAGAACAGGATGCTGACACGAGCGAGGCATCTCTCCACTATGAGGAAGAACTTGAGAGCGGAGGGGGCACCAACCTTGATGAGCAGAATATTCCCGATTGGCTCCGAGATGTGTCATCGGAGGAACTGGACCAGGACCTTCGGGAATTGGGGGTCAATCCATCGCACTATGATTCCCAGGCGGTGACGGAACCTTCGCCAGCGTCAGAGATCGACTCTCTGGAGGTTGAGCCATTTCATTTCGATATTTCGGCTCCTCCCACGCCATCTCCTGGAACCGGGAAGAAGGTGCCAATTCTTTTCGGCTCGGAGGAAGAGCTATCTCAAGAACCGGACAACCTGGTTCCCTCCTGGATGCAACCAGAACACCCTGCTCCTCCTTCCCCTGCTCCCTCCCCTCCCGTTGCCGAACCGGGCGTGCCCGACTGGCTGAGTGGCATTGGCGGCGAGCCAGCCCCCCCCCCTGCCGGAAGCGCGGTCAGGGCGACCCGCTGCTTCTCCTCCTGCCGAACCGGGCGTGCCCGACTG